>NZ_JBJGYV010000002.1:0-353672 GCF_054050175.1 Geodermatophilus sp. SYSU D00697
GGCCCCGGCGCCCGGGGCCGGCCGCGGGACATCTCCTCTGGGGACGTGTCGGTCATCGCGTCAGCGAGGACGCCGAACGCAGCTGGAGTACGCCCGCGGCTATGGCAGGGCGTCGTAGGTGAAGTACACCGACGCGTCGAGCACCTGCGCCGGGGTCACCGGCGTCTGGATCAGGATGGAGTAGAGCGGGTCGTCGATCCGGTGACCGGCCAGGTCCGCCGACGCGGACTGGGGCGGCTCGTATGTCCGGCCGTGACGGGACATCCACCCCTCCCAGATGCGGTCGACGTTGCAGTGGTTGAGGTAGAAGACCGGGTCATTGGGTGAGCTCGCAGAGCCATGTCGCCGCCGACCCACACGTGCACCTTGTTGTGCATGCCGTAGGGCCGCCAGCCCTCGAGTCGGTTGCGCATGCTGTCGGGCCGGCGGTTTCAGGGCTCGTCGTCAGACGGGTCGTCGCTGACCGTCGTCTTCACGTCATCCGAGGTGGGCAGCGCGGGCGCGTCGGCGAATCCGCCGAGATCGCGCCGCAAGCCGCGGTCGGTGGCCCGCAGCTCGACGAGCGAGGCGGACTCGATCCTCACCCGGTACTCGTCCGGTGTGAACGGGCCGTCGGTGACCGGGCTGCCGGTGCCGCCGATCCCGCCCCCCGCCCGTCTCACCCGGCTCCGCTCCCGGCCCGAAGTCGTCGGGGAACTGGTCGATGGCCTTCTCCACCAGGTGGATCACCGAGGGGAAGTCGCGTGTGGGCATGCCGTGGTAGAAGACGCGACCCTCGTTGTCGACGACGATGTGGATGTCGAACGGACGGCCGTCCACGCTGATGGCGTAACTGGTGCGCACCTCGATTCGATGGCCGCGGTACTCGACCTCCCGGACATCGGCCATGGCCCCTGTCTGGTGCGGGTGGGCGGCCGTCAACAGTTCATCGGCCCGCGCAGCCAGCGCCGCCCGTACGGCTTCGGGTGCGACGGCGCTCCTGAGGAGAGCGCGATCGGTCATGGGACGGCCTCTTCGCCGGGTTGCTGGCAGTTCAGGTCACGCGAGATGTCTCGGGCACGTCTGGTCGCGATGTGGACGATCGAGCCGTGATCATCGCTTGATCGGCGTCACCGGACCGGCACCCCGGCCGGCGATGAGAGCGACTGACGCTGGCATTCACGTCCAGTCGTCAACGGTCCTCGACGACTGCTGCCCCGACTGGGACCGTTGAGAAGCCGGTCACGCTGGAGGCAGGCTCGCCGCGGCGCGACGGAACTCCACCCGCGCCGCCAGCGCGAAACCCACCGCCAGGACGGCCAGGGCGGCGGTCAGCAGCCATTCCAACTCGCCACTGCCGCCGTCCGGCTCGACCTCGAAGAGGATCTCGATCCAGTCGTGCCAGATCAGCGAGACGACCGCGAGGGCGGCGGCGGTGACCGCCAACACGACCTCCACCCAGAACCGGTGACGCACCGTCGCCTGCGAGCGCCGACTTCTCCTGGTCATGGCCGCACACCACCATTCACGCCGAGGCTCGGCCGTAGCGGGCGTAGAAGGGGTTGTACGTGCACGCGTTCGGATCTCCGGGGACCTCGGTGACGAAGTAGCCCCAGGCTCCGAAGAGACGGCCGTTGCGCCGTCCCCGGCGCGTGGTCAGGTAGTCGCCGAACCGCTGGACGGTCCGGGTGCTGCCGTCGCGGAACCACACGACGAAGTCGCCGATGATGCCCATGGCACAGTTCGCATGGTCGTTCGAGCCGCCCCACCCCAGGATCACGCCGACGTCGTCGCGCGCGTTCACCCCGAGGCTGGGATAGGCGAAGGCATAGTCGGGGTTCCAGATCTGGAGTTCGCTGACCACCGTCTGGGCGGCCAGGTCGACCTCGACCAGCCGCGCGTGTGTGTTGGGGAAGTCGAAACCACTGCTCGTGCCCTTCCCGGCGCTGGCGCTCCAGGCCAGCATCACGTGCCCACTGTCCCGCTCCACGCCCCCAGTGACCGCGAAGTTCGGGAAGTTGGCCAGCTTGGTCAGCCAGTCGTTGCCGTCGGGACCGACGGAACTGTGGGCACCGTTCGGCCACGCTGCCACCGGCACGGTGAACGACGAGTAGGTGTTTCCGCCGTCGGGCATCACGAAGACCTCGAGCGTCGAGTTCGACACATGCCCCGCCCAGACAGCCCGCGACCGGGTCTCCTGCACCAGATGCGCGCCCCAGGCGCTCGTCGACTGCGCCGGGTCGGTGTACTCGAAGTTGACGGTGCCGCCGGCCTGCAGGTCCGCGAGCGGGATGCGGACGACCAGCCGCCCGCCTGCTGCGAAGACATCGGTGCTGGCGAAGAGGAAGGTCGAGGAGAACGCCAGGTCGGGGTAGTCCATGTCGCTGGTGGCAGAGCCGAAATCGCCCGCCACGAAGTCCCAGTAGGTCCAGGCTGTCGGATCGCTGCGCACCGAGTCCGACGACGCCACCGCGATGCGGAAGGCGCCCTGCCCGCCGGCGTCGGCGTTGTACTGCAGGAACCACACGAACCGGTCGATCGAGTCGACGTAGGTGATCACCTGGTCGCAGCAGAAGCCGCCGGCGAAGGTCTCCGAGAAGATCGTCGTCGGGTCCAGCCGCCGCCACGTCGCGCCGGCGTCGTCGGACACGTCGCAGAACCAGTTGCCCGACATCATGATCACGTCCGGCTCGGTGTCCGCGCCGCTCGTGTCGGCCGCGTTGGTCAGCGTCTTGTCGAGCGGGCCGGCGGGGGCGTACCCGTGGAAGACGACCGGATCGGGGTTGCCGGACGGATCCGGGTCGTCCGCGCGGGTCGTCTCGGCGGCCGGGCTGAGCTCCGTCAGGTCCAGCGGTTCCGGATCCGTGCGGACCAGGGCCGGCTCCTGAGGACGGGGCTGCCGGTCCGCCCCGGGTGCGTGCTCGACCGGGGGGAAGGGTGCGCCCTCGATGCGCAGTGCTTCCCGGACACCGCGCTCCAGCGCGAGCTCACGCGCCATCGTCGTCCTCCTCCTTCGCCGTCGTCGGTGGCGGAGCGTCCGTCTCCCCCGGGGACCCTGTGTCCGGTGCCGTGGGTACCTGCCGGGTCGGCCGTTCCGGACCGTCGCGCTGTGACCGCCCGGGCGGGAACGGAGCACCGCTCACCGAACGGCCCGCCCTGCGTCCGCGCTGCACCCGCCGGGCGTCGTCCCCCTCGTCCGTGGGCGTCATCCTCATCCCCTGGGTCCGGCCGTCCGCGCCCGTGATCGAGCCCGATCAGCACGTGCCGGTGTAGCAGCCACGGCGTCACCGCGGCGTCACGGAGAGGCGGGTGGCGAGCGAGGCGGTGTCGTCGCCCGCCCGCGTCGTCCTGCCGTCGTCCAGCCCGGCGCGCCAGCGGCGGAGCCCTCGTCGGCTGGGACCGGTGACCCGCGGCTCGACAGTCGTCGCCGCCGGAACGTCCTCGGCCACCAGCATGGAACAGTCGCGGAGCCGCGCACCTCGAGGGCACGCGACTCCGGGAGGTCGCTCGGAGACGAGGCTGCCCGCGCCGGTCTGCGACGTCCGCCACGGTGTCTGCTCGCGACCTCGGATCGGGCACGGCTGCGCCCGCGTCGACCCGCTGGAGCTCGAGGCTGCGACTCGCGACCGCGGGGCAGAAGGCCAGCAGCGCCGCCGTGATCTCCTCGATGATGGGCACCATGTCCGAGTAGTCGGGGTGGAAGCCCTTGGAGATCGACGCCCGCTGCGGTCCCCAGTCGATCGTGAAGCCCAGCGCCCTGCTGTTCGTGGACTCCAGGAAGCCGCGTGAGTATGCCAGTCGTCGGACGTCCCGGACGTGGGATAGAGCCCGACGGCGCTGGTCACGCTGTACCGCCGACCGTGTGCAGCCTGGATGGCGTCGCGCATGACGGTGCCGAGGGAGATCGCCTCGCCCAGACCGGCAGCCGGCAGGTACTCCCGGTACTCGTGCGGGTCGCCACCGGCTGTGCGGTCCGGGATGCCCCGCTGGCGATCCGGATGCGCGGCTGGGCACGCCAGACCTCGTCGGCGAACGCCCGAGCACCTGCTCGTGGCGATGCGCGGACGCGCGACTTCCGCGGGCTTCCACTCCTCCAGTGCAGCCCGACCACGTCACCGCTCCGTCACCGACCTGTCAGAGCCGCCCGGCGTACTGGCCGGAGACGTGGGCCGGACCCGTGAGAGGACGGACGTAGCGAGGGGGAGCTCAGGAGGAGTGACTCCGGACGAGGAGCAGAGGAGTGCCATCGCCTCACTGGTCGGGATCGAGCGGATGCGGACCCGGTCAGCGCGGATCCCGCCGCTCCCTTCCCCGTAGAACGCTGGTGAGGCCGGCCAGGTCCAGCACTCGCCGCGCCGGCCCACCGGTGGGCAACACGACGTCCATGCCGTCGCCGGCCACCTGGGCGGCCTCGAGCAGGAGACCGACGCCGACGCTGGCCACGAACCCGAGGCGGGTCAGGTCCAGGGTGGCCGGCCGGTGAGCGGTGAGCTGGGTCAGCAGTGCCGCGCGCACCCCCTCGACCCCGGCCAGGTCCAGGTCGCCGGTGAGCTCCAGGCAACGCCGGCCGTCCGCCTCGGTGACCGCCAGCGTCGGCGATGTCCGCGTCACGTCGGGGACCAGCGGTGTCGCCTCGGTGAGCGCCGTGGTCGGCGGCAGCCGGAAGCGCAGCACCGTTCCGCCCGGGCCGTGGTGGACGTCCACGTCACCGGTGAGCGCGTGGATCAGCTGCAGGCCCCGGCCGCGGAAGCCGGGGTCGGCCGGGGGGCGCCAGACACCACCGTCGCGGACGGCCACGCGCACGCCGCCGTCACGGTCGGCCGCGAGTTCCACGTCCACCCGGCCGGCTCGGCCGGTGTCGCGATAGGCGTGCTCGACGGCGTTGGCCACCGCCTCGCCGACCGCCAGCTGCAGGTCCTCGGTGGCTGGCTGCCCGACCGCGGCGTCGGCGGCCCACGCCGCCACCGCCTGCCGGACGCTCGCCAGCCGCGCGGGGTCGGCGGGCAGCTCCAGGCGCAGCGGGGCGGGCAGCGGGCGGACGGCGACCACGGCGATGTCGTCGTCGGCGCCGGCGGGGCCGACCAGCTCGGCCAGCGCACCGTCGACGAGGCTGTCCAGGGGCGCGGACGCTCGGGCGGTGACGGCGTCGGCCAGGCGCTGGAGGCCGTCGTCGAGGTCGGCGCCCCGCACCTCGACGAGCCCGTCGGTGAACAGCACCAGGCTGGTCCCCGCTGCCACGGTGGTGACCGCCTCGGGACGGGCACTGGTGTGCGGCAGCAGGCCGAGCGCCGGTCCCAGTCCGTCGTCGAGGAACCGGGGACCGGTGGGGTGGGCCACCAGCGGTGGCGGGTGCCCGGCGCGGCTGTAGGTGAGCTCGCCGGTGACGGGGTCCAGGAGCAGGCAGGCGGCGGTGCTCACCCGGGAGCCGGTGATCGGCGCGGCGAAGATGTCGAGGAACTCCAGCGCCCGGCCCGGGGAGAACCCGGCGAGCAGCAGAGTGGCCAGCGAACTGCGCAGCTGCCCCATCACCGCGGCGGCCGGCGCGCCGTGGCCGACGACGTCCCCGACCGCAACGGCGACCCGACCATCGGGCAGGGCGAGCACGTCGTACCAGTCCCCGCCGGCCGAGGTCCCGGCGACGGCGGGCAGGTAGCGGGCGGTGACCGCCAGCCGCTCCGGCTGGGGCAACGCGGCAGGCAGCAGGCTGCGCTGCAGGGTGTCGGCCATCTCCCGGCGCACGTCGGCCAGCGCGGCCCGCTCCAGCGCGGCGGCCGCCTGCCCGGCGACCGTGAGCAGGAAGGTCCGCTCGGCGGCGGCGAAGCGTCGTGGCTGGCTGAACACCACACCGACTGCGCCGACGAGACGGTGCCCGGCCAGGAGAGGCAACGCCGCTGTCGCCTGGGTCTGCGCCTGGAGGAAGGGCGCGACGTCCGGATAGCGCTCGAGCAGGGTCTCCCGGTCGGGCAGCCACACCGGGTGGCGGGTGCGGGCGGCGTCGGCCAACGGCAGGGACGCGGACAACGGGATGGTGGTGAACCGGGGTGCCCACCGGGGCGAGTGACCCTGCAGGTCGATGGTGTGCAGCTGGCCGTCCTCCCCCAGGGTGCAGACGGCCACGACGGATGCGTCGAGGGCCTCGCGCAAGTTGGCGGTCAGGGCGGCCGCGGCCTCGGCGGCGGTGCCCGCCGCGGCCAGCGCAGCGGTGAGTGCCTGCAGCTGCCGCTGTCTGGCGGCCAGCCGCTCGGTGGTGACCATGGTGGCGATCCGTTGGCCGAGGTCGGCGGCGAAGGTGACGTCCGCGTCGTCGTAGCCGGTCCGGGTGTCGGCGGCGACGGTGAGCAGCCCGGCCGACTCCCCTGCGGCGCTCAGCGACGCGGCCAGCCAGGACCGGCCGCCCAACCCGGCCAGCGCGGTGTACCGGTCCTCGTCCGCAGCGGCCTCGCGCAGGACCTGCTCGGTGACCTCGGGGACGACGAAGGCCCGGCCGGCGTCGACCAGCTCGGCGAACTCGGACGGCACCCGCAGCGGCCCGACCGCCAGCACCCGGTCGGCCACGGCGGCGGGTGCGGCGGCCACGGGCCGGTAGCGCTCGTCATTGCCGCGCAGCCACACCGCCGCCCAGTCGCCCAGCTCGCCGGCCAGCAGCTCGGCGACCGCGGCCAGCCGTTGCTCCACGCCACCGGGTTCGGTCAGCGCTCGACCCGCGGCGGCCAGCAGACCGGCGGCCTGCTCGCGACGGCGGGCCTCGGTGACGTCGAAGAGCACCGCGTGCAGCGTCCGCGGGGCGCCGTCCTCGTCCCGGGCGACGTGGCCGAGGTGCTGCAGCCACACCCACCGGCCGTCGGCGGCGCGCACCCGGTAGGTCAGGGTGAAGTCGACCGCGCCGGAGTCGACCTCGGCGCGCGCCCGTGCCAGCACCCCCTCGCGGTCGTCGGGGTGCAGGATCCGCACCCACAGCCCCTCGTCGGCCAGCCACTGCGACGCCGGATAGCCCAGCAGCTCCTCGGCGCGCTCGTTGACGAACGTCAGCCGCAACGTGGTCGGATCGCGCTCCCA
This sequence comes from Geodermatophilus sp. SYSU D00697, assembly GCF_054050175.1. Taxonomy (NCBI): domain Bacteria; kingdom Bacillati; phylum Actinomycetota; class Actinomycetes; order Geodermatophilales; family Geodermatophilaceae; genus Geodermatophilus; species Geodermatophilus sp. SYSU D00697. Next base: position 7,036 of record NZ_JBJGYV010000002.1, read on the forward strand.
CACGATCGCGTTCAGCCCGGCGACGGTCGCCTGCAGCCGGGCGACGCTGACCTCCGCGGCCCGCCGGGCCGCCTGCTCGGCGACCGCGGTGGCGCGGGCGGCCTCGGCCTCCCGCCGGCCGGTGATGTCGAGGATGCTGCCCCGGACCAGCTGCCGTTCGGGGTCGGGCAGCATCAGCAGGGTGATCTCGCACGGTACGTCGGTGCCGTCGGCGCGCCGGTGGGTCCACTCGAACCGGGGCCGCTCCCCCACCAGCGCCCGGGCGAGGTAGGCCGTCGAGGCGGTCGCCGAGGGCCGCCCGTCCGGCTGCACCGGCGGGCTCACCTCCTCCGGACCGACCCGCAGCAGGTCGGCGCGGGCCATGCCGAAGAGCTGCTCGGCGGCGGCGTTCACCGACACGAAGCGCCCGGCGGCCAGGTCCAGGATGACGATCGCGTCCGGGGCGTACTCCACCAGCGCCTGGTAGTGGGCCAGCTGGACGCGCAGCTCCTCCACGGCGGGCGCCGCGCCCGCCGCGCCCACCATCGGTGCTGACCCAGCCCCACCTGCCACCGCGCAGGGGACCTCCGTCCTCCCCGTACGCGAACCGTAGCGCGCAGGCCACCCGGTCGCGCCGGCCGGAGTCGGTTCGATCTCGGACGGCGACGGTGGATCTGGACCGGGCCCCGGCGCCGCCCCAGACTGGTGCGGCCGCGCGTCAGGCGGCCATGGGTGGAGCTCGGCATCGATCTGGGCACCGCCAACACCGTTGTGAGTGACGTCCGCCGCGGCATCGTCTTCGACGAACCGACCGTCATGCTGGTCAGCCGCGGCGGCACTCGCCGGGAGCGGGTCCTCGCCGTCGGGCGGGAAGCAGCCGATCTCCTGGGCCGCGCGCCTCCAGGTTCACCGCGGTCCGGCCGCTGCAGGACGGAGTGGTCACGGACCTGGAGACGGCCCGCATCTACCTGCGCGCAGTGCTGCACAAAGCGGGTCTGCGCGTGTGGAACCTCCCCGTCCGTGCCGTGATCGGTGTACCCGTCGGGTCGACCGCAGTTGTCGTACTCCCCCTCGGGGAGGCCGCCGTCCTGAGCCGTACCGGTCTTCGCACCGACTGGCGCGGGCAGGTCGGCGAGCCGGACCGCGGTGCCGCTCGTCACGGCCTCGCGCATCCCCTCGCGGACCGGCCCCAGCTCCGCGGCGAAGGGCACCGGCGTCGCGGGGATCAGAGGGAGCGCGGTGCACGTGCCCTCGTCCGTCCCGATCGCCAGGCCCAGCCGTATCGAGTGGGACACCAGCACGCCGCGGTGAGGGGACCATCTGTCCTGACCGCCCAGGAGCTGGAGAGAGCCATGTCCGACCACTATCTCGCGCCGGCGCCGCCGACCGGGATGCCGGTCCTCGGCCGAGGCAGGCACCGCCACCCGGCCCGGGGTGCCTGCTTCATGGAGTACTCCTCGCTGCTGGCCGGTGAGGCCTTCACCGACCATCCCCGCTGCGTGGACGACGAGCTGGCCACCGTGCTGCGTGGTGCCAACGACCAGCTCTCCGACGGCCAGCGACACCTGCTCGTGCCGCTGCTGGGTCGGGCGATCGGCCTGGTGGTGGAACCTCCGCCGGTACTCAGCCGGTGGCGTGTCTCCGCCGCGGAGTGGACGCGGCACCGTCAGGCGGCGCTCCGCCATCGCGCGTGCACCTCGCGGCTGCGGCGCGAGGTCGCCGTCCGCTTCACCCGGGCGCTCGGGATCCCGTCCACACACCTCGACACCGTGTGGTCGGGGTGGGGCGAGGAGGTCGCGTGGCTGTTCTGGGACCTGATGACCGAACCCACAGCGGCCCGGCGGTCCGAGGAGTACGTGCGCCGGCTGGTCGACCGCGTCCACCTGCTGCACGCGTGCTACGAGGAGGCCATGGACGACCTCGGACTGTCCCGCCCGGGGAGCGAGGTCCACCGCACCGCGGAACCGGAGACCGGCGCCGTCACCAGGACCAGTGCGCACAGGGTCTCGTCACCTCCTGCCACGACGTCGACGCCGCTGACCGTGAACGAGCCGGCCGCGGCACGGTGCCCCGCGCGGTGACCGCGAGCGATGCCGCCGTCGTGGACGACGCTCCCGGATCCCGCTCCCCCGGAGCTGCACGGTCGAGCCGATGCGACTGCCGCCCGGCGACCGGCCGAGGACCGCGGCCGGCTGACCGGCGTCGATCCGCTCGTCCCGCCGCCGGTCCGGGTGACGGGCCGAGACCGAGGACCGCCCGGACGGTTGGCGCGAGGGGCCAGGATGCCGGCCATGAAGTACGTGATGACCTACCGCGCGGTCGAGGACTTCCTGCCCCTGGCCCAGCAGCACGGCCCGGCGCACGTGGCCCGGCTGCACGAGTTCCGTGACCGCGGCGTGCTGCTCATGGTCGGGACCTTCGAGGAGCCGATGAACGGCGAGGCGATGGGGGTGTTCACCACGCGCGAGGCGGCCGAGGAGTTCATCGCCGGCGACCCGTTCGTCCGGGGCGGGGTGGTCGCGAGCTGGACGGTGCGGCCGTGGAACGAGGTCCTGCAGCCCTGAGCCCTCACCCCGGAGGGTGAACGCCGCCCGTGCAGGCGCCGTCCAGCCTGCACCCGGGTAGCGGACCTGCCGTTGGGAGGGCGTCGGTTCCTTCGGGCGGAGGTGAGCGCGGTGCGGGTGTCGTTCCTGGTGTACGGCGTGCTCTACGTCCTCGTCGAGATCGTCGGGCACCAGCTCGAGACCATCGGGTGGCCGCAGCTGACCCCGCTGGATGTCGCCACCGCGGTGGCCAACGCCTGCCTGACCGTGGCCGTCGGCATCGCGGTCCTCGTCGGGGTCGACGTCGGCGGCCGGCGCTGGCGGCGCGCCGTCCGGGAGTCGCGCGAGGAGCGGGAGCGGGCGGCCGAGCAGTTCTGGGCCGAGCAGCCGCCGATCGAGGTCCCGTCCTGGCGTGCCGAGCCCCTGGCGCTGCCCGCGGGCACCCTGTCGTCCCCGGTCCGCGGCCCGGACTACTCGGGGGCACCGTCCTCCGGCCGTGCCTTCCCGGAGGACCCCGGCCGCCTGCTCTGAGCCGGCTGCGTGGTGTCGTCGCCGACCTCGCCGCACATCGCGGGGGCGGCGCTCCCACGGCGCGGATGGTGCTCGGGGCGGTCCCCGGCCGTCGGGCTCAGGCGAGCAGGGCGACCGCCGACGGGTCGAGGGTGTGGGCGGCGACCGCCTCCGCGGCGGCCTCGCCGATCGACTGCGCCAGCCCCTGCACGTCGGCCGGAGCGCTCAGCACCCAGCCGGCCGCCGCCATGCGCTCGGCCAGGTCGGCCTCGAGGTCGGCCTCGGCGAGGTCCTCGATGTCGCGGAGGGCGAAGGCGGTGGTGGGCAGCAGGGCGGCGGTCATGGCGGGAGTCCGTTCCTCGTGGTCGACGCCGGGTCCGTCCCGGCACCGAGGACTCTCCGGGGCGCGCCGCAGGCTGCTCACGAGGAAGTCGCAGGATTCCCGCAAGACCCGGCTGGGACTCTCCGGCGGCTGCCCCCTCCCCCGCACGCGCCCTCCGGCGGCTATGGTCGTCGGCGTCGGGAAGGCCCTGCGCTATGGCAGGACCCCGATGCACCACCTCAGCTAGGAGCGAGCAATGCCCGAAGGAACTGTCAAGTGGTTCAACGCGGAGAAGGGGTTCGGCTTCGCCACCCCTGACGGCGGCGGACCGGATGTGTTCGTCCACTACTCGGCCATCCAGACCAGCGGGTACCGCTCGCTCGACGAAGGCCAGCGGATCTCGTTCGACATCGAGCAGGGCCAGAAGGGCCCGCAGGCGGCGAACGTCAACCCGCTCTGATCTCCTGATCAGTCGCAGCGCCCCCGTCCGGTTCGCCGGGCGGGGGCGCTGTCGCGTCCGGGGTCACCGTGCCCGGGGCACGTAGCCGCCGATGAGCGCCGACATCAGCAGCGCCCCGTCGTCCGGCCCGACGGCGGCCGCGGCGTCGGCGAACGCCCGCCAGCGGGCCCGCTCGACCTCGCTGGGCGCGTGCTCCGCCCGCGCGGCGAGCTGCTCGCGCAGCCGCTCCCACTCCCCCTGCGGCGTCGGCCACAGCCCGGCCAGCCGGCGGGCCTCCGGGGAGATGCCGGTGAAGCGCACGATCTCGCCGGCGTAGTTGGTCAGCGCCTCGACGTAGCCCGACGAGACCAGCGCCCGCGCCGCCGCGACGACCTCCGGCTTGGGCAGCCCACTGGCCGGCACCACCTGCCCCAGGTACGGAGCGCCGCCGTACCGGGGCTCGTCCACCAGCCGGGCGATCGCCCGCAGCACCGGCAGGTCGCGGGTGAACCAGACGTCGGGCAGGGGCGTGTCCAGCGAGCTCACCGGCCCAGTCTCCGCCGGACACGGCGGCGCCCCGCCACCCGGGGTCACGGGGTGACGGGGCGCCGGCCCTTCCTCAGTCGCGGGCACCCGTCAGTTCGGGGCGCAGGGCCAGGACGACGCCGAGCGCGGCGTAGCCGACGAGCAGGTGACCGGCGGCGACGTAGGGCGACAGGGTCGGGAGGGCCTGGGCGATCGGGATGTTCACCGGCGCCCAGCTCTCGGCACCGAGCGGCCAGAACCGGGCGGCGCCCGTCCAGCGGCCGGCGATCGCGATCCGGATGCCGATGAGGAACATGCCGATCATCGAGATGGGCCAGAAGGCGTCGAGCGCCAGGAACCAGGGCTCCTCGTAGTACTGCGGGATGACCGCGTAGAGCACGGTGGAGACCATCGCCAGGGCGAGCAGCACGTGTTCGGTGTGGAGGAAGAAGCGGGCGAGCTTGCCGGTGCCGATGGCGCCGGTGCGCAGCTGCACCGTCACGAGGGCCACGAGACCGATCTGGAACAGCAGGCTCGACATCTCGTAGACGACGTTCTGCCAGCCGGGTTCGCCGTTGAAGCCGAAGGCCAGGATGCAGCCGGCCCAGGCGGACGACCCCACGGCGACCGCGATGCCGGCCCGGCGGACCGCCCGGGTGGACGCCGTCCGGGGCGTGGGGCGGCTCGGGACCGCCGCGGTGTCGGTGCGGGCCGGTGCAGGCGTGGTGCTGAGGGACATCGGGTCTCCCTGGTCGTGGTCGCGGTGCCCTGTGCACCGCCTGCCGGAACCGTCTCGGGGCGGCGTCCCGGGCAGCCAGGGCGCGGCGCCCTCGATCCGGTCCCCGTCGCCGTCCCGGGCGACACGGGACGGCTGCCTCGTGACGGCCGGGACACCGGCAGGCGAGGATCTCGCGCGTGCAGGCAGCAGTCCCGGTCGCCGGGTCGACCCCCATGGCGCCGGAGCCCCCTCCCGCGCCGCGACCGGAGCGCCCGCACGAGGGCCCGACGGCGAGGCTGCGACTGCTCGGCTGGCTGCTCGTCACCGTCACGGTGACGGCCGCGGTCGGGGCCACCGTCCTCGACGTGCTCACCCCGGCCGCCGCGCGTGAGGCGGCCCATGCCACACCCGGCTGGATCATCGGGCTGCCCGCCGTCGGGCTCGCGGTGCCCGCCGCCCTGCTGCTGCGGCGCGTGCCGGGCAACGCCGTCTCCTGGGTGGTCGGGGGCACCGGCCTGCTGTGGGCCCTGGACGGCGTCGCGCAGTCCTGGCTGACGTTCGCACTGCAGTACGACCCGCCGCTGCCCGGTGCCACGGCGTCCTTCTGGTTCGTGAACCGCTTCGGTGCCTGGCTGCTGCTCGGGCTGCCCCTGCTGCTCCTGCTCTACCCCGACGGGAGGCTGCCGGCCGGGCGCTGGCGCCCCGTGGCCGTGCTGAGCCTGGCGTCCACCGCGCTGCTGCCGACGCTGCTGCTGGTGGTGCCGTCGGAGATCGCCGACGCCCGCGCCGGCTCGGAGACCCCCGCGATCTACCGCTCGCTGGACCTGGACCCGACCAGCCTGCCGCTGCCCGAGGCCGTCGCCCTGCCGCTGCTGCGGCTGGCCTTCCCCGCGGCGCTGCTGGGCGTGGTCGTCCCGGTCGCGGCCGTCGTCGCCCGCTACCGGCGGGCCGGCGGCGAGGAGCGGCGGCGGATGCGGTGGCTGCTGTGGGCCGCCGTCGTCGACCTGCTGGTGATGGTGACGACGATGTTCGTCCCCGGAGACGAGGCGTCGTTCGCCCTCTCCGTGGCGGTCACGCTGACCGGCGCCGCGATCGCCGTCGGCATCCTCCGCCCGCGGGCGGTCGACATCGACCGGCTGCTCGGCGGCACCCTCGTCTACGGCGGCCTCGCGATCGCCGTCGTCCTGCTCGACCTGGCGGTGATCGCCGCCGCCGGCGCGCTGCTCGGCGACCGGCTCGGCGACCGGGACGCCACCCTGCTGGCCCTGCTCGTGGTCACCGGGCTCTACGTGCCGCTGCGTGCCCAGGCGTGGCGCCTGGTGCGGCGCTGGGTGCTCGGCGAGCGGGAGGACCCCTACCGCGTCGTCTCGGGCCTGGCCGAGCGGCTCGAGCGCACCGACGGCGCCGAGGAGCAGCTCATGGCGGTCGCGGCCGGCATCGCCGAGGCCTTCCGCTCGCCCTACGTGGGGGTCGAGGTCGACCAGCCCGGCGGGCAGCAGCTGCTCGCGGAGTCCGGCCGGCGCCCGACCGCGGTCCAGTCGCTGCCGATCGCCTACCGCGGCGAGGAGGTGGGCCGGCTGCTGCTCCCGCGGGACGGCGTCCGCGCGCAGCTGGTCAACCGGGACGAGCGGTTGCTCGCCGACGTCGTCCGGCAGGCCGCGGCGGCGGCGCGGGCCAGCGCGCTGGCCGCCGAGCTGCAGGCCAGCCGCGAGCAGCTGGTCGCCGCGCGGGAGGAGGAGCGCCGCCGGCTGCGCCGCGACCTGCACGACGGGCTGGGGCCCTCGCTGGGTGCCGTGGTCCTGCGCATCGACACCGCGCGCAACCTGGCCGCATCCCGCCCCGAGGACGCCGACCGGCTGCTGCGCCAGGCCCGGGACGACGTCTCCGCGGCGCTGGGCGACGTCCGCCGGCTGGTGCACGACCTGCGCCCGCCCGCACTCGACGACCTGGGCCTGGCCGGCGCGGTGCGCCAGCAGGCCGAGCGGCTGCTCGCCCCGCGGGTCGACGTCACCGTGGACGCCGGGGAGCTCGCCGACCTGCCCGCGGCGGTCGAGGTGGCCGCCTACCGGATCGCCTCCGAGGCGCTGGCCAACGTCGCCAAGCACGCGTCGGCGACCGCGGTGCGGGTGTCGCTGGCCTGCGACGGCGACGGCGCCCTGGTCGTCACCGTCGCCGACGACGGTGTCGGCATCGACCCGGCCGCGCCCGCCGGCGTGGGGCTGGTGTCGTTGCGGGAGCGCGCCGCGGAGCTCGGCGGCCGCGGTTCGGTGAGCTGCCCGCCGGAGGGCGGCACGGTGGTGCGGGCGGTGCTGCCCGCGGACGGAGGGGGTTCGGTGAGCGGACAGGGCCGCGAGCACCGCAGCGAGGAACGAGCGATCAGCGCAGCGGCCCGCAGGAGCGATGGGGGACACCGTGGCTGAACCGGTCGAGGAGGAACCGCTGCGGATCGCCGTGGTGGACGACCACCCGGTCTACCGCGACGGGCTGGCGGTGCTGCTCGGCTCGGTGCCCGGGCTGACCGTCGTGGGCACCGCCGCCGACGGCGCCGCGGCGGTGGAGCTGGCCCGCGAGGAGCAGCCCGACGTGGTGGTGATGGACGTGCAGATGCCGGTCCTCGACGGGATCGAGGCCACCCGGCGGATCACCGCCGAGTCGCCGTCCGTCGGGGTCGTGGTGCTGACCATGAGCGAGGACGACGGCACCGTCTTCGCCGCGGTCCGCGCCGGGGCCCGCGGCTACCTGCTCAAGGGCGCCGACCAGGAGGAGGTGGTCCGCGCGATCACCACGGTGGCCGGCGGCGGGGCGGTGTTCGGCGCGGCGCTGGCCCGCCGGATCGCGGAGTTCTTCTCGGCGGGGCCGGCCGGCCCGGAGACGGCGTTCCCGCAGCTGACCGCGCGCGAGCGGGAGGTGCTCGACCTGGTCGCGGCCGGGCGGTCCAACGCGCAGATCGCCGCGGCGCTGTACCTGTCGCCGAAGACGGTCCGCAACAACGTCTCCAACGTGCTGACCAAGCTGCAGGTCACCGACCGGGCGCAGGCGATCGTGCGGGCGCGGGAGGCCGGGCTGGGCCGCTGACCGGCAGGCCCCGACCGTGATCATCCGGCGCTTCCAGGCGTCGTACCGTGGACCGCATGACGACGTCCGCGCAGAACCAGCCGAAGGTCACCAAGAGCGACGAGGAGTGGCGGGCGCAGCTGTCCCCGGAGGAGTACGCCGTCCTCCGCCAGGCCGGCACCGAGCGGCCCTGGACCGGTGAGTACGTCGACACCAAGACGCAGGGCGTCTACACCTGCAGGGCGTGCGGGGCGGAGCTGTTCCGCTCCGAGACGAAGTTCGACTCGCACTGCGGCTGGCCGTCGTTCTACGAGCCGACGTCGGCCGACAACGTGGTCCTGCGCGAGGACCGCAGCCACGGCATGGTCCGCACCGAGGTCCTCTGCGGCACCTGCCACAGCCACCTGGGCCACGTCTTCGAGGACGCCCCGCAGACCCCCACCGGCGACCGCTACTGCATCAACAGCGTGTCGATCCGCCTGGAGCCGGCCCGGTCCTGACCCGCGATCATGAAGTCCGGGAAGCGACCCGCCCCGCGTCGACGGGGTGTCCCTTCCCGAACTCCATGATCGTCGCGGGAGGGGTCAGGGCAGGTCGGCGACGAGCTCGGCGACCGGCTTGCGGACGCCGGTGTAGAACGGCACCTCCTCGCGGACGTGCCGCCGCGCCGTCGAGGCCCGCAGCTCGCGCATGAGGTCCACGATGCGGTGCAGCTCGTCGGCCTCGAAGGCGAGCATCCACTCGTAGTCACCCAGCGCGAACGAGGCGACGGTGTTGGCGCGCACGTCCGGGAAGCCGCGGGCCATCTGCCCGTGCTCGGCGAGCATCGCCCGGCGCTCCTCGTCGGGCAGCAGGTACCACTCGTAGGACCGGACGAACGGGTAGACGCAGACGTAGCGGCGCGGCTCCTCGTCGGCGAGGAACGCCGGGATGTGGCTGCGGTTGAACTCCGCCGGCCGGTGCAGCGCCAGCTGCGACCACACCGGCTCCAGGTGCCGGCCCAGCGCCGTGCGGCGCAGCCGGGTGTAGGCCTCCTGCAGCGCCTCCGCCGACGGCGCGTGCCACCAGACCATCAGGTCGGCGTCGGCCCGCAGGCCGCTCACGTCGTAGGTCCCGCGGACGACGACGTCCTTGCCGGCCAGCTCCGCGACCAGCTCGGCCACCTCGTCGGCGACGCGCTGCCGCCCCTCGTCGCCGAGCGGGCGGGCCAGCCGGAACACCGACCACATCGTGTAGCGGATGGTCGCGTTGAGGTCGTTGGCCCGCTTGCCGATGCTGCGCTGGTCGGTCTGCTCGCTCATGCGCCCATTCTCGCGCGCGGGCGTCGGACGCCGGTTGCGCGGGTGGGGAGACTGCGCGCATGGACCCGGACGCCCGGCCGCCTCCCGTCGTCCTGCTCATGGCCGAGCACGGCGGGGCCTTCCTCTGGGACCGCTCCCCCGGCGGCGTCGGCGACATCGAGCCGGGGACGCTGGGCGTCTCGGCGGAGCTGACCGCCCGGCTGACCGCCTGGAACGAGCGGTACGCGGAGCACGCCGCCCGGTGGGACTGGGGCCCGCCCCCGCCCGAGCACCGCGCCGGCGACGAGGCCGAGTGGGCGGCGTGGACCCGCGACGGGCTGAACCTGGCCTCCGCGCTCCAGCACGAGCTCGACGCGCTGGGACACGACGTCGTCGTCCTGTACCGGGAGGACGGCGACGAGCGGCCGGTCGCCGAGCGGCGCGGACCCTGAGGGTCAGCCCAGCGCGTCGAGGGCGTGGTACGCGTCGCGGATGCACGCGGGCACGCCCACGCCGCGGAACGCCGCGCCCGCGATCCCCAGCCCCGGCACCTCGGTCACCGCGGCCCGGACGGCGTCCACCCGGTCGGCGTGCCCGACGAGGTACTGCGGCAGCCCCCCGCCCCAGCGCACCAGGCGCGTGGCCACCGGCTCCGGGCGGGACAGACCCAGCAGGTCGGCGACGTCGGCCACCACGGCCGCGGTGAGGTCCTCGTCGGTGCGCTGCAGCTCCGACTCGTCGCGGAAGCGGCCGACCGACGAGCGGACGAGCAGGTGCTCGCCGGCCAGGTGCGGCCACTTGGCCGACGACACCGTGACGCCCTTGACCAGCCGCCCGGTCACCGGCGGCACGAGCAGGCCCGACCCGGCCGCGACCTCCTGCGCGGGGAAGGCCATCGCGACCACGGCCATCGACGCGTACGGGATGCCCTGCAGCGGCTCGACCGCGGCCGGCGCGACCTGCGCGAGCAGCCGCGCGGCCTTGGGCGCCGGGGCGGTGACGAGCACGGCGTCGGCGGTCAGCCGCTGGGGGGCCGCGACCGGGCCGATCGACAGCTCGAACCCGGTGGCGGTCCGCGTGAGCGCGTGCGCAGGGGTCCGCAGCCGGACGTCGGCCCGCGCGGCGGCCACCAGCGCGTCGGGGAGCCCGCCGATGCCGTCGGAGACGGTCACGAACACCGGCCCGTCGGCGTCGAACCGGCTGCGCGCGCCGGCGTCCCGGGCGGCGGCGGCCGCGGCCAGCACCGAGCCTTCGCGCGGCAGGTGCGCGGCGAGGGCGGGCATCGTGGCGGTCAGGGACAGCTCGTCGGCCCGCCCGGCGTACACCCCGCCGAGCAGCGGCTCGACCAGCCGGTCGACCACCTCGTCGCCGAGCCGCTCGCGCAGCAGCGCCCCCACCGCGACGTCGCCGTCCAGGGTCAGCGGCGGCAGCTGCGCCTCGGCGGCCACCCGCGCCACGCCGTCCGGCGTCAGCACACCCTCGAGCCCGTCGACCGAGGCGGGCACGCCGAGGACCGTCCCGGCCGGCAGGGGGAAGCGCCCGTCGGGCAGGACGACGGCGGCCTGCGTGGTGGCCGGGGCGACCAGCCGGTCGGACAGACCGAGGCGCTCCACCAGCTGCACCGCCTCCGGCACCCGCGCGAGCATCGCCTCGGGGCCGGTGTCGTACCAGTGCCCGGCCAGCTCGACGCGGCCCAGCTTGCCGCCGACGCGGTCGCCGGCCTCCAGGACGACGATCTCGTCGTCGGGACGCCGCCGGCGCCACTCGAACGCGGCGGCCAGGCCGGTGATCCCGGCCCCGACGACGACCAGGCGCCGGCTCATCGCCGGGTCAGCTCGTGGACCAGCTCGACGACGTGGGTGAGCACGCCCGGGTCGGTCTCCGGCAGGACGCCGTGGCCGAGGTTGAACACGTGGCCGCGGGCGGCCCGGCCCTGCTCGACGACCCGGCGCACCTCACGGTCGACGGTCTCCCGGTCGGCCAGCAGGACGGCAGGGTCGAGGTTGCCCTGCAGGGAGCGCTGCGGCCCCACCCGGCGGGCCGCCTCGTCCAGCGGCACCCGCCAGTCGACGCCCACGACGTCGGCCCCGGCGTCCCCGATGAGCGCCAGCAGCTCCCCGGTGCCGACGCCGAAGTGGACCCGCGGGACGTCCCGGTCGCCGAGCCCGTCGAACACGGCGCGGGAGTGCGGCAGGACCCGCTCGGCGTAGTCGGCGGCCGAGAGCACGCCGGCCCAGGAGTCGAACAGCTGGACGGCGGAGGCACCGGCGTCGACCTGGGCGCGGAGGAACGTCGCCGCCGAGACCGCCAGCCGGTCCAGCAGGCGGGTCCAGGCCTCCGGCTCGGCGTACATGAACGCCTTGGTGCGGGCGTGCTCCTTCGACGGCCCGCCCTCGATCAGGTAGGTCGCCAGGGTGAACGGCGCGCCGGCGAACCCGATGAGCGGGGTCGACCCGAGCTCGGCGACCAGGCGGCGCACCGCCGTCTCGAGGAACGCCAGCCGCTCGGGCTCCAGCGGCGGCAGCGCGTCGACGTCGGCGACGGTGCGCACCGGGGAGGCGACGACCGGGCCGACCCCGGGCTTGATCTCGATGTCGATGCCGGCCACCACCAGCGGCAGCACGATGTCGGAGAACAGGATGGCGGCGTCCACCCCGTGCCGGCGCACCGGCTGCAGGGTGATCTCGGTGACCAGCTCGGGGTCCTGGCAGGCCTCGAGCATGCGGGTGCCGGCCCGCAGCGCCCGGTACTCCGGCAGTGACCGCCCCGCCTGGCGCATGAACCAGACCGGGGTCCGGGACACCGGCAGGCCGCGGGCGGCCCTGACCAGGTCCGAGTCGGCGGGGAGGGTCCGGGGGTCGCCAGCGCGGGTCACGACCGTCCATCCTCCCAGAACGGTGCGGCGCGTCTGCGGCGCGGGCCCGGTTTCGGTCCTACCCTGCGAGCGTGGAGCCTTCCAGCCTGGCCGGCGCCGGGCGCGGCCCCGGGGACCGCCCCGGCGACGACCCCCCGGAGGAGTTCCGCGCTGCCCTGCAGGCGCTGGCCGGCGTCACCGTCCGCCCGGAGATCCAGCTCGAGCACATCCCCGCGCCCCAGCGGCTGGCGCCCTACGCCCACGCCATCGGGGCGCTGGTGACCGAGCAGGACGGCGACGAGGAGGTCGAGGTCGCCAGCGGGCGGTTCATCGTGCTGCACGACCCCGCGGGCCACGAGTCCTGGGCCGGCACGACCCGCTGCGTCGGCTACCTGTCGGCTGCCACCGACGAGCACATGGTGGATGACGCGATGTTCTCCGAGGTGGCGTGGAGCTGGCTCACCGAGGCCCTGACCGAGGCCGGCGCCGCGCACCACGCCGTCGGCGGCACGGTCACCCGCACCGCGTCGACCCGGTTCGGTGCGCTGGCCGGCCCCGAGCACTCCGTGGACGTCGAGATCCGCGCGTCGTGGACGGCCGAGGACTCCCGCTTGGACCGCCACCTCACCGCCTGGCTCGACGTCCTCGGCAACGCGGCCGGCCTCCCCCCGCCCGGCGTGCGGCTGCTGGGTCCCTCCGATCCCCCCGCGAGCGGGACTCCGTAACATCGGTGTCCGACAGGGGCGCCAGGCCCCGCGCCGGCTGCCCTCCCCGGCCTCCTGCGGTCCCGTTCCGCGCAGGCTGCGTGCTCCCGGCACTGCACTGGTCGACGACACGGGCGAGAAGGTGGACGAGCGCTGAGCACCGAGCCCATCCCGGCACCGGACGAGGAGCCGGCGTCTCCTCCGGCCATCCCGCTGCTCGCTCCTCGCGACGGGTTGCCACCGGTGGTCGAGACCTCGACCGCGCTGGTGGAGTACGCCGAGGCGCTGCGCGCCGGCACCGGCCCGGTCGCCGTCGACGCCGAGCGCGCCTCCGGCTACCGCTACGGGCAGCGCGCCTACCTGGTGCAGCTGCGCCGTGCCGGTGCGGGGACCGGGCTCATCGACCCGGTGCCGCTGCCGGACCTGTCGGTGGTGCAGGACGCGATCGCCGACTCCGAGTGGGTACTGCACGCGGCCAACCAGGACCTCCCGTGCCTGGCCGAGATCGGCCTGGTGCCGACCCGTGTCTTCGACACCGAGCTGGCCGCGCGGCTGGCCGGGCTGCCGCGGGTGGGCCTGGGTGCCGTCGTCGAGTCGCTGCTCGGGTACTCGCTGCAGAAGGGCCACTCGGCCGCCGACTGGAGCACCCGGCCGCTGCCCGAGGAGTGGCTGGTCTACGCCGCCCTGGACGTCGAGGTGCTCGTCGACCTGCGCGACGCGCTCGCCGCGATCCTCGAGGAGCAGGGCAAGACCGAGTGGGCCCGCCAGGAGTTCGAGGCGATCCTCTCCGCTGGCCCGCCGGCGCCCAAGGCCGACCCGTGGCGGCGCACCTCCGGCGTCCACGGTCTGCGCAACCGCCGGCAGCTGGGCATGCTGCGCTCGCTGTGGCAGGCCCGCGACGACCTGGCCCGGCGCCGCGACGTCGCACCGGGCCGGGTGCTGCCCGACGCCGCGATGGTCTCCGCCGTGCAGGCCGATCCCCGGTCGGAGGCGGCCCTGCTCGAGCTGCCGGTCTTCCGCGGCCGGGCCAACCGCAAGCTGGTGGGCACCTGGTTCGGTGCGCTCGCCCGCGGCCGGGAGCTGCCGGAGTCGGACCTGCCGCAGCACAGCAAGCCGGGTGACGGCCCGCCACCGGTCAGCCGGTGGGCCGACCGCGACCCCGCCGCGGCGATCCGGCTGCAGGTGGCCCGGGCCGGCCTGGCGGAGCTGTCGGAGAAGCACCGGGTGCCGGTCGAGAACCTGCTCTCCCCCGACCTGGTCCGCCGGTTGATGTGGAGCCCGCCGCCGTCGCGGGACGCCGACAGCGTGGCGGCGACCCTGCGCGCCGGCGGTGCGCGTGAGTGGCAGGTCGAGCTCACCCGCGACCTGCTGACCGACGCGCTCGACCGCGCCTGACCCCGCCGTCCCGGGGCCGCCAGCGGGTCGGCGACGATCAGGGGACCTGATCCCCGCGCGTCCTCCCTCGCGGTACGCCGTGCGGGAGGACGCGCTGCGGTGCGGGTGGACGGGCCGCGGTCACCGGACCCGATCCGGCACTCTCAGCGGAACTTGCGGGTGAGGCTCTCCATCGTCCGGTCGACCGTGGCGACCTTGACGTGCGAGATCCCGCTCGTCGCCCCGGCTGCCAGCATCGCCTCGTGCGCCGCCCGCAGGGTCGCCCACACCGCGTCGGCCTCGCCCTCCAGGGTCGTGCCGAGGGCGCCGACCTCGTGGTGCAGCCCCGACGCCCGGATGACGGCGATGGCGGCCTCCACGTGCGCGTGGGGGTCCTCCGGCGTACCGGGCGGCGACGGCGCGACCTGGATCTCGGCGATCACCGTGGCCCCGTCGGTCACGGGGTCTCCTCCACCGCCTCGGCGACGCTGCCCTCGCTGCGCTCGGCGAGGACCGCGGTCCACTCGGTGATCCGGCGGGCGACGTCCTGCTCGGTGAGCCCGGCGTCGGCCAGCACCTGACCGCGGCTGCCGTGCTGGAGGAACTCCTGCGGCAGGCCCATCGTCCGCACCGGGACGTCGCAGCCGCGGTCCTGCAGCGCCCGGGTCAGCGTGGAGCCGACGCCGCCGGCGCGTCCGCCGTCCTCCACGGTGACGACCAGCCGGACACCGGACGCCAGCGCCACGAGCTCATCGGGGACCGGGAGGACCCAGCGCGGGTCGACGACGGTGACCTCGATGCCGTGGTCGGCCGCGCGCTCTGCGGCGGCCAGGCACGTCGGCACCATCGACCCGACCGCGACCAGCAGCACCTCCGGAGCCGCGCCCCGGCGGAGGACGTCGACCGGGCCGCGCCGCTCCAGGGCGGGGATGTCGACCGGCGGTGCGCCCTTCGGGAAGCGGACGACGGTCGGCCCGTCGGTCACCGCCACGGCCTCGCGCAGCGCCTCGCGGAGGGTCGGCTCGTCGCGCGGGGCGGCCAGCCGCAGACCGGGGACCACCGACAGGATCGACATGTCCCACATGCCGTTGTGCGAGGCGCCGTCCGTGCCGGTCACCCCGGCCCGGTCCAGGACGACGGTCACCGCCTGGCGGTGCAGCGCGACGTCCATCAGCAGCTGGTCGAACGCGCGGTTGAGGAACGTCGAGTAGACGGCGACGACCGGGTGCAGCCCGGCCATCGCCAGGCCGGCGGCGGAGGTCAGTGCGTGCTGCTCGGCGATGCCCACGTCGTACGTGCGCTCCGGGAAGCGCTCGGCGAACGGCGCCAGCCCGGTCGGGTGCAACATCGCCGCGGTGATCGCGACGACGTCGGACCGCTCGGTGCCGATCCGGACCAGCTCGTCGGAGAAGGTGGCCGTCCAGTCCCGCGCCGTGGCGGCGCAGGCCCCGCTGTCAGGGTCGAAGACGCCGGTGGCGTGCCAGGCGTCGATCTGGTCGGTCTCGGCCGGCGGGTAGCCGAAGCCCTTGGTCGTGACGGCGTGCACGATGACCGGCCCGCCGAACGAGCGCGCCCGGCGCAGCGCGGACTCCATCGCCCGGACGTCGTGGCCGTCGACCGGGCCCAGGTACTTGAGGCCGAGGTCCTCGAACATGCCCTGCGGCGAGAGGACGTCCTTGAGCCCCTTCTTGATCGCGTGCAGCGCGTCGTAGAGCGCCGAGCCGAGCACCGGTGCCCGGTGCAGCGCCTGGCGCACCTGCAGCAGCGCCTGCTCGTAGCCGGGCCGCAGGCGCAGGGTGGCCAGCGCGTCGGCGACGCCGCCGATCGTCGGCGAGTAGGAGCGGCCGTTGTCGTTGACCACGATCACGACCGGGCGGTCCTTCGCCGCGGCGATGTTGTTCAGCGCCTCCCAGGCCATGCCGCCGGTGAGCGCGCCGTCGCCGATCACCGCCACCACCGGCCGCCGCTCCCCCCGCACGGCGAAGGCCTTGGCCAGCCCGTCGGCGTAGGACAGCGAGGTGGAGGCGTGGCTGTTCTCGACCCAGTCGTGCTCGCTCTCGCCGCGGCTGGGGTAGCCGGAGAGGCCGCCGCGCTGGCGCAGCCGCTCGAAGCCCTCGACGCGGCCGGTGAGCATCTTGTGCACGTAGCTCTGGTGGCCGGTGTCGAAGACGATCGGCTCGCGCGGGGAGTCGAAGACGCGGTGCAGGGCGATGGTCAGCTCGACCGCACCGAGGTTGGGACCGAGGTGGCCGCCGGTGCGGGCGACGCTGGTGACGAGGGCGTCGCGGATCTCGGCGGCGAGGGCCGGCATCTGCTCGGGGGTCAGCGCCTTGAGGTCGGCGGGGGTGCGGAGCGATCGCAGGAGCGACACGAGGGGGAAGCGTCCTCTCCATCGGCGGCAGGTGCACGGCTCGGCAACGGCCGCCGATCAACTGTAGCCGCGTTCACCCGGCTCTTCCGGTCGAGCACCGGAGCCGGATGCGGGCTCGAGGTGCCCTCGGTCACCTCCCGGGACCGACCGGGACCGGCGTCACAACCGGGGCACCCAGCGCTCGCCGCGCAGCGCCCCGGCGACCACCTCGACCCCGCGCGCGGCGGCTCCCAGCCGGGCGCCCTCGCGCTCGTAGGCGCTGATCGCCGCCTCCATCGCGTCGGCCGGCAGGTCGTCGGCGAGCTCCACGCGCACGGTGCGCCAGCCGGCCCGCGCCGCCTCGAGGCCCGCCTGCACGTGGTCGCGCGCGAAGCGGGCCAGCAACACGGGGTAGCGGCGCAGCACCTCGTGTGCCCGGTAGTCCGGCGGGACCAGGTCGAACAGCCAGGCGACCGCGCTCTGCTCCCAGTCGGGGGCACCCGGCGGCCGCACCGCGTCCGGCCAGCCCGGCGGCAGCGTCCCGTCCACCCCACCATCCTGCCGCACGTGTCGAACAGGCGTTCGACGACACGGCACAGGACGCCGTGCCGGCGTCCTCGCTCAGCCGGACGTGGGCCGCTTCAGCCAGAACTGCTCGAAGCCCCAGGTCCCGGCGCCGCTGGAGTGGTAGCTGACCAGCTCCCACCCCTCGCTGCCCAGCCGGTTGAGCACCGAGCTGGTGTCACCGGCCTGCCGCTCGAGCTGGCCGCCGGGGAGCTTCACGCTCACCCCGGCTCGCTGCGACTCGGCGTCGTTGGCCGTGATGACCGAGGCGTACTCCCAGGTGGTCACCCGTCGCACGGTAGTCGAGCCCTCCGAGCCGCCCGACGGCGACCGCGACCCCGATCACGGAGAGAAAGCGAGCAGAACCCTTCCGTCACCTCCCCTGGTCAGGCTACGGTGACGCACAGCGCTGGACCGACTCCAAGGAGTTCCGTCCCCCGGCCACGTGGCCGCGGCGCTGCCTGTTGCCGGACCCGCCCCGAGGGGACACCCATGCCGTCGTCGCACCGCCCTGCCGTCCTCCCGGGGAACCGGCGCGGATCCCGGACGGCGACGGCCGTCCTCGGCGCCCTGTCCCTGGTCGGCATCGCCGCGGGGCTCGGCGCGATCGCCCTCGACGCCTCCCGCCCGGCCTCGTTCACCGCGACCGAGGTGGCGGCCGCGGCGGAGGCGCCCGGGGACGCAGTGGCCGGTCAGGCGGCGGACCGCGAGAGCGCGATCGGGCACGCCTCCCGGGCCACCGCGCCGGCCACCCCCAGCCCGACCGCGCCGACCACGACGCCCCCGGTCGAGACGCCCCCCGCCCCGGCCGAGACCCCGGAAGCCGAGCCTGAGCCCGAGCCGGCCGAGACCCCGGAGCCCGAGCCGGAGCCCGAGCCGGTCGTCGCGGACGACGCCCCCGAACCCGCCCCGGCACCGCGCCGCACCACCCGGGCCCCCGCGCCGGCGCCCGAGCCCGCGGCCGCCGCGGCATCCGGGGGGCGGCAGATCCAGGCCTACCTGACCGGGTACTCCTACTTCGACAACACCCCCGCCGGCAGCCCGAGCATCTCCCACCCCCAGGTGCACCGGACCGCGGGCGGGACCGGCACCTACGACGACCCGATCACCGTCGCGGTGGGCCACTCCAAGGCCGGCGGGCAGCACACCCTGGACTGGGCCGCCGGGACGCGGTTCTACGTCCCCTCGATGCAGCGCTACCTGATCGTCGAGGACACCTGCGGCGACGGCGACTCCCCGCAGGACGGCGCCTGCCACACCGGCTACCCGTCGTCGGCGTCCACCTGGCTGGACGTGTGGGTCGACGGGCGCGACGGCAACTCGTCGTCCGCCGACAACTGCATGGGCCGGCTGACCGGCGTGCACCCGGTCGTCGTCGACCCCGCCCCCGGCCTGCCGGTCACGGCTGCCCCGATCGCCTCCGGCGGCGGCTGCGCTCTCTGAGCCCTCACCGGGCGGCGTGGTCCAGGACGGCTGCGCGGACGCGGCAGGTGGCTGCTCGGTCCGTGCGGGACGTCGTCCCGGGCGAGTCGGGCGGCGACCCGCCAGCACCGGCTGCCGGCGACCGAGTCGCCGTGGTGCCATGGGGCTCCGCCCCGCCCGGGGGCTCCACGGCCAGGGCGGGGCGGGCGTCCTGATCGTCGACCCGCGCCGTGCGACGGCGACGACGCCGGCGGGGGCGCTCACCCCGGCCGCAGCACCTCCGTCACGGCACGGAGGGCTCGGGGGCGGCCACCGCGACGCCGGTGGAGGCCACCAGGACCCCGAGCAGGACCAGCCCCACGGCGGCGCGGATCACCGTGGGTCCCGGACCCCGGTCCGCACACCGGCACCGCTCACGACTCGCCGCCCCTGACCAGCAGCGCGACGCACTCCACGTGGTGCGTCATGGGAAAGGCGTCGAACCCGCGGATCGCCGCGAGCCGGTAGCCCGCGGCGGCGAACGCCGCGACGTCACGGGCCAGGGACGCCGGGTCGCAGGCGACGTAGACGACGGCGCGCGGGCCCGCCCCTGCCAGCACCCGGCTCACCGCCGGGCCCGCGCCGGCCCGGGGCGGGTCGAGGACGACGACGTCCGGCGGGGCGCCGAGCTCGTCGAGCAGGTCGGCCAGCCCCTCGGCGTCCACCTCGCCCTGCCACACCTCCGCCTGCGGCAGGTCGGCCAGGTTGGCGTCGGCCGCCGCACAGGCCCCGGGGTCGGCCTCCACGCACACCACCCGGCCGCCCGAGCCGACCGCGGGCGCCAGCGCGCCACCGAACAGGCCGGCGCCGGCGTAGAGGTCCAGCACGATGTCCCCCGGCCGGACGGCCGCGAACTCCTCGACCGCGCCGACCAGGGCGTCGGCCGCGGCCGGGTGCACCTGCCAGAAGCCGGTGCCCTCGACCTCCCAGTCCCGTCCCGCCGCGGTGCGCGCGGCGCGGCCGGCCGGCTCGGCGCCGTCGCCACCGGTCTCCTCACCGGGGCGGGACACCCGGGTGGACTGCGCCCGGCCCTGCCGGTCGAGCCGGGTCGTCGTGATCGTCCCGGTCGTGTCGACCGCGACGTCCACGGCCCCGGCACCGGGCCAGCGCCGGCCCAGCACCGCGCGCGCGGCCGCCTCGACGGTGATCGGGCAGTCCTCCAGCAGCACCAGGTCGTGCGAGCGGTGCCTGCGCAGGCCGGGCGCGCCGGTCCGGTCGACGGCGAACCGCGCCCGCGACCGCCAGCGCAGCGGGCCGCCTGGCAGCTCCTCGACGACGACCTCGACGTCCGGCAGCCCGGCCAGGCGACTCAGCTGCTCGCGGACCACCGCCGCCTTGAGCCGCCGCTGCTCGGCCGGCCTGACGTGCTGCCAGTCGCAGCCCCCGCACCGGCCCGGCCCGCTGTAGGGGCAGGGCCGCTCGACCCGCTCGGGCGAGGCCTCCAGGACACGGACCGCGTCAGCCCGGCAGAAGCCGGGCTGGCGGTCCTCGGTCACCCGGACGACGACCCGCTCCCCCGGCAGGGCGTGCCGCACGAACACGACCCGGCCCTCGTGCCGGGCCACGCAGTGCCCGCCGTGGGCGACCCGGCCGACGGTGACCTCGAACTCCGAGCCGGTCCAGCCACCGCCGCGGTCGGGACGGGCCGGACGGGGCGGACGCCGCCCGGGACGCCGGCGCCGCTCAGCCACGGCGGTCTCCGGCGGGCCTCGTCGACCGAGGGTGCTCAGCCATACGGGGTCGCCTCGGTCGGCTCGGTGAGCCCCCGCCGCAGGTCACCGGGTGCCGGCCCGTTGCCACGGCCGTCGTCGTCCCGGCCGACCGAGCTCTCCAGCTGCCACGGGACCGTGGTGATCATGACGCCGGGCATGAACTGCAGCCGCGCCCGCAGCCGCAGCGCGCTCTGGTTGTGCAGCACGTTCTCCCACCAGTGCCCGACCACGTACTGGGGGACGAAGACGACCACCAGCTCGCGGGGGCTGTCGCGGCGGATGCCCTTGACGAAGTCGAGGACCGGCCGGGTGATCTCCCGGTACGGCGACTCGAGCACGGTCAGCGGCACGGGGATGTCGTACTTCTCCCACTGCGCCTGCAGCGCCCGCGTCTCGGCGGGGTCGACGTTGACCGTGAGGGCGGTCAGCGCGTCCGGGCGGGTGGCCCGCGCGAAGGCGAGGGCGCGCAGCGTCGGCTTGTGCACCTTGGAGACCAGCACGATGGCGTGCACCTTGCTGGGCAGCATCCGGGACTCGGGGTCGGGCACCAGCTGCTCGGCGACGTGCGAGTAGTGCCGGTTGATCGCCTTCATGAGCAGGAACAGCAGCGGCATCACCAGGATGACCAGCCACGCGCCCCGGGTGAACTTGGTGATGACGATGATCACCAGCACGACGCTGGTCAGCGACCCGCCCACGGCGTTGATCGCCTGCGACCGGCGGATCCGGCGGCGGGCCAGGGCGTCGGTCTCGGTGCGCAGCTCCCGGTTCCAGTGCCGCACCATCCCCCACTGGCCGATGGAGAAGCTGGTGAAGACGCCGACGATGTACATCTGGATCAGCCGGTTGACGTCGGCGTCGAACGCGACCATCAGCAGCGCGGCGAAGCCGGCCAGCAGCAGGATGCCGTTGCTGTAGACGAGCTTGTCGCCGCGGGTGTGCAGCTGCCGCGGCATGAACCGGTCCTGGGCCAGCACCGAGCCCAGCAGGGGGAAGCCGTTGAACGCGGTGTTGGCGGCCAGGATGAGGACCAGCGCGGTGGCCGCCTGGATGTAGAAGAAGCCCACCGACGTGTCCCCGCCGAACGTCGCCGCGGCCACCTGGGCGATGACCGTCCGCTGCGGCTCGGTCTCGCAGTCGGCGAAACCCACGAGGTCGCAGGGGTGCTCCACGTACTTGACGTCGGCGGCCAGCGCGAGCGCGGTGACGCCGGCGAACATGGTCGCGGCGATCCCGCCCATGAGCGCCAGCGTGGTGGCGGCGTTCCGGCTCTTCGGCGGCTTGAACGCCGGGACGCCGTTGGCGATCGCCTCGACGCCGGTGAGCGCGGTGCAGCCGGAGGCGAACGCGCGCAGCGCGAAGAACAGCAGCGCCAGGCCCGCCAGGTTCTCGTACCCGGGCTCGGGGGTGACCGAGTAGCCGGCCGTCTCGGCCACCACCGGGGAGTCGGTGAACAGGTCGCGGACCAGCCCGGTCCCGACCATCACGAGGATCCCCGTGATGAACAGGTAGGTCGGGACGGCGAAGGTGCGGCCCGACTCCCGCAACCCGCGCAGGTTCGCCGCGGCCAGCAGCGCCACCAGCCCGACGGCGATGGTCACGCGGTGCTCGTCGAGCGTGGGGAACGCCGAGATGATGTTGTCGGTGCCGGAGGCGACCGACACCGCCACGGTGAGCACGTAGTCGACGAGCAGCGCGCTGGCCACGGTGAGCCCGGCGAACTGCCCGTGGTTCTTGAACGCGACCTCGTAGTCCCCGCCCCCGGACGGGTAGGCCCGGACCACCTGCCGGTAGGAGAGCACCACGGTCCCCAGCAGCAGGACGACCGCGATCGCCAGCCACGGCGCGAGGTACAGGAACGCGGTGCCGGCCAGCGTCAGGACGATGAGGATCTCCTGCGTGGCGTAGGCCACGGAGGAGAGCGGGTCGCTGGCGAAGATGGGGAGGGCCAGCCGCTTGGGCAGCAGGGACTCCCCGGCACGGTCACTGCGGACGGCACGGCCGAGCAGCAGCCGTTTCGGGAGGTGTCCGAGGTCGGACAGGGTTGGCACGGCGGCGATGGTACGGACGGGAGGAGCTCCTGTGCCCCCGCCGCGAGGGTGACGTGCGGCGCTGCGGACGGCGGTCCCCCGCCTGGCCGGGTGTAGCTTCGCGCCCGACAGCGCGGGCGGACGGCGCCGGCGCACGAGCGGGGAGAACCCAGTGCACGTGGTCGTGATGGGCTGCGGCCGCGTCGGGTCGGCGATCGCCCGCCGGCTGGAGGAGATCGGCCACAGCGTGGCCGTCATCGACCAGGACCCGGAGGCCTTCCGCCGGCTCGGTCCCGAGTTCACCGGCCGCCAGGTGACCGGCCTCGGCTTCGACCGGCAGACGCTGCTGGACGCCGGCATCGACTCCGCCGGGGCCTTCGCCGCGGTCAGCAGCGGGGACAACTCCAACATCATCAGCGCCCGCGTGGCGCGGGAGACGTTCGGCGTCCAGCACGTCGTCGCGCGGATCTACGACTCCAAGCGCGCCGAGGTCTACGAGCGGATGGGCATCCCGAGCGTGGCCACCGTCCCGTGGACGGTGAACCGTCTGCTCCGCGAGCTGCTGTCGGTCAAGGTCAGCGAGCTGTGGCGGGAGCCCACCGGCCAGGTGCTGCTCATGCGGGTGACCGTCACCGAGGGCTGGGTGGGCCGCCGGCTGGCCGAGCTGGAGGCCGCCTCCGGCGCCCGCGCCGCCTGGCTCGTCCGTTACGGCGAGGCCCAGCTGCCGACGCCCGCCACGGTCCTGCAGGACGGCGACCAGCTGGTGGTCGCCTCGACCGACGCGATCACCCCGCGGGTGCACGAGGTGGTCGAGCGCGGCCCCGAGAGAGGGGAACACTGATGCGCGTTGCCATCGTGGGCGCCGGCGCGGTCGGCCGCTCCATCGCCGGTGAGCTGCTGTCCAACGGGCACACCGTGATGCTCATCGAGAAGGACGGCCGCAAGGTGCGCACCCGGGCGGTGCCCGGCGCCGAGTGGGTCCAGGCCGACGCCTGCGAGGTCTCCTCGCTGGAGGAGGCGCAGCTGGCGACCTGCGACGTGGTGGTCGCGGCCACCGGTGACGACAAGGCCAACCTGGTCGTCTCCCTGCTGGCCAAGACCGAGTTCGCGGTGAACCGCGTCGTCGCCCGGGTCAAGGACCCCCGTAACGAGTGGCTCTACACCGAGGCCTGGGGCGTGGACGTCGCCGTCTCCACGCCCCGCGTGCTCGCCGCGCTCGTCGAGGAGGCGGTCACCGTCGGCGACGTCGTCCGGCTGATGAGCTTCCGCAAGGGCGCGGCCAACCTCGTGGAGATCACCCTCGCCGAGGACACCCCGTGGGCGGGCAAGCCGCTGCGCGAGGTGCCGCTGCCGCGGGAGACGGTGCTCACCGCGATCCTGCGCGGCGAGCGGGTCATCACCCCCAGCCCCGACGAGCCGCTCGAGGTCGGCGACGAGCTGCTGTTCGTCACGCACGCCGACGTCGAGGAGCAGCTGCAAGAGGTGCTCTCCCCCGCGCCGGTCGCCTGAGGGGACGCCGGGAAGGGCCGCGTCCCGGGGCTGTCCTCAGGTGGGGTCCCTGACCTGACTCCGCGCCCCGGTCCGCTCCTCGCTCGCTGGCGCTCGCTGCGATGCTCCCGGGGCCGTCGTCAGGCGGGGTCCACGGCCCGACTCCGCGCCCCGGTCCGCTCCTCGCTCGCTGGCGCTCGCTGCGATGCTCCCGGGGCCGTCGTCAGGCGGGGTCCACGGCCCGACTCCGCGCCCCGGTCCGCTCCTCGCTCGCTGGCGCTCGCTGCGATGCTCCCGGGGCCGTCGTCAGGCGGCGCTTCGCTGCTCCCCACCGGGCTCCTGCTCCGGGCCGGCCGGTTCGGCGCGGTGCCGGTGCAGCCGGGCCACCACCCACAGGGTCACCAGGACCTCCACGGCGGTGACCGGCAGGCCGAGCAGCAGTGACGCGGTGCCGAGCAGCTCGACCTCGTCGGCGCGGTAGAGCACCCACTGCACGAGGACCCGCACGAGGAACGTGACGCCCCACAGGACCGTCAGCCAGGCGTAGGCCCGGTACATCCGCGGGTCGTCGCGCCAGTGCTGCTCCGGGCGCGGTTCGGGCGGCCGCTGCCCGGTGGTCGGGTCGGGCTGGGGCCGGTGGTGCAGCGAGGCGTTCACCTGGCCGATCCGCCGCCGCAGCCCCGGCAGGGAGTGCGACGCCATCGCGCCCAGGTGGCTCGGTGCCAGGAACTCGGCGATCACCCCGACCAGGGGCCAGCGCACCAGGATCGACCCGATCAGCACGACGCCCAGCGCGGCGTTGCGGATCAGCCCCGGCACGAAGAAGTCCCGGGCCTGGCCGGAGACGGCGGCGATGGCGACGGCGATCGCGACCCCGAACAGGCCGCTGAACGCCTGCTGCACGCTCTCCCGGCGCACCAGCCGGAGCCCGAACACCAGGACGGCGGCGCCGATCGCGGACCAGATCCCGGCCCGCAGCCCGCCGAGGGAGTTGCCCACGATGAACGCCACGGTGGGCAGGGACGCGTCGAGCATGCCCCGCCAGCCGCCGAGCTGGTCCAGGACGAGGTGCCGGTCGAAGACCACGGGGCCGGGCGTCGCCCCGCCGCCGGCCGGCTCGGGGCCGCCGGGACCGGGCCGCCCGTCCCCCTCGGGCGCAGCCGTCACCCGGCGCTCAGCTCGTACCGGGGGTTGTAGATGACCTGCCGGCCGTCGAAGGAGGCGAACCGGCCGTGGGCGCTGAGGGTGCGGCCCGGCTCGATGCCGGGGATCCGGCGCCGGCCCAGCCAGACGAGCGTGACCGAGCCCGAGCCGTCGAACAGCTCGGCTTCGAGGGTGGGGACGGTCTCGCGCGGGGTGTAGACCACGGACTTGAGCCGCCCGGTGACCGTGACGACCTCGCCCTTGCGACAGGAGCTCACCGGCTCGCAGCCGGACATGGCCGACCCGGCGCGCAGCCGCTCGGCGTCGATGGTGTGGTCGTCCGCGGTCAGCCGCTGGAAGGTCCGCGCGAGCCAGCCGCCCGAACGTGTCTCTGTCACGGGGAAAGCGTAGATCGGGACCGCCGGGCCGTGGCGCGCTCCCGCAGCCAGTCGCGGACCAGGGCCCACGGCGCTCCCGCGGGGTCGATGAGCACCATGTGGTCGCCGTCCACGAGGCGCACGTCGACCCGCTCCCCCGCCGTCTCCGCGGCCCGCGCGTACCGCTCGCTCTGCTCCGGCGGGACGACGTCGTCCGCGGTGCCGTGCACGCACAGCAGGTCGGCGCCGGCCGGGACCAGCCGCACCGGGTCGGCGGCGGCGTACCGCTCCGGGTCGTCCTCGGGCTCGGCGCCGAGCAGCGCCTGGACCGCCCCGTCCCCCAGCCGCTGCAGGGCAGCGCGCTCGAGGTCGAGCACCCCGGCCTGCAGCACGGCGGCGCTCACCCGCACCCGCGGCCGCGCGCCGGGTGCCCCCTCGGGCAGCCGGCCGCGGCCGGCGACCCACGCGGCCAGGTGCCCACCGGCGGAGTGGCCGACGACGGCGACGTCGTCCAGGTCGAGCCGGCCGGCGTCGTCCAGGTCGGGCAGCAGGTCGACGGCGGCGGCGACGTCGTCCAGCGTCGCCGGCCAGCCGCCGCCGGCACCCACCCGGCGGTACTCGACGGCGACGGCGGCGAAGCCGGCGCGGGCCAGGTCGTCGGCCAGGGGACGGGCCAGCTCGACCCCGTACGCCGACCGCCAGAACCCGCCGTGCAGCACCACGACCACCGGCACGGGGCCGGCGCCCTCCGGCACGGTCAGCTCGAGGAACTGGTCGGGGTGCGGCCCGTAGGCGGCGGTGGTGGTGCTCACGCGCCGGGGGCCTTCGGCGGCGTGCCCCCGGGGGCCTGCCGCCGGGCCGCCTGCTGCGCGGCGACCTGGGCCGCCGCCTGCGGAGGCAGGGTGAGCGGCAGCTGCTCGCGGACCGGCATCGGTTCGTTCCCCCGGACGACGACGATCTGCCGGAACGCCTCCTCGAGCTCGGCGGCCGCCTCGGGGCTCTCGGCGGCCGGCCCGCTCATCATGCCGCGCAGGAACCACCGCGGACCGTCGACGCCGAGGAACCGGGCCGCGCGGCGCACCGGCTTGGGAGCGGGTTGGCCCGGTTGCGCCGGCGCGGCAGCCAGGACCGTGCCGGCCAGCTCCGGTCCGAACGGCCCCTCCACCTCCTGCAGTCGCCCGCCCTGCCCGGAGGCGCTGCGGGCGAGGTCGGCCCGGACGTCGTCCCAGATGCCGGCCGCGCGCGGCGCCGCGAACGCCGACACCTGCAGCAGGGACTCCCCCATCCGCAGGGTCGCGCCGACCACCTTCTGCTGCGGGTTGACGTCGACCCGCAGCTCCGTCCCCGGGATGGCGGGCAGGCGCAGCGACCCCAGGTCGATGCGGGTGAGGCCGTCGTCGGGCGCGTCGGCGTCGTCCCACGGGCCGGTGGTCTCCTCGACCTCGCGCGGCCGGTGCTGCGGCTCCGGAGGCACCCCCCGCTCGCGGAGGCTGCGGTCGATCCGGTTGCGACGGCGTCCGAACGGCATGTCAGCTGCGCCCCTTCGACTCTGCGCTCGCGTGCCCGCCGGTCGAGCCGTGCCCGCCGGTGCCGCGCGAGCTGTCCGGCAGCCGGTCGACGGGGACGAACCGGGCCCGCACCACCGGCTGCACCACCAGCTGGGCGACCCGGTCGCCCCGGCGGAGGGTGAGCGGCGTGGTGGGGTCGAGGTTGACCAGGTTGACCTTGATCTCGCCGCGGTAGCCCGCGTCGATCGTGCCCGGCGCGTTGACCAGGCTCAGCCCCAGCCGGTGGGCCAGGCCCGACCGCGGGTGCACGAACCCGGCGTAGCCCTCGGGGATGGCGACGGCCACCCCGGTGCCCACGAGCGCGCGCTGCAGCGGGGCCAGCTCGACGTCCTCGGCGACGGAGAGGTCGGCACCGACGTCACCGGGCAGCGCGTAGGCGGGGACGACGTCCGCCGGGGAGGTCAGCCGCACCGGCACCTCGACGTCCGGGACGGTGCCCGCGGGCTCGGGTGGTCCCGGCGCGGGAGGGCGGGGCAGGACGGGGTCGGGCACGTCGGCGACCCTAACCGCGGGCCGCGTCCGCCCGCCTCAGGGTCGGGGCGCCCGCAGGTCGGCGAGCACCCGGCGGGCCAGGGCCTCGGTGAGCCTGCGGTTGCCCCGCCCACCCAGTGCCGCCCCGACCAGGAGCGGAGCGGCCGCGGGGACGGTGCGCGCCAGCCGGCGGGTCATGCGGCGGCGCAGGGTCCGCAGGGTGGCACCGGTCAGCAGGACGCCGAGGGCCGGCGCGGCGGCCGAGTCGTCGACCGCGCGCTGCGCCGACCAGCTCGACAGGTAGGCGCCCGCGCGGGCGCGGGCGTCGCCGGGAGCAGGGCGCCCGTACAGCTCGTGCAGCTCGCCGATCAGCACGACCTCCACCGCGGCCGTGAGCACCGTCTCGGCGCCCAGCTCGAGGGGCAGGGCCAGCAGGGACGCGGGTGCGAACCAGGAGGCGGCGGTGACCCCGCCGGTGGCGGCGCCGATGCCCGCGGTCAGCCGGGCGGCGCGGGCGACGAGGGCGTCGGCGATCTCGTCGTCCGTCGCCCCGGGGTGGGCCGCCCGCAGCCGGGCGCGGTCCCGGATGGGCAACCGCGGAGCCGCGGCCGCGAGCAGGTCGCCCAGGACCGCACCGGGTGCCCGGTCGGGGTCGGCGTCCGCAGCCGCGGCGGCGCCGGTGCGGTCGCGAGCCCGGTCGGCGCCGGCCCCGAGCCGCGCCCCGGCCGCCGCGGCGACCGCGGACACGACCTCCCGCAGCATCGTGGCGGCCGGCCGGCGCCCGTCCTCCGTGGCGGTGCCGGCCGAGCCGCCGAGCAGGCCGGAGACCGCGTCGGCCACCAGCCGGCCGGCCCGGGCCAGCGGCCCCTCCTCGGCCGGGGCGTCGGCCGCGCCCGCCGCCACGGGGCGCGGCGGCGGGACGTCCCGCACCGCGGCGGTGCGATCGCGGTCCTCGGTCATCGGCTCATCCTCCGTCGAGTGCTCCCCGGCCCGTCCTCGGTCTGCGCGGTCGCGAGGACGGGCGCCCCCCACGATCCCCACCTCGCTGCGGGGGCGGGGGGTCCTTCTCAGGCGGCGCAGTCGCGGCAGTACAGCTGGTCGCCCTTGGTGGCGGCCAGCCGGCTGCGGTGCTGCACCAGGAAGCAGCGGGAGCAGGTGAACTCGTCCTCCTGCTTCGGGAGGACGCGGACGGTGAGCTCCTCGTTGGACAGGTCCGCGCCGGGGAGCTCCAGGTTCTCGTTGAAGTCGGTCTCGTCGACGTCGACCGACGAGGACTGGGCCTCGGCGCGGCGGGCCTTGAGCTCCTCGAGCGAGTCCTCGCCGAGCTCGTCGGCCTCGTTGCGGCGCGGGGCGTCGTAGTCGGTGGCCATGGGGTGTGCCCCTCCTCCGGGGTTCTCTCGGGCGTCGGCGCCCGGATCGTCTGACGACGGCGCCGGAACGCCGCCGTCCTGGCCGGTCGCCGGGGGCGACCGGTGGTCGGGTGGCCGGCACCCGCGGGAGCGGGCACCGACCGGGTGCTGCAGTCCGCGCCGGTCGGCCCCCGGCGACGGGGGACTCCGGCTCCGGACTGACCGGCGGACCCCCCAACGTCGCGCGGTCCCCGTTTGTGCCCGCTGCGACGGGTCGAACACATCGGCATGGGATCGGGTCGAACGGGATGCGGAGCGCCAGAGGTTACCCTGCGGCCGTGTCGACTCCCGTGGGTGCCGATCCGTCCGTGGTGGGGCCCTACCTGGCCTCCGTCTTCGGTGACGAGCGCTGGCGCCAGGTGCGCATCGACCTCATCGCCGCGGGCATGTCCAACCTCACGTACATCGTGACGCCCGACGGCGGGGCGCCCGGCGACGAGGTGATCCTCCGCCGGCCCCCGACCGGGGCCGTGCTCGCCACCGCGCACGACATGGCGCGCGAGCACAAGGTGATCAGCGCCCTGGGGCCGACGCCCGTCCCGGTTCCCCGGACCCTCCACCTGTGCACCGACCCGGAGGTCCTGGGCGCCCCCTTCTACGTGATGGAACGCGTGGTGGGGCTGCACGTCGTGGACACCATCCCGCCCGGCTACGCCGACGAGCCCGCCCAGCGGCGGCAGATCGGCGAGGGCCTGGTCGACGTCCTCGCCGACCTGCACTCGGTCGACCACCGAGCCGTGGGCCTGGGCGACTTCGGCCGGCCGGAGGGCTTCATGGCCCGGCAGGTCCGCCGCTGGACCAAGCAGTGGGACGCCACCCGCGACCGCGACCGCCCGGGCCTGGACGCGCTGGCCGCCCGGCTGGCCGAGACGGTGCCGGCCACCCAGCGGGACGCCGTCGTCCACGGCGACTACCGGCTGGACAACTGCCTGCTCGACCCGGACACCCCCGGTCGGATCCGAGCGGTGCTCGACTGGGAGATGTCCACCCTCGGGGACCCGCTGGCCGACCTGGGGATGCTGTTCGTCTACTGGCCCCAGCCCGGCGAGGAGAGCGTCGCGGGCCAGAGCAGCGTGACAGCGCTGCCCGGCTTCCCCACGCGCGCGGACGTCGCCGAGCGCTACGCCGTCCGCACCGGCCTGGACCTCGCCGACCTCAACTGGTACGTCGGGTTCGCCTACTTCAAGTTCGCCGCGATCGTCGCCGGCATCGTCGCCCGGTCGAAGGCGGGGGCGATGGCCGGCAAGGACACCTCCGGCTACGCAGAGCGCATCGATCCCTGCGTGGAGCGGGGACGCGCCGCACTGGACGACGGTGCGATCTAGCGTCACCGTCCGGCCCTAGACTCCCGCCGACCACCGTCAGCGAGGGGGAGACAGCCCGTGAGCGCGCCGCCGACCGACCGTTCCGCGGTGCGCCCCCGCAGCGGCCGTCGGCCCATCCCCCCGCTGATCTTCCTGCTGGTGCTGGCGCTGGCCGCGCTCGCCGTGTGGTGGAACGTCCTCCAGGACGAGCAGGACCGTGACGCCGCCCAGGCGGCGGCGTGCACCACCGCGGCGGCCGCCCCGCCGTCCCTGGACCCCGGCACGCTCTCGGTGCGGGTCTTCAACGCCACCGACACCGCGGGGCTGGCCCAGCAGGTCGCCGCCGAGCTGCAGGGGCGGGGCTTCGTCGTCGACGAGGTCGCCAACGACCCCACCGACCGCGAGGTCACCGGGGTGGGCGAGATCCGGCACGGCCCGCGCGGCAACGACGCGGCCGCCTACCTCGGGCTGTTCCTCCAGGGCGCCGGTGACTTCCTCGACACCCGGGCCACCGCCCAGGTCGACCTGGTCATCGGCCCGGAGTTCGTCTTCCCGGACAGCCTGGCCGGCCCCGAAGAGGTGGCCGCCGCCCTGAGCACCGTCTCCAGCGCCGCAGCCGCCTGCTGACACGGCTCCCGGCCCGGCCGGGATCGGCTCACCTGGTCACGGCTCGGCGGTGTACAGCCGGTCGAGCAGGGCGACGAGGTCCTCGGCGACCGACGGGGCCGCCACGATGCCCAGCGGGTCGGCGAACGGGCGCCCCGGCAGCCCGGTGACCACCAGCCCCGCCTCGGCCGCGACGAGGGCACCGGCGGCGTGGTCCCAGGGGTTGAGCCCCTCCTCGTAGTACGCGTCGACCCGGCCCGCGGCGGCGGCGCACAGGTCCAGCGAGGCGCACCCGAAGCGCCGGATGTCGCGGATCTCGGGGAGCAACCGGGCGACGACCGCGCCCTGCGCCCGCCGCTGCTCCTCGCGGTACCCGAACCCGGTGGCGACCAGTGTCTGACCCAGGGACGCCGGCCGGCTGCCGCGCAGCCGCACCGGCTCCGGGTGCGCCGGGGAGCTGACGAACGCCCCTCCCCCGGCAGTGGCGGTGAACGTCTCCCCCGTGGCCGCGTTGAGGACGACGCCCGCGACGACGCCGGCGCCGTCCACCTCGGCTCCGATCGAGACCGCGTACGCGGGCAGGCCGTAGAGGAAGTTGACCGTGCCGTCGATGGGGTCGACCACCCAGCGCACCCCGCTGCGCCCCTCCCGGGACGCACCCTCCTCGCCCAGCACGCCGTCGTCCGGCCGCGCGCCGAGCAGCCGCCCGGTGATGAGCTCCTCGCACTGCTTGTCGACGGCGGTGACGACGTCGGTCGGGCTGGACTTGACGTCGACCTGCTCGGCCGCCGAACCCCGCTCGCGGGCCACCAGGTCGGCGGCCTCCCGCGCGGTGGCGACGGCGAGGTCCAGCAGGGCCGCGGGGTCCGCGTCGGGGATCACGGCCCGATCCTGCACGAGGGGATCTGCCGGCCGCGTGGCCGGTCACTAGATTGACCGCGTGCTGGGCTTCGGGGTGGACATCGGTGGCAGCGGGATCAAGGGGTGCGTGGTCGACCTCGACACGGGCGAGCTCCACGGGGAGCGGCTGCGCATCGAGACGCCGCAGCCGGCCCTGCCGCAGCCGGTCTACGACGTGGTGGCGCGCATCGTGCGGCACTTCGAGTGGCAGGAGCGGATCGGGGTCACCTTCCCCGGCGTCCTCAAGCACGGGGTCGCTCACACCGCGGCCAACGTGGACAAGACGTGGCTGGGCACCGACGTCGCCGCGGGGCTGGCCGCGGTCGTGCCCGACGGCGTCCAGACGCTCAACGACGCCGACGCCGCGGGGCTGGCCGAGATGCGCTACGGCGCCGGCCGGGACAAGAAGGGCGTGGTGCTGATGCTCACCTTCGGCACCGGCATCGGCAGCGCCCTGTTCACCGACGGCGTCCTGGTGCCCAACACCGAGTTCGGCCACATCCAGGTCGACGGCGAGGACGGCGAGCGGCGGGCGTCCGCGGCGGCCCGCGAGCGCGAGGACCTCAGCTACCCCCAGTGGGCCAAGCGGGTGGACCGCTACCTCGACGTCCTCGAGGCCGGCGTGTGGCCGGACCTGATCATCGTGGGTGGCGGGGTCAGCAAGAAGGCGCACAAGTGGGTGCCGCTGCTGTCCACCCGCACCCCCGTCGTCCCGGCGCAGCTGCTCAACGACGCCGGCATCGTCGGTGCGGCGCTCGCCGCCCACGAGCGCATCGGGCAGTGACCGCGGCACGGGCTGCCGAGCGGCTCCACCGTCGCCACGGAGGGTGAGAACGCTCCTGGACCGGGCACCTCACCCCCTGCGGGCGAGCACGAGGAGGCCGCAACGGTGGTTTCGGCCCAGTCCGTCGTTACAATGGGAGAGCCCCGCCCCGTCGCTCCCCAGCCGAGAGCCATCCCCCGCTCACGCACCGGCCAAACGCCGGTCGGTTCGGCGGGACCTCTTCCGCTCCGGACGCCGGCCGAGGCCGCTGCCCGGGGGCCAGACGGCCCCCCGGGGAACGCACCCAGCACGGGAAGGAACCTGAGTGCCCGCCGACCAGCCAGCACCGGAAGCAGCCGCAGCGAGCACCTCGAGTCGCTCCAGGACGGTCGCCGCCGCCCCCCGGGCCACCCGGACCAGCGCTCCGGTATCCGCGGGCGACGCCACGGCCGTCCCGGCCAAGGCCCCGGCCCGCAAGAAGGCACCGGCGAAGACCACCGCCGCCAAGGGCTCCCGCAAGCCGAGCATCACGCCGTCGCCGGGCACCGGTGAGGGCGCCGTGCTGACCGCCGTCGCCACCGACGGCTCCGCGGTCGCGGTCGTCGACGGCGGCGAGGGTCTCAAGATCGACGAGACCGTGGTCGCCGGCCCCGACGGCGTGGCCGACGCCGAGCCGGCCGCCGAGGAGGTCGCCGCCGAGGGCGCCGACTTCGAGTGGGACGACGAGGAGGAGTCCGAGGCGCTCCGCCAGGCGCGCAAGGACGCCGAGCTGACCGCCTCGGCCGACTCCGTCCGCGCCTACCTCAAGCAGATCGGCAAGGTCGCGCTGCTCAACGCCGAGGAGGAGGTCGACCTCGCCAAGCGGATCGAGGCCGGTCTCTACGCCGCCGAGCGGCTGCGCCAGGCCGAGGAGGAGGGTCAGAAGCTCTCCCCGCAGATGCGCCGGGACCTCAACTGGATCGTCCGCGACGGTGAGCGGGCCAAGAACCACCTGCTGGAGGCCAACCTCCGCCTGGTGGTCTCCCTCGCCAAGCGCTACACCGGCCGCGGCATGGCGTTCCTGGACCTCATCCAGGAGGGCAACCTCGGCCTGATCCGCGCCGTCGAGAAGTTCGACTACACCAAGGGCTACAAGTTCTCGACCTATGCCACCTGGTGGATCCGGCAGGCGATCACCCGCGCCATGGCCGACCAGGCCCGCACCATCCGCATCCCGGTGCACATGGTCGAGGTCATCAACAAGCTCGGCCGCATCCAGCGCGAGCTGCTCCAGGACCTGGGCCGCGAGCCCACCCCGGAGGAGCTGGCCAAGGAGATGGACATCACCCCGGACAAGGTGCTGGAGATCCAGCAGTACGCCCGGGAGCCGATCAGCCTCGACCAGACCATCGGTGACGAGGGCGACAGCCAGCTCGGTGACTTCATCGAGGACTCCGAGGCCGTGGTGGCCGTCGACGCGGTGAGCTTCACGCTGATGCAGGACCAGCTGACCAGCGTGCTGCAGACCCTCTCCGAGCGGGAGGCCGGCGTCGTCCGGCTGCGCTTCGGCCTCACCGACGGCCAGCCGCGCACGCTGGACGAGATCGGCCAGGTCTACGGCGTGACCCGTGAGCGGATCCGGCAGATCGAGTCGAAGACGATGTCGAAGCTGCGCCACCCCAGCCGCTCCCAGGTGCTGCGCGACTACCTGGACTGAGCAAGGACCCCGCTGCCCCCCACCGCTCGCAGGCTCGCGGCGGGACCCTGCAGCAGGGCCGCCGTCCTCCTCACCTCTCGCACGCTCGGGGTGAGGCTCGGGACGGGGCCACCCTCTCCGTGGCCGGGACGGCCCCGACCCCCTCGGGTCGGGGCCGTCGCCGTTCGGGGCGTGCCCCCCGCCCCGGCGGGGGAACGGCCGCATCTCGGGATGGTCACGATCTCACCCGGATGAGCTGGCAGTGCGGTGTACGCCGTCACCGTCCGGGTAAGCGGCGTAGCGTGGGGGACGTCAAGACAGCAGCGGACCCACCAGCCGGACACTGAACCGGCGCACGAGACGACGACGAGCACAGGCACCACGACGACAGACCGGCACCATCCAGTGACGTCCCTGCTGACCCGCCCCACCCGCATCAGACGGCACCAGCCTCACCGGACACGGCGAGTCACACCGTTCGATCGGCAGGATCGGGAACACGGGGATCCATCCTGGCGCTGTGCAGGAGGCCGATCCGCAGCCGCGGGTCCGTGCGGTAGAGAGCGAGTGATGACCCAGATGACCCAGACGCTGACGACGACCCCGCCCGCCGACGACCTGGTCGTCCCCTTCCACTGTGACCGCTGCGGCGCGCTGGCCAAGGTGCGGGTGGTCCTCGCCAGCGGCAGCGACCTCGTCTTCTGCGGGCACCATGCCCGTGAGTACGAGGGCAAGCTCCGCGACATCGCCGTCGACATCATCGAGACCGACGGCGAGCAGCGCCTCAGCCACTGAACGAGGCGCTATCGTCGCAGACAGCGATGAAGCC
This sequence comes from Geodermatophilus sp. SYSU D00697, assembly GCF_054050175.1. Taxonomy (NCBI): domain Bacteria; kingdom Bacillati; phylum Actinomycetota; class Actinomycetes; order Geodermatophilales; family Geodermatophilaceae; genus Geodermatophilus; species Geodermatophilus sp. SYSU D00697. The sequence goes on from NZ_JBJGYV010000002.1 coordinate 41,988, forward strand.
CTCACCCGACGCCGCCGCCGGTGTCCCCTCCCCGCTCGATGCGGACGGGACACCGGCGGCTCCGTCGTTCCCGGGGTCCCCCGGTCGACGGCCACCCGGAGATCCCTCGATGCCCCCACAGACCACCTCCTCCGCGCCGCAGCCCTCGGCCGCACCGGACGAGCACGCCGAGCCGGACGAGACCGTCCGCCTGGGGCAGCCGGTGCTGTCCGACGACACGCGGCCGGTGCCCCGCGACCGCGGCCCGGTCACCCCGGAGAGCGCCGCTCCCGGAGGCCCGCCGGCGCCGGTCCCCGCTCCGCCCGCCGAGGACCCGCACGCCGCCGCCCCCGGGACCGACGCGGACCGGCAGGCCGACGCCGACCCCGCGGCCGCCGAGCCGGTCGCAGCCGGCACGGCCACCCCTGGATCGGGTCCCGTTCCCCCGGACGACGAGGACCACGAGACCCAGGACATCCGCTTCGCGCCCGGGGAGGCGCCCGGCGACCACCCGGCGCCCGCCGACGCCTCCTCGACCACGGTGCTGCCACCGGGCGCCCTGCCCAGCGACGCCCCCGGCCCGGACGACACCGTGCCGGCGGCCGCGGGCGCGGCGCCTCCCGGCGACCCGGGCCCGGGTGACCAGGGCACGGGTGACCGGGGCCCCGGCGACCAGGGCCCCGGCGACCAGGGCCCCGGTCCGGGCGGCCCCGGTGGCCCTCCCCGCGGGGACGACGTCGCGACCGGCCGGCCCTGGTGGCGGCGTCCGGCCGTCCTCGCCCCCGCTGCGGCCGTCGTCGTGCTCGGTGCGGCGTACGGCGCAGACCTGCTGGTCGCCGGCGGGGACGTGCCCCGCAACACCGTCATCGCCGGGGTGGACGTCGGCGGACTCTCCCCGGCCGCCGCTTCCGAGCGGCTCGAGAACGAGCTGGCCCCGCGCGTGGGCGCCGACCACGTCGTGGTCGCCGACGACGTGGAGCTGCCCCTCTCCCCCGCCGCCGCGGGGGTCACCCTCGACGTCGAGCGCACCGTCGACGCCGTCGACGACCAGCCGCTGAACCCCTGGACCCGCCTGGTGACGCTGTTCAGCGAGCGGGCCGTCGAACCGGTCCTCGCGGTGCAGGACGACGCGCTGGGCGCCCAGGTCGAGGCCATCGCCGCCCAGGTCGACCGCGCCCCCGTCGACGCGACGATCACCCTCGACGGGACGACGCCGACCGTCGTGACGCCCGAGGAGGGGCGCAGCCTCGACCGCGCGGGTGCCGCCGAGGCGATCACCGCCGCCCTGGCCTCGGGCGGGGACCCGGCGACCCCCATCGAGCTGCCCGTCGAGGTCGCGGAGGTGTCGGTGGACGCCGCGGAGGCGCAGCGGGTCCTCGACGAGACGGTGACCCCGGCCCTCGCCGCCCCGGTCACGGTGACCAGCCAGGACGGCGCCACGTCGGCCGAGATCCCCGTCGAGGCGATCGCCGCCTCGCTCACCTTCACCCCGCAGGAGGACGGCGTGCTGGCCGTCGCCGTCGACCCGGCCCACCTGCAGGAGGCCACGGGCGACGACCTCGCCGAGTTCGGCACCCCCGCCCAGGACGCGCGCTTCGAGATCTCCGGCGGCTCGGTCACCGTGGTCCCGTCGATCGACGGCCAGGGGGTCGACCCCGCCGAGCTGGCCGGCCAGCTGCTCGCGGTGCTGCCGCAGCCGGCGCCGCGCACGGTGACCGCCCAGCTGGGCCCGGTCCCGGCCGACCTCACCACCGAGGAGGCCCAGGCGCTGGGCATCCGGGAGGAGATCAGCTCCTTCACCACCACGACGACCAACAGCGCCAGCGGCACCAACATCCGTGTGGTCGCCGAGGAGGTGGACGGCGCGCTGGTCATGCCCGGCGAGACCTTCAGCCTCAACACCTTCACCGGCCCGCGGGGCCGCGCGCAGGGCTACGTGCCCGCCAACGTGATCAGCGGCGGGGAGCTGTCGACGGCGGTCGGCGGGGGGATCAGCCAGTTCGCCACGACGATGTTCAACGCGGTCTTCTTCGCCGGCCTCGAGGACGTCTACCACAAGCCGCACAGCTTCTACATCAGCCGCTACCCGGCCGGCCGCGAGGCCACGGTGTACGAGGGCCAGATCGACCTGCAGTGGCGCAACGACGGCGACACCGGGGTCTTCGTCGACACGCGGTGGGAGCCCCGGGGCGGCGGTGGGGGCTCGATCACGGTGACCTTCTACGGCACCAAGCGGTACGAGGTCGAGGCCATCGAGGGCGCCCGGACCAACTTCCGGCAGCCGGCGGTGCAGGAGAAGGTCGACGACGGCGACTGCATCCCCCAGTCCGGCGTCCAGGGGTTCGACATCACCGTGACCCGGGTGTTCCGCGACCTGCAGAGCGGCGCGGAGATCCGGCGCGAGACGTTCGACACCACCTACGCCGCCGAGGCGGTCATCCGCTGCGTGGCCCCCGAGCCGGAGCCCGAGGCCGACGCCGAGCCGGCTCCCGAGGGCGAGACGGCCGAGTCCCCCGACTCGGGCGACTGACGCTCCTCCCATCGGGCGACCCGCGCGCCGGGTGACCGGCCCAGCCGCCGGTCGCCCGGTGCCGCGGCGTGCACACTGGGGCGATGAGCACCGTCCTCCCCGGTGGATCGCCGGCCGCCGCCGGCAGCACCCCGGACGGTGCCGACGCCGACCCATCCGGCACTCCGGCCGCGCTCCCCGCGGCCGCGGCTCCCGCACGCGGACGGCTGGCCCGCTGGCCGGCACCGGTCCGCGTCCCGCTGCAGGTGCTGGGCCGGACCCTGGCCAAGGCGTGGGGTGACCGCATCCTCGGCCTCTCGGCGGAGGCGGCGTTCTGGCAGATCCTGTCGGTGCCGCCGCTGCTGATCGGGCTGCTGGGCTCGCTGGGCTACCTCGGCACCTTCATCGGCGAGGAGACCGTCGCCCGGATCGAGGACCAACTGGTCGAGGCGTCGGCCCGCGCCCTCACGCCCGACGTCGTCGACTCCCTGGTGCAGCCGACGCTCAACGACATCCTCGGCTCCGGACGCCTCGACGTGGTCAGCGTCGGCTTCCTGCTCGCCCTGTGGGCCGGGTCGTCGGGCACCGCGACGTTCATGAACACCATCGTCATCGCCTACGACCAGCGCGACGTCCGCGGACCGATCCGCACCCGGCTCATGGCGCTGTGGCTGTTCGTCGTGGGCATGGTGCTCGCGGTCCTCACCCTGCCGCTGCTCGTGCTGGGCCGCGAGGTGCTGGTGTCCCTGCTCCCCGCCGACTGGCGCGACACCGCCACGGTGCTGGTCAACGCCGTCTACTGGCCCGTCGTGCTGATCGGGCTGCTCCTGGCCCTGACCAGCTTCTACCACGTGGTGCTGCCGCGGCGGCTGCCCTGGCGTCGGCACCTGCCGGGCACCGTGCTCGCCGTCGCCTTCTTCATCGTGACCGCGCTGCTGACCCGCGCCTACGTGGCCGACATCCTCACCGCCACGCTGCCCTACGGAGCGCTGGCCACCCCGATCGCCGCGCTGCTGTTCTGCTTCTTCTTCGGCATGGCCGTGCTGCTCGGCGCCGAGCTGAACGCGACCATCCAGGCCCGCTGGCCGGCACCGCTGCGCCGCCACCAGAAGCGCCGGCAGGAGCGCCGGGCGGCCAAGCTCGACCGCGCCCGGCGGCTCGACCTGCTCTGACATCGTCGGCCTGCCGGCCGACACCGCGACCTCGCGAGCGGCGGGTGGGACGGGGTCCTACTCCTTGCGGAGCTGCTCGTAGATCTCCTTGCAGGCCGGGCACACCGGGCTGCCGGGCTTCGGGCTCTTGGTCACCGGGAACACCTCGCCGCAGAGCGCCTCGACGAGCGTGCCCATGACCGCACTCTCAGCGATCTTGTTCTTCCGGACGTAGTGGAAGACCTCGTTGGCGTTGCCGGTGTCGCCCTCGCGGACGTCGGGCTTCTCGAGGAGGTCGGTGTTGCTCACGCGGTGCTCCCTGGAGGATCTGGGGACGGCTGCCGGGGCGCGCCCGCACCGCCGAGGCGGGGTCGGGCACGACTCCCCCGCCCACCATGATGGCAGGGTGCCCGCCCCGACCCTGCCGCTTCCCGTCCAGCTCTCCCCCGAGGTGGCCGACGCGCTCGGCGCAGGCCGCCCGGTGGTGGCCCTCGAGAGCACCCTGCTCGCCCACGGACTGCCGCGGCCGGACAACCGCGACGCCGCGGACCGGGTGGAGGCCGCCGTCCGGACCGGTGGCGCGGTGCCGGCCACCATCGCCGTCCTCGACGGCGTGCCGCACGTGGGGCTGACGGCGGACCAGGTCGACCGGGTGTGCGACGACCCCGGCCTGGCCAAGCTCGGGGTCCGCGACCTGCCGGTGGCCGCCGCCCTGGGTCTCAGCGGCGCCACCACGGTGTCGAGCACCGCGCTGCTGGCGCAGCGGGCCGGTATCGGCGTGTTCGCGACCGGGGGGCTCGGCGGGGTGCACCGCCAGTCGGCCGACACGTTCGACGAGTCCGCCGACCTGGTCGCCCTGGCCCGCACGTCGCTGGTCGTGGTGTGCGCGGGGGTCAAGTCGATCCTCGACGTCCCGGCCACGCTCGAGCGGCTGGAGTCGCTGTCGGTGACCGTGGTCGGCTACCGGACGACGACCTTCCCGGGCTTCTACGTCGCCGACTCCGGCGCGACCGTCGACTGGTCGGTGGACGACGCCGAGCAGGCCGCCGCGGTCTTCGCCGCCCGCCGCGACCTGGCCCCGGGCGCGGTCGTCGTGGCCAACCCGCTGCCCGCCGACGAGCAGCTCGACCCCGACCTGCACGACCGGGTGATCGCCGGGGCACTGGCCGCGGCCGAGACGGCGGGGGTGCGCGGGAAGGCCGTGACCCCGTTCGTCCTCGACCACCTGCACCGGGCCAGCGAGGGCGCCACCCTGGCGGTCAACGTGCGGCTGGTGCTGCGCAACGCCGAGCTGGCCGGCCGGATCGCGGTGGCGCTGGCCGCCGTCCCCCGCTGAGCCGCCCGGTGCCGGTCGTGGTCGTCGGTGACCTGGTCACCGACGTGGTCGTGGTGCTCGACGGAGAACCGGCCCCCGGGTCGGACCGGTCGGCGTCCATCAGCAGCCGCGGCGGCGGCGCCGGGGCCAACGTCGCCGTCCACCTGGCGGGGCTGGGCACCCCGGTCGTGTTCGCCGGCTGCGTGGGCGACGACCCCGCCGGGCGCGGGCTGGTCGACGAGCTCGCCGCCGCGGGGGTCACCCCGGCCGTGCGGACCGTGCCGGGCGTCGCCACCGGGACGGTCGTGTGCCTGGTGGAGCCCGGCGGCCAGCGCAGCATGCTCGCCGACCGCGGCGCCAACCTCGCTCTGCAGCCCGGGGACGTGCCGCCACCCGCCCGGGGCGGGCACCTGCACCTGTCCGGCTACACGCTGCTCGACCCGCGGCCGCGACCGGCGGGGCTGGCGGCGCTCGCGGCGGCGGCGGAGGCCGGGTGCACGGTGTCGGTGGACCCGGCCTCGACCGGTCCGCTGGCCCGCTACGGCGTCGACCGGTGGCTGGCCGACACCGCCGCGGCCACGCTCGTGCTGCCCAACGAGGACGAGGCGCTCCTGCTCTCCGGCTGCGCCGATGTAGCGACCGCTGCCCGCGCGCTCGCCACCCGCCACCCCGTGGCCGTCGTCACGCTGGGCGCCGGGGGTGCGCTGTGGGCCTCCGGCGACGTGCTGGTGCACCGGCCGGCACACCCGGCCACCGTCGTGGACACGACCGGCGCCGGGGACGCCTTCACCGCCGGCCTGCTGGCAGCGTGGCTCGCCGACCCGGGCGGGAACCCGGCGCGGGCACTGGACGCCGGCCTGGCGCGGGCGGCGACGGTGGTCGGCCGGCCGGGAGCCCGCTGAGGCCTCAGTGCTCGATGACCCGGCCCGGGCGCGCGGGGTTCTCGAGGATCCGGTCGGGGCGCGGCGGGGCGTAGCGGTTGACGTCGAGCTTCTTCTTCGGTGGCGCGTCGTTGGCCATCATCACCGCGATCCACGGCAGCACCGTGCCGAGGAACGCGAAGATCAGCGCCAGCCACAGCGTCTGGTAGAAGACCGCGGCGAGCACCAGGCTGACGCCGCGGACGGCCATCGTCAGCACGTACCGCTTCTTCCGTGCCGCGTGCTGCTCCTCCCGGCTGAGCTGGGCCTCGGTGATGAGGACCGGCTCGGGCCGGCGGGAACGCGCGTGCTGCTGGCTCGAGGCCACGGGTGTCCTTCCCTCCGCCGACCGGCGCACCGGCGTTCGGCAGATCCCCTCCGGTGACCGTGCCGCCCGGCGTCCCGACGGCGTCCGGGCCCGGCACGGCCCCGGGTCGTCGCCCATCGTGCCACCGGATCCGGGGCGGTGCAGGCGCCTCCGGCGCGCCGTCCTCAGGAGCCCGCGGCGGCCTTGGCGGCCTGCTTCCTCGCCTGCTTGAACTGGCGGACCTCGGCCAGTGACTCGGGGCCGGTGATGTCGGCGACCGAGCGGTGAGAACCCTCCTCGCCGTACTCGCCGGCGGCCTCCCGCCAGCCGGACGGGGTGACGCCGTACTGCTTGCCGAGCAGGGCGAGGAAGATCTTCGCCTTCTGCGCGCCGAACCCGGGCAGCTCCCCGATCCGCTCGAGCAGGGTGCGGCCGTCCGGCGCGTCGGTCCAGACCGCCTCGGCCCGGCCGTCGTAGCGCTCGACCAGCAGCCGGCAGACCGCCTGCGCCCGACCGGCCATCGACCCCGGATAACGGTGGATGGCCGGCGGCCCCTGGAACCACGCGGTCAGCTGCTCGGGGTCGGCGTCGGCGATGTCGGCCGCGGAGAGGGTGTCGACCCCCATGCGGTCGGCGAGCAGCCGGGGGCCGGAGAACGCCCGCTCCATCGGGAACTGCTGGTCGAGCAGCATGCCAAGAAGTAGTGCGAGCGAGTCACGGCCGAGCAACTCGTCGGCGGCGGCGTCCTGCGTGATGCGGAGGGTCGGCACGCTCGTATCGTGCCTGGACGCGCACCGGACGCAATCCCGGGGAGATGCGGGAACCGCGCCTCACCCGAGAGTGCAGACGTAGTAGGCGTTCTGCGGGTCGGTGTTGATCTCGCGGACCGCGACGTCGGCGAAGCCCGCCTCACCGAGCATGCGCAGCGCGGTCTGCCGCCCCCACATCGTGCCCAGTCCCATCCCGCCGAGGCCCAGTGAGACCGGCATGCAGTGCAGCAGCGAACAGGTGTAGAGGAGGGTCGCCAGCGGCATGTCGACGTTGTCGGCGACCTCACTCGACCCGGTGATGTCCACCATGAGGAACACCCCGTCCGCCCGCAGCGCGTGCGCGATCGCCGCCAGCACCTGCGCCGGCTGCGCCTGGTCGTGGATGGTGTCGAAGGCGGTGATCAGGTCGAAGGCGTGGGCACGGTCGAGGTCGGCCACGTCCTGCAGCTCGAAGCGGGCGTTGGTCAGGTTCCAGTCGGCCGCCTCGGCCCGAGCCCGGTCGATCGCCTCCGTCGAGAAGTCGTAGCCGACGAACCTGCTCGCCGGGAAAGCCCGGGCCATGAGGTTTATCGCGTGGCCGGAGCCGCAGCCGAAGTCGGCGACGTCGATGCCGGCGGTGAGCCGCTCCGGCAGCCCCGGGACGAGGGGCAGGATCGTGTCGAGCAGCGAGGCGTCGTTGACGGCGGCGCTGTCCTCGGCCATCACCTCGTGGAACCGGCTGAATGCCGAGTAGGGCACTCCCCCGCCCGAGCGGAACGCCCCCACCACCAGGTGCTCCGCCTCGGCCAGCATCGGGATGTACCGGCACAGCCGGGCCAGGTTGTCCGGTCCGGCGGCTCGGGTGAGCGCGGCGGCGTGCTCGGCCGGCAGCCGGTAGGTGCGGGACGAAGCGTCGTGCTCCACGACGCCGGCCACGGTCAGCGCGGCGAGCCACTCGCGCACGTAGCGCTCCTGCATCCCGGCGGCCTGCGCGACCTGCTCCGACGTGGCGTCGTCCAGTTCCGCGAGCACGTCGAACAGCCCGAGCTGGTCGCCGATGCTGCACTGCAGCACCAAACTGGCCGCATCGACGGCACCGACCATCCGATCGGCGAAGGCCGCCGCACGCTGCTCGTCCACCGGGTGCTGCTCCGTCTGGGTGGTCATGGTGTGCTCCCGTCCCTCGAGACCCGTGCCGCCGTGCCCTCCAGGGGCCGACACTAAGAGGGCCCAGCAGCCTGACGCTTCCGTGCGACCACCCATTCCTCCGCGCACGGGATGGGTGGTCCCACGCACACGCTCAGACCAGGCTGTGCTCGACCGCGTACCGGGTGGCGGCGGCCCGACAAGTGACGCCGAGCTTGGGGTAGAGGTTGGACAGGTGTCGCTCCACCGTCCGGGGGCTGATGGTCAGGGTTGCTGCGATGTCGGCGTTGTGCAGACCGTCGGCGAGAAGGCGCAACACCTCCTCCTCCCGGGTGGTCAACCTGGTGCGGCCGGGGGAGCGTGACCCGTCGTCCGGGACGGGCCAGGCGGGACGTGCGCGCAACCGGTCCAGCACCTCGACCGCCGCACGCTCCTCCAGGTCGGCGCTGGCCCGGTCGCCCAGGGCGCGGTAGCAGCGGGCGAGCAGCTGCCCGGTGCAGGCCGCCTCGTAGGGCGTGTCCAGCTCCCGCCACCGGTGGACAGCCGCCCGCAGCGGCGCCAGGGCCTCGGCGGGGGCACCGCGCGCGAGCGCGACCGCCCCTGCCGCGGTGCCCGCCAGCGGGACGACCAGGGACTCGGGCCAGGTGCGGCCCAGCTCCTGCAGTTCCGCCGAGCGTTGCCGCGCCTCGTCGAGGTCGTCTGCGGCGCAGGCGATGCGCACGGCCGCCACCAGCAACCGGGCGCGGTGGTGCAGGTGCCCGTCCGGCTGCGCCATCATCGCCGTGCGCACTGCGGCGCCGGCCGCGGCGACATCCCCGCGGTCCAGCTGGACAAGAGCCAGACCGGGGTGCGGGTCGACGCCGCGCCGGTGCGCCTCCGCGAAGGCCATCTCGGCCCCGGTCCGGTCCCCGGTGAGCAACCGCAACTCCCCGCGCAGCGACCACGCCGCCCCGACGGTCTCCTGGCACAGCTCGCGCAGTTCCCGGCAGGCCCGGTCCAGCGCAGGTTCCACGCGCTCCCACTCGCCGGCGAGCTGCCAGATGCGGGCCCGGTGCACTCGGCACGCTCCGCTGAAGAGCACCGCCGCGGGCAGCGAGTCCAGCCACTCCTCGGCGTCGGCGAGCCAAAGCCGCATCCGGGCGACATCGCCGACCTGCTCGGCCACCTCCATGGCGAGGCAGAACGTGTTGCCCACCCACTCGGGCGCCATCGACGCGGCGTCCAGCCCCACCATTGCCTCGTCGAGCAGCCTCATCCCCGGCGCGACCCTCCCCGTGCCGGCCAAGGCATAGCCCTCGGCGACCAGGGCGACCACGTCGAGCGTCCGGTCCGGCTGCCGGCGCGAGAGCGCTGCGAGATCGCGGGCCGCGGCCAGTACGCCCTCGGGGGACGCCTGCGGGAGGTTGTACTCCACGTCGCGGTAGAACGCGACGTACCCGTGCGTCGGGGACTCGGGCACGTCGCCCAGCAGCCGCTCCACCCGGTTCATCCATCCGGAGCCGAGCGGCAGCTGCCCGATGAGAAGGTGGTACATCGCCACGTCCAGGGCCGTCAGCGCCGCGTCCTCGATGCGGCCGTCGTCGAGCAGCTGACGGTGGGCCCGGGCGGCGAGACGGACGGACTCCCCGGCCCGTCCGCACCACCAGCTGGCCTTCGCCGCGGCCACGAGGTCGTCGGGAGCCCTCAGCGGGGCGTCCCGGGCCGCACGGGTGTACGCCTCCCGGGCGGCGGGCCAGTCACCCGCCCGGTAGGCCGCCCGTGCGATGCCCAGCACCGGCCTCGCGGTGGCCACTCCGTCAGTGTCGACCCCGGCGGCGTCGTACGGCCATGCCGCCGTCGTGGCGACGTCGAGACGCTGCCCGCGGGAGCGGTCGACTGCTTGCTCGACGCATGCGCTGGTCCAGCAGCATCCCGAGCAGCAGTGCCAGCGGGTCGCGGCTCAGCAGTGCAGGCCGGACGGCTGGACGGTTCCAGCGGCCGACACGGCGTCTCTCCCGCCGCGCAGGGGCCGCCTCTTGAGCTCTCGGCTCGGGCATCGCCGGCCGCCGGCCGGTGCCCCCTGCGCACCCGCACTCCCGCGCGGCGATGAGTTCCCCGCTGACCGACGGTCCACCTGTCATCGACCGCGCGAGGAGGAGCCACGTGGACCAACTGCTCAGAGTCCAGAACTTCACCGTCTCGAGTGACGGATTCGGAGCGGGTGAACACCAGAGCCTGGAGAGACCGTTCGGCCACGCCGACCCCGGGGCCCTGTTCGCCTGGGCCGGCGCCACGGCGAGCTGGCCCAATCGCACCGATCCCGGCGGCAGCCGCGGGCTCGACGACTACTTCACCCGGGACTTCGCCCACAACATCGGCGCCGAGATCATGGGCCGCAACAAGTTCGGTCCCCAGCGTGGACCCTGGGAGGACCACCAGTGGCAGGGCTGGTGGGGCGCCGAGCCGCCGTTCCACACCCCGGTGTTCGTGATGACCCACCATCCGCGCCCGTCGTTCACGCTCTCCGACACCACCTTCCACTTCGTCGGCGCCGACCCGGCCACGGTCCTCGACCAGGCACGGGAGGCGGCCCAGGGTCGGGACGTCCGGCTCGGCGGCGGGGCCACCGTCATCCGGCAGTTCCTCGACGCCGACCTCGTCGACACCCTGCACGTGGCGGTCTCACCGGTGGAGCTCGGTTCCGGCGTACGGCTCTGGACCTCACCCGAGGAGCTGCTCGACCGCTACCACCTCGACGTCGTGCCCAGCCCGAGCGGCGTGACCCACCACCTGTTCTGGCGCAAGTGACACGGGAGCCCACGATGGGCGCCGGATGTGGACGTGGTCGCTCCCGTGTCCAGCTGCTTCGTCGACGCATGTGCTGGTCGAGCAGCAGCGCCAGCAGGTCGCAGCCGAGCAGGTCGTCGGCCGCGGGGGCCGGGCTGATGCGGAGGGTCGGCACACCGGCGCGGCGGCTCGGACCGCTCGAGGTGCTCGGCGAGCATCGCCGATCTCGACTCCCACCCCGGCCAGGAACGCGGCGTCAGCGACTGACCCGAGATCACCCCGGACCGGGTCGACACGGTCGCTGACGCCATCGGGAGCCACAGCGGATCCACCTCGCACCGACGAACTCGATGGCGGGCGGATGAACGGCACGGCAACCACGGCGGGGCCGCACGGCTGTCGGTGCGAGCCCCGATGAACGTGACCTAGCGTGGCGCCATGACGACGGAGTCGATGCCCTGGTCCGCCGGGACGTGGACCGTCCCGCCGGTCGCGGTGTCGGAGCAGGGGCCGGACCTGCTCGTCACCGCAGCTGAGGGCAGCGACGCCTGGCGGCACACCGCCTACGGCTTCGTGCACGACGACGCGCACGCGCTGCTCGCCACCTTGACCGGACCAGGCGCGGTCGAGGTCACCTTCGCCGCGGCCTTCGGCGAGCAGTTCGACCAGGCGGGGCTCGTGCTGCGGGCCGACGCGGAGACGTGGCTCAAGGCCGGCGTCGAGGTCTCCGACGGTGCACTCCAGGTCGGCGCCGTCGTCACCCTGGGTCGCTCCGACTGGTCGGTGGCGCCGGTGCCGGAGTGGGCCGGGCGCCGGGTGACCGTCCGCGCGAGCCGTACCGGGGACGCGGTGACCGTGCGCGCGCGGGTCGACGACGAGCCGTTCCGCCTGGTGCGCGTCGCGCCCTTCCCGGCAGGCGTCGCGGTCGCGGCGGGCCCGTACTGCTGCGCCCCCACGCGGGCGGGCCTGGTCGTCCGCTTCCACCGGTGGGCCACCGGACCGGCCGACGCCGCCCTGCACTGAGCCTCGGCCGCCATGACCGACAGGACCGTCCCGCGCGCTGCGTGCCGCACGCCGGACCGGTCCTCCGGTGACTCCCAGGCAGCACGCCAACGACGGGGCACGAGGATCCCCTCGAGCAGGGCTCGCCGGACGGCTCAGGTCAGCTGGTTGATGCGGACCAGGTTGCCCGCGGGGTCGCGGAAGGCGCAGTCGCGCACGCCGTAGTCCTGGTCCATGGGCTCCTGCAGCACCTCGGCACCGCCCGCCTCGAGCCTGGCGAAGACGCCGTCGAGGTCGTCGCTGGCCAGCGTGACGGCGGTGTAGTTGCCCTTGGCGATCAGCTCGAGGATGGTCCGGCGCTCCTCGTCGGTGATGGTCGGGTCGGCAGCCGGCGGGTGCAGGACGATGGACGTCTCCGGCTGGTCGGGCGGACCCACCGTGATCCAGCGCATGTCCCCGTAGCCGACGTCGTTGCGGACCTCGAACCCGAGGACGTCCCGGTAGAAGGCCAGCGAGGCCTCCGGATCGGTGTGCGGGAGGAAGGTGTAGTGGATGATCAACTTCATGCCGGTCACGGTAGTGACGGCGCCGCGACCTGGGCTTCTCGATTCCTGACCGGTCTGGTCACCTGCTTGGCCAGGCACGGTGGGATCCCCGCGGTGGCCTGGGCGGACCGCTCCCGGTAGGTGCTCGGGGGCATGCCGACCAGCTCGGTGAAACGGGTGCTGAAGGTCCCCAGCGATCCGTAGCCGACCGCGAAGCAGATGTCGGTGACGCTGAGGTCGCCCCGCCGGAGCAACGTCATCGCGCGCTCGATGCGCCGCGTCATGAGGTACGCGTACGGCGACTCGCCGTAGGCCCGGCGGAACGCCCGGCTGAGGTGCCCGGCCGACATGTGCACCTCGCGGGCGAGCGCCTCGACGTCCAGCGGCTGCGCGTACTCCCGGTCGATCCGGTCGCGCACGCGCCGCAACCACACGAGGTTCTCCAGGTGGTGCTCCAGGACGGGGCCGCTGGTCACAGGCGGGATCGTAGGACGCGCCGGCGTCGCCGCGGGCGTCCCCGGCGTCGCCCGCGCCGGGCGTCCCGGGTGGGGGTGGCCGGTCGACGTCCGGGCGGGGTGCGCACCCGCCATGACGGAGGATGGCGCGGTGCGTGCCGTGGTGAGCAGGGTCGGTACAGCCGCTGTCGAGGTGGACGGCGAGGTCGTCGGCGCGATCGGCCCCGGGCTGCTGGCCCTGGTGGGAGTGGGCCGCGACGACGACGCCGACCGGGCGCGCGCGCTGGCCCGCAAGGTGCACGAGCTGCGGGTGTTCCCGACCGACGACGGCGCCCGGTCGGTGGGCGACCTGGGCCTGCCGGTGCTCGTCGTCAGCCAGTTCACCCTCTACGCCGACACCCGCAAGGGCCGCCGTCCCTCGTGGGACGCCGCCGCCCCGGGCGAGGTGGCCGAGCCGCTGGTGGAGGAGGTCGTCGCCGAGCTGCGCCGGCGCGGGAGCGAGGTGGCCACCGGGGTGTTCGGCGCGCGGATGCTGGTCTCCTCGGTGAACGAAGGCCCGATGACCTTGCTCCTGGAGGTCTGAGCCGACGCGGCGCTGGGTAATCCCGGGTGACGCAACACACGCCCTGTGCGTTTGCTGTGAAGAGGGCATCCGTGGAACACCCGAGCGGGTCGGGGCCGTTGGACAGGGCGTACCAGACGGACACACGAGCGAGGTTCCGCGGCCGACCGAGCCGGCCGACCGGAGCCCCACCCACGACGCCCGGACGCACCGTCGCCACCGCCGACCGACGGACGCATCCGAACCGAAGGCAAGGACGAAGACAGATCGTGACGCTGCTGCAGTCTTCCCCCACCGACACCCTCGAGGTGCGCTCCCGGACCGCGCGCCGCGAGCCCGACACCAGTGGTCTGGTCTCCACCGACCTGGTCCGGGTGTACCTCAACACCATCGGCAAGACCGCGCTGCTCACGGCCGAGCAGGAGGTCGAGCTGGCCAAGCGGATCGAGGCCGGCCTCTACGCCGAGCGGCTGCTGGCCGAGCGCCAACTGACCCCGGCACTCCAGCGGGACTACAAGGCCCTGGCCATCGACGGCAAGGCCGCCAAGCGGCACCTGCTGGAGGCCAACCTGCGGCTGGTCGTCTCGGTGGCCAAGCGCTACACCGGGCACGGCATGACGTTCCTGGACCTCATCCAGGAGGGCAACGTCGGCCTGATCCGTGCGGTCGAGAAGTTCGACTACACCAAGGGCTTCAAGTTCTCGACGTACGCGACGTGGTGGATCCGCCAGGCCATCACCCGCGCGATGGCCGACTCCGGCCGCACCATCCGGCTGCCGGTGCACCTCGCCGAGCAGGTCAACAAGGTGGTGCGCACCCGGCGCCGGATCCACCAGGAGCTGGAGCGCGAGCCCACCGCCGAGGAGCTCGGTCTCGAGCTGGACATGACCCCGGAGCGGATCACCGAGCTGCTCGAGTACTCCCGCGACCTGGTCAGCCTGGACCAGACCGTCGGCGCCGACGAGGAGTCCCGCCTCGGTGACTTCATCGAGGACGCCGACGCCGCGGTCGCCGAGGACGCGGTCGCCTTCCAGATGATGAAGGGCGACGTCCGCAACGTGCTGTCGACGCTGGAGGAGCGGGAGCGCGACGTGGTCGTGCTGCGCTTCGGCCTGGACGGCGGCCAGCCGCGGACGCTCGAGCAGATCGGCAAGCAGTTCGGCCTGTCCCGCGAGCGGGTGCGCCAGATCGAGCGCGAGACGATGGCCAAGCTCCGCGACCCGGAGCGCGCCGACGCCCTGCGCGACTACCTCGCCTGAGGGAGGACCCCGTCCTCCTCACCCCTCGCACGCCCGGGGCGAGCCTCTGGACGGGGCCGACGAGCACGACCGAGAGCCGGTCACCTGCGGGTGGCCGGCTCTCGGCGTCTCGTGCCGCGCGGGGACCCGGTGACGGGACCGGCCGGGCGCGCGACCCTGGAGGGCGGCGCACCCGGAGGCACACCATGACCACTCCCCCCGCCGAGACCTTCCAGATCTCCGCTGACGCCGCCGAGCTGTACGAGGCGCGCTTCGTCCCGGCGATCTTCGCCGAGTGGGCACCGTTGCTCCTCGACGTCGCCGACGTCCGCCGCGGCCAGACCGTCCTCGACGCCGCCTGCGGCACGGGGATCGTCGCGCGGAGCGCGGCCGACCGGCTCGGCGGGAACGGCCGCGTGGTGGGCCTGGACCTCAACGAGGCCATGCTCGGGGTGGCACGTCGGCTCCGCCCGGACCTCGAGTGGCGGCAGGGGGACGTGGCGGCCCTGCCCTTCGCCGACGCCGAGTTCGACGCGGTCGTGTGCTCGATGGCGCTCATGTTCTTCCCCGACCGGGACGCCTCGCTCCGGGAGATGGTCCGGGTGACCCGTCCCGGCGGCGTGGTCGCACTGTGCGTGCCCGCGGCGCTGCCCGACCAGCCCGCCTACGGCCCGTTCGTGGACATGGTCGTGACGCACGCCGGGGACGCCGCCCGCTCGCTGCTCGGGACCTACTGGTCCTGCGGCGACCTCGACCGGCTCCGCGCGACCCTCACCGGCGCCGGGCTGAGGGTGGTGGCGACCCGCACGCACGTGGGGACGGCGGCCTTCCCCTCGGCCGAGGCGCTGGCGGTCACCGAGGTCGAGGGGTCACCACTCGCGCCGCGGATCCCGCCGGAGGTGTACGACCGCATCCGCGCCGGCGCCCGGGAGGTGCTCGCGCCGTTCACGTCGCCGGACGGCACGGTGGCCGCCCCACTGGCTGGGCACCTGGTCGCCGGCCGGACGCCGCGACCCTGATCGGTCACACGCCGGGGACGCGCATCCGCCGGGGGCCGGGCTCGATCCGGGCCGTCGGCGGGCCGACCCGGACGACCGCGCCGGCGACCACCAGCGACCGACCGCCGTGCCAGGGGTTGGCGGGGCCGACGATCACCGGCTCCAGGCGCAGACCCAGCACCTCGGGGAGGTCGTCGGCCAGCCGTGCCACCCGCAGCAGCAGGTCCTCCAGCGCCGCGACGTCGACCGGCTCCGACCCGCGGTAGCCGTTCAGCAGCGGCCAGGCCCGCGGCGCCCGGACCAGCTCGGCCGCGTCGAGGTCGGTCAGCGGCAGGGTGCGGTAGGCGCGGTCGCCGAGCAGGTCGGTGGCGACCCCGCCCAGGCCGAAGCTGACCAGCGCACCGAACGACGGGTCGTCGACGACCTCCACCACGGTCGCCACCCCCGGCGCGGCCATCTCCTGCACGATCACCGGGTCGCCGGAGGGGATGGCGGCGAAGGCGGTGCGCACCGCGTCGGCGTTCCCGAGGTCCAGCCGGACGCCGCCGAGGTCGGAGCGGTGCCGCAGCCACGGGGCCGTCGACTTGAGCACGACCGGGTAGCCGATCTCCTCGGCCGCGGCCACGGCTGCCTCGGTGTCGCTGACCGTGCGGGTGCCCAGCAGCGGCACGCCGTAGGCGGCCAGCAGCGCGATGGTCTCCTCGTCGGTGAGCGCGCGGCCTCCGGGCGCGTCGGCGAGCGCGTGCTCCACGAGGTGCCGGGCCGCCGCCTCCTCGACGCCGGGCAGCTCCGGCACCTCCCCCACCGGCCGGCTCCTCCAGCGCGCGTACTCGACCACCTTGGCGAGGGAGATCACCGCGCGCTCCGGCGTGGAGTAGGACGGCACCGAGCAGCGGGCCGGCGTCCCGTCCTCGCCCGGGACGGCGAGCTCCGGCGGGATCCCCTCGGTCGACAGGAAGGTCGCGACGATCGGCTTGTCGGCACCCTTGGCGACCTCCAGCAGGGCGCGGCCGAACTCCGCCGAGCCCCGGCTGACCGGCGGCAGGAACACCGCGACGACGGCGTCGACGCCCGGGTCGTCCACCGCCTCCTGCAGCGCCCTTCGGAACTCCTCGGCCGAGCCTCCGGCGCCGATGTCGGTGGGCGCCTCACGCGCCAGCCGCATGCCCTCCTCCAGCACGGCATCGGAGACCAGCACACCCATCGCGGTGGAGTTGCCGACGACGGCGACGCGGTCACCGGCCGGCAGGGGCTGGTGGGCCAGCAGCGTGCCGACGTCGAAGAGCTGGGCCAGGGTCTGCACCCGGATGACCCCGGCCGACGCGAACAGCGCCCCCACCGACTCCTCCGGCACCGGGACCGACGTGCCGGCCAGGCCCTCGGTCATGCGCACGTGCCGGCCGCTCTTGACGGCCACCACCGGCTTGTCGCGGCCGACGCGGCGGGCCAGGCGGGCGAACTTGCGGGGGTTGCCGAAGCTCTCCAGGTGCAGCAGCACCACCTCGGTGCCGGGATCGGTGGCCCAGTACTGCAGCAGGTCGTTGCCGCTCACGTCGGCGCGGTTGCCGGCCGACACGAAGCTGGACAGCCCGATGTTGCGGCTGCGCGCCTGCTCGAGCAGCGCCGACCCCAGCACCCCGGACTGGGCGAAGAAGCCCACCCGCCCGCGGCCGGGCACCCTCGGCGCGAGGCTGGCGTTGAGCCGCACCGCCGGGTCGGTGTTGACGATCCCCAGGCAGTTGGGGCCGACCACCCGCATGCCCGAGGCGCGGGCCGAGGCCACCAGCTGCCGCTCGGCGAGCCGCCCCTCCGGGCCGGACTCCCCGAACCCCCCGGAGATCACCACCAGCCCGCGGACGCCCTTGCGCCGGCACGCCTCCACGACCCCGGCCACCTCGTCGGCCGGCACGGCCAGCACGGCGAGGTCGACGTCGGCCGGGATCGACTCGATGTCGGCGTACGCCGGGACGCCGCGGACGTGCCGGGTGCCGGGGTTGACCGGGTAGATCGGGCCGCGGAAGCCGTAGTCGAGCAGGTGCCGCAGGACGGCGTGGCCGAGCTTCCCCTCGTCGTTGCTGGCCCCGACCACCGCGACCGACGACGGGGTGAGCAGCCGGGCGATCGAGCGGGACTCGCTGCGCTGCTCGCGCTCGTAGAGCACCGCGAGCGCCGTCTCGGTCGGTGCGATCGGGAAGGTGAGGTGGACGACGCCCTCCTCGTACGTGCGCTCCGGGGTGTAGCCGGCGTCGAGGAAGACCCGCACCATCCGGTTGTTCTGCGCCAGCACCTCGGCCACGAACCGCTGGATGCCCCGTTCCCGCGCCGCGGCGCCCAGGTGCTCCAGGAGCACCGAGCCCAGGCCGCGGCCCTGGTGGGCGTCCTCGATGAGGAAGGCGACCTCGGCGTCGTCGGTGCCCGGGTACCGGTCGTACCGGCCGACCCCGATCACCTGGTCGCCGAGCACCAGCACGAAGGCCACCCGCGAGTCGTGGTCGACGTGGGTGAACCGGTGGAGGTCCTTCTCCGACAGCCGCTTCATCGGCCCGAAGAACCGGTAGTAGCGGGTCTGGTCGGAGCTGCGGTCCATGAGGCCGACCAGACCCTCAGCGTCGCTGGGCCGGATCGGGCGCAGGTGCACCGTGCCGCCGTCGGCGGCGATGACGTCGGCCTCCCAGTGCGCCGGCGCGGCGGGGGGTTCGGGCTCGGCGGCCGTCGGCCGCCCGTCAGGGGTCTCCTCCACGGCGACCTGCGGGGTGGAGGTGTGCTGCTCAGTCACGGGGGTCGTCCGGGTCCAGGCCGAAGTAGGGCAACGAGGCTCGGCGGGTGCGGGCGATCGCCCGGTCCACCCGGGACTCGGTGAACGGGTCCCAGTGCGAGAACCCGGTGTACCCGCCCTCGGTCATGTGCGTCGGCGGGCGGGCGCGCAGGCCGCGCCGGACGACGTCCTCCCGCCAGGACTCCGGGATCTCGGTCGCCGGGTCCAGGCGGTGCCCGCTGGCCTCGGCGATGAGGTGGGTCCAGGCGCGCGGCACGCAGCGCACCAGGCCGTACCCACCGCCACCGAGCGCCAGCCAGCGGCCGTCGCAGACCTCGTGGGCCAGGTCGTGCAGCGCGCGGTAGCTGGCCCGCTGGCCGTCGACGGTGAGCGCGAGGTCGGCCAGGGGGTCCTCGTGGTGGGCGTCGCAGCCGCACTGGGTCACCAGGATCTCCGGCTGGAACGCCTTGATCACGCTGGGCACGACCGCGTGGAAGGCCCGCAGCCAGCCGGAGTCGTCGGTGCCGTTGGGCAGGGCGAGGTTGACCGCGCTGCCGAGGGCCTGCTCCGGGTCGCCGGTCTCCTCGGGGTAGCCGGTGCCCGGGAACAGGGTCAGCGGCGTCTGGTGGATGCTGACGGTGAGCACCCGCGGGTCGTCGTAGAAGGCGGCCTGCACGCCGTCGCCGTGGTGGACGTCGATGTCGACGTAGGCGATCCGCTGGTGGCCCTGGGCCAGGAGCCACGCGATCGCCACCGCCGCGTCGTTGAACACGCAGAAGCCCGAGGCGCGCTCGCGCATGGCGTGGTGCAGGCCGCCGGAGATGTTGACCGCGTGCTGCGCCCGGCCGCGGTGCACCTGCTCCGCGGCGAGCACGCTGCCACCGGTGATCAGCGCCGCGGCGTCGTACATCCCCTCGAAGATCGGGTTGTCCGGCGTGCCGAGGCCGAACCCGATGTCGGGGTCGGCCGGGGCCCGCTTGACGGCCTCCAGGTAGGCGGGGTCGTGCACGAGGGTGAGCAGGTCGACGTCGGCCGGTGTCGGGCGCAGCACCTCCAGCCGGTCGGTGGCCAGGACGCCGAGGGAGTCGGCCAGCCGCATGGTGAGGTCCAGCCGGACCGGGTGCAGGGGGTGGTCCCCGCCCATCGTGTAGCCGAGCAGTGCGTCGTCCCAGACGACGGCGACCGAGTCACTCACCAGCTCTCCTCGCTGCGTGCGCGGGACCGGCCGACGGTGGACGGCCCCGGGACGAGTCCAGCGCGACGCTACCGCCGGACCCCGGTCGACGTGCCCGTCCGGCCGCGCCGCGTGACCCGGCGCACGGCGCCCCGCCCCGTACCATCGACGTGACCACGGAGGAGACCTGTGAACGACCTCATCGACACCACCGAGATGTACCTCCGGACGATCTTCGAGCTGGAGGAAGAGGGGATCGTCCCCCTCCGCGCCCGCATCGCGGAGCGACTGCACCAGAGCGGCCCGACGGTCAGCCAGACCGTCGCCCGCATGGAGCGCGACGGGCTGCTGACGGTCGAGGGCGACCGGCACCTGCAGCTGTCCGAGCAGGGGCGGCAGCTGGCCACGGCGGTCATGCGCAAGCACCGCCTCGCCGAGTGCCTGCTCGTCGACGTCATCGGGCTGGACTACGCCGACGTCCACGAGGAGGCGTGCCGCTGGGAGCACGTCATGAGCGAGGCGGTGGAGCGCAAGCTGCTCAGCCTGCTCGGCAACCCCACCGTGTCGCCGTTCGGCAACCCGATCCCGGGCCTGGACGCGCTCGGCGGCGAGACCTCCGCCGTGCTCGACTCGCTGACGCTGCTGTCGACCACCGCCACGCCCGAAGGGCGCCCGGTGGAGATCAAGCGGATCAGCGAGCAGCTGCAGGAGCACTCCGACCTGATGCGCACGCTGGCCGACCAGGGGGTGCGGCCGGGCGTCACGGGGACGGCCCAGCTCGTCTCCGGCTCGGTCAGCCTCGACGGGTACGTGCTGCCGGCCGGGGTGGCCCAGCACGTGTTCGTCAGCGCCCTCGACGAGGAGCTGACCCCCTCCGAGGCGGCTCCCCGCCTCTGAGTGGCGGCGGCCGACCGCGCGACCGGTCCGCGGACTGCGGGGCCGGTCGGGCTCACTACGGTGGGCCCGACCGGCCCCGTCGCACGTCCGGGGCCCGGAGGACGAGAGAGGGCCCGCCGCGTGAGTCAGCCTCCTGCCGCCGCAGACCAGCCCGGACCGGCCGACGCCGGTCCGCCCGCCGCCGCCCCGGCGTCGCCGTTCGCCGACCTGTCCGCCTTCGTCGCGTTGCCGCGGGTCACCGGCCTGGCGCTGTCGCCCGACGGCCGGCGCCTGGCGATCGCGGTGCAGACGCTCGACCCCGAGCGCACGAAGTGGCAGACGGCCCTGTGGGACGTCGACCCCGACGGCCGCCGCCCGGCCCGCCGGCTGACCCGCAGCGCACCCGGCGAGTCGGCGCCCGCGTGGGCACCCGACGGCTCGCTGCTGTTCACCTCCGCGCGCCCCGACCCGGAGGCCAAGCCGAACGGCGAGGACCCCACCCCGGCCCTGTGGAGCCTCCCGGCCGGTGGCGGGGAGGCACGGCAGGTGCTCGCCCACCCTGGCGGGATCGGGGGTGTGGTGGTCGCCGCCGACAGCGGGGACGTGGTCGTGGTGGCCTCGTCGATGCCCGGTGCCGGGGACGCCGAGGACGACGCCGCCCGGCGCAAGCAGCGCAAGGAGGCGGGGGTCACCGCGATCCTGCACGAGGCCTATCCGGTGCGGTACTGGGACAGCGACCTGGGGCCCGCGACGCCGCACCTGTTCTGGGCCGGCCGCCTGCCCTCCGAGGCCCCCGCCGGCGTCGCCGCCGAACGGGTCGAGCTGCGCGACCTGACCCCGCACGTCGTCCCGCCCGACGGGGCCGGTGACGCCCCGGCGCTCTCCCCCGACGGCCGGCTGCTGGCGCGCACCGAGACCGTGCCGGACGGTCCGGCCGGCCGCCGCGATCGGCTCGTGGTCCTGGACACGGCGACCGGGGATGCGCGCGTCCTCGTCGACGACCCGCTGGCCGACGTCCACCCGCCGCGGTTCTCCCCCGACGGCAGCGCGCTGGTGTGCACGCGGGAGGCCTTGTCGACCTACGAGGAGCCGCCGGACTACACGCTCCTGCACGTCGACGTCGCGACCGGTGCGTCCCGGGAGCTCACCCCCGACTTCGACCGCTGGCCGAGCGCTCCGCAGTTCAGCGCCGACGGCCGGGCGGTGTACTTCCTCGCCGACGAGGACGGGCGGCACGCGGTGTTCCGGGTCCCGGTCGAGGGCGGGACGCCGGTGCGGCTGACCACCGACGGCGCCTACAGCGACCTGCAGGTGGCCCGCGACGGCAGCGCTCTCTACGCGCTGCGCTCGGCCTACGACGAGCCCCCCGCGCCGGTGCGCCTGGACCCGGAGGCCACCGGCCAACACCCGGACCCGCTGCCCGCCCCCGGTGCCCTCGACGCCCTCCCCGGCACCCTGCACGAGGTGGCGGCCACCGCGGCCGACGGCACCCGCGTGCAGTCCTGGCTGGTGCTCCCCGAGGGCGCCTCGGCGCAGGACCCCGCGCCGCTGCTGCTGTGGGTCCACGGCGGGCCGCTGATGAGCTGGAACTCGTGGTCCTGGCGGTGGTGCCCCTGGGTCATGGCCGCCCGCGGCTACGCCGTCCTGCTGCCGAACCCGGCGCTGTCGCAGGGGTTCGGGCAGGACTTCGTCCGGCGGGGCTGGGGCGCGTGGGGCGAGGCGCCCTACACCGACCTCATGGCCGCCGTGGACGCCGCCGAACGACGACCGGACATCGACGCGTCGCGCACCGCGGCGATGGGCGGCTCCTTCGGCGGCTACATGGCCAACTGGATCGCCACCCAGACCGATCGCTTCCGGGCGATCGTCACGCACGCCAGCCTGTGGGACATCGACTCGTTCACCGGCACCACCGACGCCGCGTACTACTGGGAGAAGGAGTGGGGCGACCCGCTGCAGCAGCCCAAGCGGTACGAGCAGAACTCGCCGCACCGCTTCGCCGACGCGATCCGCACCCCGATGCTCGTCATCCACGGCGACCGCGACTACCGGGTGCCGATCGGCGAGGCGCTGCGGCTCTGGTACGACCTGCAGAAGCGCGGCGTGCCGTCGAAGTTCCTGTACTTCCCGGACGAGAACCACTGGGTCCTGACGCCGGGGAACGCGCAGGTCTGGTACGAGACCGTGGTCGCCTTCCTCGGCGAGCACGTCCTGGGGGCGGAGTGGCAGCGGCCCGAGCTGCTGTGAGGCCGCTCACCCGGCGGCCCAGACCGCGTCCGGCTCGGCCGCCGTCGCGGTGATCATCGCCCGCAGCTGGCTCGGGGGGAGGCAGGCGGCCAGGCCCTGGGAGAGCAGCTGGGCGAACGTGTAGGTGGGCCGGCTGGCCAGCGCCCGCTCGAGGGCGACGTTGGCCAGCGCACCGTCGCCGCGCAGCCACGCGCTGACCGCGAGCAACGTGGCCGGCGCGGCGTCGAGCGGAGCGGGCGCTCGGCGGGTGCACTCGGTCCACAGCGCCTCGGCCGCCGTGGCGTCGTCCCCCAGGGCGAAGGTGAGCGCCCGGTCGCGGACCCGGATGTCGGCCAGCGCCCACAGCACCCGCGCGACGTCCCGGTCGCCGAGGCGGTCGCCGGCTCCCGGCCGGCAGCGGCCCAGCACGCCGACCACGGTGTCCCAGGAGCGGCGGGCCTCGGCGTCCCGGTCGGCGAGCGCCGCCCGCGCGTGCCGGTCGCCGACCCGCCAGGCCAGCTCCTCCATGGCCGCGAGGGCCGGACCGTCCACGGGGGCGATCCGCGCCTCGAGGGCCGCCCGGTCGGGCTCCACGACGACGCCGCTGGCCACGGAGGCGACCTCGAGCTCGGTCACCCGCGCCGGCAGTGGCGTCCCGCCGTCCGGGGCGCAGCAGGGATGGGCACAGTCGTAGGACCACCACCGGCCGCGCCGGACCAGCAGCGCGTCGCGGACCGGGATCCCCCGGTCGGCCAGGGCGACGACCAGTTCGTGCACCACGTCGCGGTGCGGCAGGCCGGTCACCACCTCGCCGTCCGGCTGCCCGGGGAGGGGTTCGGCGTCGTCGGGCGCCTCGGAGACCACCGCGACCACGACGCCGGCGGGCTCGTCGGTGGCGACGCTGCCGGCCAGTGCCCGGGCGACGGCGGGCGAGGCGACGCGGGCGGGGAGGTCGGCGCGCACGGTGAGCCCCACCCGCCCCCCGGTCGGGCCGCCCAGGGCCACGAGCAGGACCGACTCGTGCGGGTGGAACCCGATCAGCGCGGGCAGGGCGGCGGCGAGCTCGCCGGTGTCGGAGATGCGCACCTCGGGGCGCAGGGGTTCGTCCATGGGGCGACCCTCGCCGCGCGCGGGGACCGCCGGGGCCGGTCAGGCCGGTCTGTGGACGGCGCGGCCCGCTGTGGACGAGTGGCGTCCCGTCGTCGGTGGGTCGTGCCGGCGTCCTCCCTCAGTCCAGCTGCTCGGCCTGCACGTCGTGGGCCTGCTGGAGGAGGGCGGTGAACGCCGCCTCGTCGAGGGGGCCGCCCTTCGGGTCGGTGGCGACGAGGGTGACCAGCCGGTCGCCGTCGCGCACCAGGCCGATCAGCGACGGCACCGTGACCTGCGCGCCGCCGGGCGTGGTCGCGACCGTGGTGAACGAGACCCCGGCCGCGTCGTCGCCGACGTCGGGCACGTCGATCTCGGTGAAGGTGATCGTCGCCGTGCCGATCTCGGGCGAGCTGACCTGCGCCTCGGGGCAGTCCGCGATCTGCTCGGTGAGCTGCGACACGGCGTCGTCCACCGGGCCCCCGAGGGAGAGCAGCTCGACGGTGGTCGTCGTCCCCCGGACGGCGACCTGCGCGGCGAGGTCGTCGAACTGGTCGACCTGCGGCTGGGTGCCCTTGACCGCCGCGGCGCACGCCTCCGGGGTGATCTGTGCACCCGCCATGGAGCCGGTCGCCGCCATCGCCCCCTGCGCCAGCTGCTGCTCGGTCACCGGCGTGACCTGGGCGTCGGCGCCGAACGCCTCGGCCGGCAGCAGCCCCGGCGTGAGGTCGGTGCCGGCCCCGGCGGACGACGACGCGGCCGCCGGGGAGGAGCCGGTCGCGGCCGCCTCCTGCCCGCCGCCGTCCTCCGCACAGCCGGACAGCACCGCACCGGCGGCCACCCCGGCCGCGAGGACGCAGACCAGCCGGGCCGGGCGGTTGCTCGAGCACGCAGTCATGCCCGCGAACGTAACCGCGCCCGGCGGACCCCGCAGCGACGCCTCAGACCTCGTACTGGGCGGCCGTCCGCGAGGCCAGGTACGGGGCGACGTGGTCGGCGATCACCTGCAGGTGCACGGGGTGCTCCGCGTAACGCCGCCACGCCTCGGCGTCGGGGAAGTCGGCGACCAGCGCGGTGTGCGCGTTCCCCTCGCGCAGGCCGGCGTCCGGGCCGACGGCGAAGGCGGTCATCCCGCCGACCTCCTCCGGCAGCCGGCGGAGTGCCGCGAGCGTGGCCGCCCGGCGCTCCTCGTCGGCGTCGTCGGACCAGGTGAACAGCACGACGTGGCGCAGCATGGCCGTCACCCTGTCAGCCCCGCGGGTCCGGCCGCAGGCCGGGTTCGGGAACTGGCCGGTCACGGCCGCCGGTTAGAGTCGCCGACCATGGGACGGTCGCAGCGCATCGCACTGCTGTCCTACCGGAGCAAGCCGCACAGCGGTGGTCAGGGCGTCTACGTCCGGGCCCTCTCCCGTGAGCTCACCGAGCTGGGCCACCAGGTCACCGTCTTCAGCGGCCAGCCCTATCCCGAGCTCGACGACGGCGTTCCGCTGACCCGGGTGCCGAGCCTGGACCTCTACCGCGAGCCCGACCCGTTCCGGACGCCGCGACCGGGTGAGTTCCGCGACTGGGTGGACGTCACCGAGTGGGCGCTGATGTGCACCGCGGGGTTCCCCGAGCCGCTGACCTTCAGCCTGCGGGCGGCCCGGCTGCTGCTGCCCCGCGCCGCCGAGTTCGACGTGGTCCACGACAACCAGAGCCTGGGCCTGGGCCTGCTGCGCCTGGTCCGCGCGGGTGTGCCGACCGTCGCGACGGTCCACCACCCGGTGGCCATCGACCGGGATCTCGAGCTCGCCGCCGCCCCGAGCCTGCGCCGCCGGCTCACGCTGCGCCGCTGGTACGCGTTCACCGCCATGCAGGCCCGCGTGGCGCCCCGGCTGGACGCGGTCACCACGGTGTCGGAGAACTCCCGGCGCGACATCGAGACCCACCTGGGCGTCCCCGCGGCCGGGGTCGAGGTCATCCCGGTGGGCATCGACCCCGACGTCTTCACCCCTCCCCCGCCCGGCCGCCCGCGCGACCGGGACTCGATCGTCGTCACCACCAGCGCCGACGTCCCGCTCAAGGGCCTGGTGCACCTGCTGGAGGCGGTGGCCGCGCTGCGGACGCAGCGCCCGGTGCGGCTGACCGTCGTCGGCTCGGCGCGCTCGGGCGGCCCGGCCGAGGCTGCGCTGGACCGGCTCGGGCTGCGCGACGCCGTCCGCTTCACCGGCCCGCTGCCCGAACCGGACCTGGTCGGCCTGTTGCAGGGCGCCGCCGTGGTCGCCGTCCCGTCGCTGTACGAGGGCTTCTCGCTCCCGGCGATCGAGGCCATGGCGTGCGGCACCCCGCTGGTGACCACCGACGCCGGGGCGCTGCCGGAGGTGGTGGGCAGCAAGGCCGGGCTGCGGGTGCCCGCCGGGGACGTCGCGGAGCTCACCGCCGCCCTGCGGCTGGTCCTCGACTCGCCGTCCCTCGGTGAGCAGCTGGGCCGGGCCGGCCGCCGTCGCGTCCTCGCCACCTACACCTGGCGGTCCACCGCCGAGCGGACGGCGGACTGGTACGCCGAGGTGCTCGACCGGCGGGGGGCGGCCGCGAGGACCGGCGCCGAGGAACCCGCGTGCTGACCGTCGACTACGACCGCCTCGACGTCCGGCCGGGGACGACCGTCCTCGACCTGGGCTGCGGCGAGGGCCGGCACGCCTTCGAGGCCTACCGCCGCGGCGCGCGGGTGGTGGCCCTCGACCACGGCGTCGCCGAGGTGGAGACGACCAAGCGCTGGCTGGGCGCGATCGCCGAGGCGGGGGAGGCTCCCGACGGCGCCCGCTACGAGGTGGTCCGCGGCGACCTGCTGGCCCTGCCGGTGCCCGACGCGAGCGTGGACCGGGTCATCGCTGCCGAGGTGCTCGAGCACATCCCCGACGACCGGACCGCGCTGGCCGAGATCGCCCGCGTGCTCAAGCCCGGGGGCCGGGTGGCCGTCACCGTGCCGCGGTACGGACCCGAGCGCGTCTGCTGGGCGCTGTCGGACGCCTACCACGCCAACGAGGGCGGGCACGTCCGCATCTACCGCGGGGACGTCCTGCGCACCCGGCTCGCCGCCGCGGGCCTGGTGCCCGGCGGGCAGCACCACGCGCACGCGCTGCACGCACCGTTCTGGTGGCTCAAGTGCGCGGTCGGCGTGGAGCGCGACACCGCCGCCGTCCGCGCCTACCACCGGCTGCTGGTCTGGGACCTCACCCACCGTCCGTGGCTGACCCGCACCGCCGAGCGGCTGCTGGACCCGGTCGTCGGCAAGAGCCTCGTGGTCTACGCCGACAAGCCGGCCGCCACGGCGGTGCCGGAGGTCGAGCCGGAGCGGGAGCGGGAGCGGACCGCTGTCTGAGCTGCTGCCCGAGCTGCCGGGGGTGCTCAGCGGGGAGCAGGTGCGCGCGACGGTCGCGTCGATCGCGGCCGAGCAGGACGGTGACGGCGCGCTGCCCTGGTTCCGCGGCGGCCAGCTCGACCCGTGGGACTCCGTCGAGGCCGCGATGGCGCTCGACGTCGGCGGCCGGCACGACCGCGCCCGCGCCGCCTACCGCTGGCTGGCCGCGCGGCAGCGGCCGGACGGGTCCTGGGCGGCCGAGTACCGCGCCGGCCGAGAGACGCTGCCGGCGGTGGAGAGCAACCACGCCGGTTACCTGGCCGTCGGGCTCTGGCACAGCTGGTTGTGCAGCGACGACGAGGAGCTGGTCGCGGAGCTGTGGCCGGTCGTGCGGCGGGGCCTGGACCTGGTCACCCGCATGCAGCTGCCCGGCGGCGCGGTCAGCTGGGCGCTGCGCCCCGACGGCACGCCGGACGACACCGCCCTGCTCACCGGCAGCGCCAGCCTGTTCCAGGCGCTGCGCTGCGGGGTGGCGCTGGCCGGGCTGGCCGGGGACCCCCAGCCGGACTGGGAGCTGGCCGCCGACGACCTGGGCACGGCCCTGCGCAGCCGGCCCGCGGCCTTCGCCGACCGCTCGCGGTACTCGATGGACTGGTACTACCCCGTGCTGGCGGGCGCCGTCACCGGGACGGCGGCCGCAGAGCGACTGGCCGCCGGCTGGGACCGGTTCGTCGTCCCCGGGCTCGGGGTGCGGTGCGTCGCCGACCACCCGTGGGTGACCGGCGCGGAGACCTGCGAGCTCGCGCTCGCCCTCGCCGCCAGCGGGCGGACCGACGCTGCCCTGGAGCAGGTCGCCGCCATGCAGCACCTGCGGCACGACGACGGCTCGTACTGGACCGGCTTCGTCTACCCCGACGACGCCCGCTGGCCGGTGGAGCGCACCACCTGGACGGCGGCCGCCGTGGTGCTCGCCGCGGACGCGCTCTCGGGAGCCGGCCCGGCATCGGGCCTGTTCACCGATCCCGGCGCGCTGCCGGCCGCCGGGACGGGAGGATCACCCGCACCCGTGGATTGGCTGCCGGGAGGTGCGGGCACGGGGGGCCTGTGACCTCGACCGACACCTCCACCCGACCCCGGCCCCCGGTCACCGTCGTGGTGGCCAGCCGCAACCGTCGCGAGGACCTGCTGGCGTCCCTGCCCCGCCACGAGGCCCCGGTGGTGCTGGTCGACAACGCCTCCACCGACGACACCGTGCAGGCCGTCCGGGTGGCGCACCCCGAGGTGACGGTGCTGCAGCTGGAGCGCAACGTCGGGGCCCGGGCCCGCACCGTCGGCGCCGAGCACGCGGGGACGCCGTTCGTCGCGTTCGCCGACGACGACTCCTGGTGGGCGCCCGGCGACCTCGCCCGCGCGGTGGAGATCATGCGGGCGCACCCGCGGCTGGCGCTGCTCAACGCCCGGATCCTGGTCGGCCGCGAGGAGCGGCTCGACCCGGTCTGCGCCGAGATGGCCGACAGCCCCCTGGGCACCGCCCCCGACCTGCCCGGCCCCTCGCTGCTGGGCTTCGTCGCCTGCGCGGCGCTGGTGCGCACCGAGGCCTTCGCCGCGGTCGGCGGGTTCGACGCCGTGGTGCGCTTCCCCGGCGAGGAGGAACGGGTCGCCCTCGACCTGGCCGCCGCCGGGTGGGGTCTGGCCTACGTCGACGAGGTGACCATCCACCACCACCCCTCGCCCCGGCGGGACGCCCCCGAACGGCGGCAGGCGGCCATCTGGCGCAGCCGCGTGCTCACCGCCCTGATGCGCCACCCCGTCCCCGCGCTGCCGGGGCTGCTCGCCTCCGCCGTCCGCGCCGGCCGGCCCGGGGTGCGCGGGCTGCTGCGCGCGGTCCCCGACGTCCCGGCCGCGCTGCGCGCCCGCCGGCGGGTGCCCGGCCGGGTGTGGGCCGACGTCCGGCTGCTCGCCGGGGACGCCGCGTGACGGCGACGCAGGCCGCACCGGAGGCCACCTCGACCGGCCCCGATGCGCGGGTCGCCGTCGTCGTCATCACCCACCAGCGCCGTGACGAGGTGCTGCTCGCGCTGTCCCGGTTGCGCGCCCTGCCGGAGCAGCCGCACGTCGTCGTGGTGGACAACGGCTCGACCGACGGGACGGCGGCGGCGGTCGCCGAGCGCTTCCCCGAGGTGGACCTGGTCGCCAGCCCGGAGAACCTCGGTGCGGTCGGCCGCAACGTGGGCGTGGCCCGGGTGGACACCCCCTACGTCGCCTTCTGCGACGACGACACGTGGTGGGATCCCGGCTCGTTGCGCACCGCGGCCGACGTCCTCGACGCGCACCCGCGGCTGGCGGTGGTGACCGCGCGGATCCTCGTCGAGCCGGGCGGGCGGGAGGACCCGATCGTCCCCGAGCTGCGCGACTCCCCCGTGCGCGGTGCCGACTGGCTTCCCGGCCCGGCGCTGGGCTCCTTCCTGGCGGGGGCCTCGGTGTTGCGGCGGGAGGCCTTCGACGAGATGGGCGGGTTCTCCGAGCGGCTGTGGCTGGGCGGCGAGGAGGAGCTCATGGCCGGCGACCTGGCCGCCGCCGGCTGGGAGCTGTGCTACCTGCCCGAGCTGACCGTGCACCACCAGGCCAGCACCGCCCGGGACCCGCACAAGCGCCGCCGCGACGGCATCCGCAACACCCTCTGGACGACGTGGCTGCGCCGCCCGGTGCGCCCGGCGCTGCGCCGCACCACGCACCTGCTGCGGACCGTCCCGCGGGACCGGCTGAGCCTGCTCGGGGTCCTCGACGCGCTGCGCGGGCTGCCGTGGGTGCTGCGCGAGCGGCGGGTGCTGCCGGCGCACGCCGAGGCCCGCTTCGCCGCTCTGGAGCACGCCCAGCGCACCTCGACCGCCCGCCGGTACGTGAGCTGATCCGGAGGTGTCGGGAGCGGCACCGTCGTCGGGGACGCCCGGACGTGGGCACCGCTCCCGACACCGCCGTCATCCCTTGACGTAGGAGAGCTTCTCCACGACCTTGCCGCCCCGGACGGTCATCACGTCCACGCCGCGCACGTGCCCGGCGCCGGCCTCGTCGGTCCCCCACGAGTAGCGCCACAGCGCCACGGCCCGCTCCCCGTGCGGGAGCACGGCCTCGGTCGTGAAGCGGGCGCCGGGCGTGGCGAACAGCTCCTCCCAGACCCGGCGCACGTCGGCCTGCCCGCGGTGGCGGCGGCCGTCGGGGGGTGCGGTCGACTCGAAGAGCACGTCGTCGGACATCTCGGCCATGATCGCGTCGACGTCCGCGCGCCCGAAGGCGTCGAGGAGACGCTGCACCACGGCCAGCGTCGTCTCCGCGGTCTGGTCCAGGACCTGGTCGGTCATCGCCCTGCTCCTCGCGGACGGCCCCGTCGCGTCCGCCACGATCCCACCGCGGACGCCGGAGCGCGAGGGTCAACGGGCGCAGTCGATGCAGGTGCGCGCGGCCGGCCGGGCGGCCAGCCGCTCGGGGGCGATCGGCCGCCCGCAGCGCTCGCAGACGCCGTAGGTGCCGGCGTCGCGGCGGGCCAGCGCGGCCTCGACGTCGGCCAGCCGCTGCCGGGCCGAGGCCAGCAGCGCGGCGACCTGCTGCCGCTCGAAGGCGATCGTCGCGCCCTCCGGGTCGTGCTCGTCGTCGGCGTTGGACGCCTGAGACGCCGCCACGACCGCGTCGAACTCGCCGGTCAGCGCCGCGATCTGGGCGAGGGCGGCCGCCCGCTCGGCGACCAGCGCGTCCTCAACGCTCACGGCGCAGCACCCGCAGCGAGCCGGTGCCCGGCAGCTCGGTGAACCCGCCCGACGCGAGCACCCGGCGGTACACCCCGTAGGGAGCCTGGCCGCCGTCGGCCGGGTCGGGGAACACGTCGTGGATGGCCAGCGTGCCGCCGACCGCCAGCTTGGCCACCCATGCGTCCTGGTCACGGCGGGCGGACTCCTCGGTGTGGCTGCCGTCCAGGAACAGCAGGGCCAGGGGGGTCGACCACAGCGGGGCGAGGACCTCCGAGCGGGCGACGACCGCGATGACGACGTCCTCGGCCCCGGCGTCGGCGATGGTGCGGCGGAACCGCGGCAGGGTGTCGACCAGCCCGACGGCGGGGTCCACCAGGGAAGGGTCGTGGTACTCCCAGCCCGGCTGGTGCTCCTCCGATCCGCGGTGGTGGTCGACGGTGACCACCTGCCGGCCGGTCTCGCGGGCGGCCGCGGCGAGGTACAGCGCCGACTTCCCCATCCAGCTGCCCACCTCCAGCAGCGGGCCCGGGACGGCGACCGCGCGGGCGGCCTCGTAGAGCGCCGTCCCCTCGTCGTCGGGCATGAAGCCGGGCGCGGCGCGGGCGGCGGTCAGCAGATCGGCGGTCACGAGGCCAGCCTCGCTCACCGGGCGAACCGGGCGCGCAGGGCGGTCATCCGCCGATCGGTCGCCGCGCCGGCCGCGGAGCCGGCCGCCGTGGCGAAGAACGCGCCGGCCGCCGTGGTCACCGGGACGGCGAGGACGAGCGCGATGGCGCCGACGAGGGTGCGGATGACCTCCTCGGCCAGCGCGGAGCTGGTGAGGACGACGTCCCACGGCTGGGCGTAGAGCTCGAAGAGCAGCAGCAGCGGGAGCGCGGCCCCCGCGTAGGCGAAGACGATGGTGTAGACGGTGGAGGCGATGTGGTCGCGGCCCACCGCCATCCCGCGGCGGTAGAGCTCCCGCCAGCTCATCTCCGGGTCGACCTCGTGCAGCTGCCAGATCGCCGAGGCCTGCGTGATGGTGACGTCGTTGAGCACGCCGAGCCCGGCGACGACCACGCCGGCGAGGACGAGGCCCGAGAAGTCCAGCGTCGGGTCGTACTGCAGCAGCGTGGTGGTCTCCTCGCTGGTCAGCCCGGTCAGGCGGGCCGTCGCGACCGAGACCGCACCGAGGACGGCCACCAGCGCGAGGCCGAACAGGGTGCCGACCAGCGCGGTCGTCGTCCGGGCGGAGAAGCCGTGCGCCAGGTACAGGACGACGAACATGATCGCCGCCGACCCGACCAGGCTGACCAGGATCGGTGACCGGTCGGCGAGCAGGCCGGGCAGCACGAACTGCAGCAGGACGAAGAAGGCGAACGCCAGCCCGACCAGCGCCGCCACGCCGCGCAGTCGGGCCACCAGCGCCACGACGACGGCGAAGGCCAGGGTCAGGACGACGATGGGGACGTCACGGTCGTAGTCGAAGAAGGCGTACTGCGCCCCGCCCTCGGCCGCGGCGTCCCGCGTCAGCACGAGGCCGTCGCCCACCTCGATCCCGGCGGCGTACACCTCCGCGGGGACGTCGATCTGCACGAACTCCCCGGCGCCGTCGCCCTCGAGCACCTCGACGACCACGGTGGCGCAGGTCAGCTGCTGGGCCGGCTGGCCCTCGCCGCCGGGCAGCGAGCAGTCGACCGGCTCGACGGAGGACACCCGGGCCTGTGGGTAGGTGGTCCCGGGCGGCAGGTAGAGCTCGGCGGCCTGCTGGGCGCGGGTCGGCTCGCCGGAGGGCCAGAGCGCGACCAGGCCGATGACGGTGGCCAGCCCGACCGGCACGAGGAGCAGGAGCATGAGCCAGACCGCGCGGCGCCGGCGGGTGAGGACCTCCGGGCTGGGCGGCGGCGCGTCCGGGTCGGGACCGTGGCTGTGGGGGTGGCTCGGCGGCACCTGGCCAGGCTAGGAGCTGCCCTCCGGCACGCGGCCCCCGACACCGGGGTCACGCCCCGCCGCCCTCCCGGTCGACGCGGTCGTCCTCGACGGCCTGCTCCTCCACCGGGAAGCGCAGCCACAGCCCGGACAGCTGCAGCGGCCGGGCCACCGCCGACGGTGGCGCCACCAGCACCACCTCCACCCCCCGCGGCTGGCCGAGCTTCTGCAGCTGCACCAGCACCGCCATGCCGGCGGAGTTCAGGTAGGTGACCGCGCGGGTGTCCAGGCGCACCCGGCGCAGGGAGGACTCGGCGAGGAGCAGGTCGGTCATCGTCCGCACCAGCGGCCGCCGCGCCTGCTCGGTCAGCTCCCCGGTGACGGTGATGGTCGCGACCTCACCGTCGAGCGCGGTCCTCACCCCCGCCCCCGTGTCGCCGCCTCCCAGCTGCTCGGGATCCCCCTGCGCTCGGGGGTCGGTCGTGTCGTCCACACGGGGTGCACTGCCCCACGCCGCGGGTGTTCACGCGCGGCCTCGCGCGGCGGGCGCGCAGTTCCCCATCGCCGGAACAAATTTCGCCGCTGGACGTTTACACTGATGCCTGACCGAGGTAATCTGCAGTTGCCACTAGAGGTTCACCTCGGGCAGCGGACACAGACAGAGCGACACAGGAGGTTGCACAGCCATGGCGATGCTGACCGCCTACGACCCGTTCGCCGCCACCAACGCCGCCTTCCGCGCGTTGGACCAGCTGACCGGCCGCACGGGCTCGCTGACCGCCCGCCCGCTGTCGGGCATGCCGATGGACGCCTACCGGGTCGGCGACAACTTCGTCGCCCACTTCGATCTGCCCGGCGTCGACCCCGGCTCGATCGACCTGTCGGTCGAGGGCAACACCCTGACGGTGACCGCCGAGCGTTCGGTCCCGCAGCTGGAGAACGCCGAGTGGGCGGTGGCCGAGCGGCCGTACGGCAGCTACACCCGCCAGCTGGTGCTCGGCCGGAGCCTGGACACCGACCGGCTGGAGGCCAGCTACCACGACGGCGTGCTCACCGTGAGCATCCCGGTCGCCGAGAAGGCCCGGGCGCGCAAGATCTCGGTGACCCGCGCCGACACGCCCACCGCCGTCGAGGGGCGCACCATCGAGGGCGAGGCGTCGCAGTCGAAGGCCGTCGAGAGCTGATCGCCGGCCATCCCCCAGGGGCCGGGTCCGCACGGACCCGGCCCCTGGCCTTTCCCGCACCAGGAGGACCGCCATGGCCGATCCCGCAGGCGGCACACCGGGGGACGACGCGCTGCGGCGCCTCGACGACCCGGACTACCCCGCCCTGACGATGAGCCAGGCCGCGGCCCTGCTCGGCGTGCAGGCGGCGTTCCTGCGCAGCCTCGACGCCTCGGGGGTGCTCCAGCCGCACCGTTCCCCCGGCGGGCACCGGCGGTACTCCCGGCACCAGCTGAGCCTGGCCGCGCGACTGCGGGGCCTGCTCGACGACGGCCACACCCTGGCCTCCGCCGAGGTCATCCTCGGCCTGCAGGACGAGCTGGCCGACGCCCGGGCCGACACCGAGCGGCTGCGGCGGACCGTCGACCGGCTGCGCGCCCGCACCGACGCGCCTGACCGCGAGGCGTGACCGGCATCATCGTCACGCGGAACCCTAGGGGGGTAAAGTTCCTCGGCGAGAGCTCCCGAGCCGCCTGGAGGAACAGCGTGGACAGCGCGCCACACGGCTACATCCACCGCAAGGACGACTACCTCAAGCGGCTGCGCCGCATCGAGGGTCAGGCCCGCGGGCTGCAGCGCATGGTCGAGGACGAGAAGTACTGCATCGACATCCTCACGCAGGTCTCTGCCATGACGAAGGCGCTGCAGTCGGTCGCCCTCGGCCTGCTCGAGGAGCACATGGCGCACTGCGTCGTCCAGGCGGCGCAGACCGGCGGCCGCGAGGCCGACGAGAAGGTCCGCGAGGCCTCCGAGGCGATCGCCCGCCTCGTCCGCTCCTGACATCCCCCTGAGAGGAACCCCGTGAGCACCACCACCTACACCGTCGTCGGCATGACCTGCGGCCACTGCGTCAGCGCCGTCACCGAAGAGGTCTCCGCCGTCCCCGGCGTGACCGCGGTCGACGTCGACCTGGCCACCGGCGGGCTGACCGTCACCAGCAGCGAGCCGGTCGACCAGCAGGCCGTCCGGGCCGCCGTCGAGGAGGCCGGCTACGAGGTCGCCGGCAACTGATCCCGCCACCGCGCACCCGCCGTCCCCCCGCGAGAGGAACGCCATGAACACGCCGACGAAGCTGGCCGCGGTCACCGCGGGCCTGGGCGCCGTCTTCGCCGCGGCGGTCGGCGTGGGCGCCGCGGTCGGCCCGATCGGCGCCCCGGCGCCGCACGACGCCACCGCGTCCCCGGGGACCGCCGCGGCCGGGGAGGCCGCCGAGGTCGTCGGCGGTCTCTCCGTGGCCGAGTCGGGGTACGTCCTCGACGTGCTCGACGAGCAGCTCCCCGCCGGGGCGGCGACCCTCGCGTTCCGGGTCCTCGGCCCCGACGGCGCACCCGTGCTCGGCTACACCGAGGAGCACGGCGAGGACCTGCACCTGGTCGCCGTCCGCCGCGACCTCACCGGGTACCAGCACGTGCACCCCGAGCTCGCTGCGGACGGCACCTGGCGGGCGCCCCTGACCCTGACCCCGGGGAACTGGCGAGTGGTCGCCGACACCACCCCCGCCGCCCTCGGGGAGGACCTCACCCTCGGCGCCGACGTCGAGGTCGCCGGCGACGTCCAGCCGCAGCCGGTGCCCGACCCGGCGCCGGTCACCGAGGTGGACGGCTACACCGTCGTCCTGACCGGGGACCTGGCCACCGGCGCGGAGTCCGAGCTCACCTTCAGCGTCAGCCGGGACGGCCGGCCGGTCACCGACCTGCAGCCCTACCTGGGCGCCTACGGCCACCTCGTCGCGCTGCGCGACGGCGACCTGGCCTACCTGCACGTGCACCCGCTGGAGCCCGACGACGGCACCACCCCGGCCCCGGGTCCGCACGTCGGGTTCGCCGCGACCGCGCCGTCCGCCGGCACCTACCGGTTGTTCCTCGACTTCCGGCACGACGACACCGTGCACACCGCCGCCTTCACCGTCCGGGTCGAGCCCGGCGGGGCGGCCGCCACCCCCGACGCGCCGGCCGGCCACGGCCACGGCGCCTGAGGAGTCCCCCGTGACCACCACCCGGCCCCCGGACGGCGAGCTCGAGCTCGCCATCGGCGGCATGACCTGCGCCTCGTGCGCCGCCCGCATCGAGAAGAAGCTCAACAAGCTCGACGGCGTGACCGCGACGGTGAACTACGCCACGGAGAAGGCGCGGGTCAGCTACGGCGGGGAGATCACCCCGGCCGACCTGATCGCCACGGTCGAGAAGACCGGCTACACCGCGACGCTTCCGCAGCCCCGTCCCGAGGCTCGCCCCGAGGAGTCCGACGACGACCCCGTGCGCCCGCTGCGCACCCGGCTGGTGGTCGCCACGCTGCTCACCGTGCCGGTGGTCGCCGTGGCGATGGTCCCCGCCCTGCAGTTCGAGTACTGGCAGTGGCTCTCGCTGACCCTCGCCGCCCCCGTGGTGGTCTGGGGCGGGCTGCCGTTCCACCGGGCCGCCTGGACCAACCTCCGCCACGGCGCCGCCACGATGGACACCCTCGTCTCCCTGGGCACCGGCGCGGCGTTCCTCTGGTCGCTGTACGCGCTGTTCCTGGGCAGCGCCGGCGAGCCCGGCATGACGCACCCGTTCGAGCTGACCGTCGCCCGCGGGGACGGCGGGGCGAACATCTACCTCGAGGCCGCCGCCGGGGTCACCACCTTCCTGCTGGCCGGGCGCTACGCCGAGGCCCGCTCCAAGCGGCGGGCCGGTGCGGCCCTGCGCGCGCTGCTCGAGCTCGGCGCCAAGGAGGTCTCGGTGCTGCGCGGCGGCGTCGAGCGCCGGGTGCCGGTGGACCAGCTCGCCGTGGGCGACGAGTTCCTCGTCCGGCCGGGGGAGAAGATCGCCGCCGACGGCCAGGTGACCGAGGGGGCCTCGGCGGTCGACGCCTCGATGCTCACCGGTGAGTCGGTCCCGGTCGAGGTGGGCCCCGGCGACGCCGTCGTCGGCGCCACGGTGAACGCCGGTGGCCGGCTGGTCGTGCGGGCCACCCGGATCGGCGCGGAGACCCAGCTGGCCCAGATGGCCCGGCTGGTCGAGGAGGCGCAGAACGGCAAGGCGGAGGTGCAGCGCCTGGCCGACCGGGTGTCGGGGGTCTTCGTCCCGATCGTGCTGGCGCTGGCGGTCGCGACCCTGGGCTTCTGGATCGGCGCCGGCGCCGGCCTCGCGGCCGCGTTCACCGCCGCGGTCGCGGTGCTGATCATCGCCTGCCCGTGCGCTCTGGGGCTGGCCACACCGACCGCGCTCATGGTCGGCACCGGCCGCGGCGCGCAGCTGGGCATCCTCATCAAGGGGCCGGAGGTGCTGGAGTCGACCCGCGCCGTCGACACCGTCGTCCTGGACAAGACCGGCACGGTCACCACCGGCCGGATGACCCTGCGCGACGTGGTCCCCGCTGCCGGGGAGGACGCCGGCCGCGTGCTCGCCGTGGCCGGCGCGCTGGAGTCCGGGTCGGAGCACCCCATCGCCCGCGCCGTCGCGGCGGCCGCCGCCGAGCGCACCGGTCCGCTCCGCCCGGTCGAGCAGTTCGCCAACGTCGAGGGACTCGGCGTGCGCGGCGTCGTCGACGGCACCGCGGTGCTGGTCGGCCGCCCCCGCCTGCTGGCGGAGGAGTCCGTGCCCGTCCCCGGCTCGCTGGAGACGGCGCGCGCCGCGGCCGAGGCGGAGGGGTGGACGGCAGTCATGGTCGCCTGGGACGGCGCCGCCCGAGGGATCCTCGTGGTCGCCGACGCGGTCAAGGAGACCTCCGCGGAGGCGATCCGGCAGCTGCGCGACCTGGGGCTGCGGCCGATCCTGCTGACCGGCGACAACGAGGCGGTGGCCCGGTCGGTCGCCGCGGAGGTCGGCATCGACGAGGTCGTCGCCGAGGTGCTTCCGAAGGACAAGGTGGCCGTCGTCCGCCGCCTGCAGGCCGAGGGCCGGGTCGTGGCCATGGTCGGTGACGGGGTGAACGACGCCGCCGCCCTCGCCTCGGCCGACCTCGGCCTGGCCATGGGCACCGGCACCGACGTGGCGATCCAGGCCTCCGACCTCACCCTGGTGCGCGGCGACCTGCGCGCGGCCGCCGACGCCATCCGGCTCTCCCGGCGCACGCTGGCCACGATCAGGGGCAACCTGTTCTGGGCGTTCGCCTACAACGTCGCGGCGCTGCCGCTGGCCGCGGCGGGGCTGCTCAACCCGATGATCGCCGGTGCTGCGATGGCGCTGAGCTCGGTGTTCGTGGTGACCAACAGCCTGCGGCTGCGCCGGTTCACCCCGCTGCCGGGCAACGCCGCCGCGACCACCGCCGTCCCGGCCGGACGCCGGGCAGCGGTCCGCGCCGCCTGAGAGCGCCTGCTCCGGGCAGGCTCGCCGCCTGAGACCCCTCCTCCGGGCAGGCTCGTGCTCTGCGTGCCCCGGGTACGCAGAGCACGAGGTCCGGCCGGACCAGCCGGCGAGGAGGGCCACCACCATGACCGGAGAGCACCGACGCCGTCGGCTCACCCACCTGATCGCCGGGGCCGGCGCGGCCTGGGGCACCGCCCTGCTCGCCGTGCCGGACCGGGTGACCGACGCACTGTGCCCGGAGCTGCCGCGGGACCGGCGCTGGGCGGTGCGGGTCCTCGGGGCGCGCATGGTCGTCCAGCACGCGACCCTGCTCGTCGCGCCGGGGCGGCCCGTCCGGCCGATCGCGGCCGCGGTCGAGGGCCTGCACGCGGTCAGCATGCTGCCGCTGCTGGGCCGCCCCCGCTACCGGCGCGCCGCGCTCATCAGCGCGGGGATCGCGGCGGTGTCCGCGACGGCGCTGGCCGTGCCGGCAGGCCCGCGTTAGACGATGGCGGGCAGGAGGAGCAGCGCGGTCGGGACCAGGAGCAGCAGGCCCGCCGACAGCAACGCGGCCCCCCGTGCCCAGGCCGGCAGCGGGGACGGCGGCTCGAGCAGCCGCGCCACGCGCTCGCGGACCCCTCCCCCGGCCACCGCGAGGGCTCCACTGGGCACGGCCGCGCCGCCCGCCCCTCCGGCCACCGCGACGATCGCCCGGGCCAGCGTGCGCCGCGGCGCGGCACCCGACAGCGAGCCCAGCGCCACGTCGTCGGCGCGCATCTCGACCAGCGTCCGGACCGCGGCAGCTGCCCGCGCCGCCGCCGGCAGCACGGGCAGCGCCGCCTCCCAGGCGAGGAACGGCAGCAGGTAGAGGTGGTGGTGCTCGCGCAGGTGCGCCCGCTCGTGGGCGACGACGGCGGCGAGTTGGTCCTCGTCGAGCTCGGCGACCATGCCGGAGGAGAGCACGAGCAGCGGCCGGGCACCCGGGATGCAGAAGGCCACCGGCGCCGGGTGCTCGAGCAGCCGGGCATCGGGCAGCTCGTGCGGCCGGACCACCAGCTCCAGCAGCTCGCGGTGCCGGCGGCGGGCACGGGTGGTCCGCACCCAGGAGAGCAGCAGCACCCCGACCAGCTCCGAGGCGAGCACGCCGGCCAGCGTCAGGGTGACCCAGTGGTCGCCCCGCACCGGCTCGTCGGCGGGGTGCGCGGTCAGCACCGACCAGGCCGCCTCGGGCAGCGAGTGGCCCCACGGCGCCAGTCCGTGCACGAGCAGCGCGCCGATGATCGACAGGCCACCGGCCAGCCCGATCGCCTGCCAGCACACCAGCGCCCCGAGCGGGTCCCGCCGGGGCCAGCGGGCACGGGCCAGCAGCGCCGGCACCGGCCAGGCCAGCAGGGCGGCCAGGACGGCGAGGGCGGCCGCGGTGGCGGGCAGCATCGGTCGGGGGCAGCGGGCGGCTCGATCAGCTCCGTCCGGTCAGCGGTCGTCGTCCGGACCGGCGGCCGCCAGCAGCTCGCGCAGCA
Organism: Geodermatophilus sp. SYSU D00697; assembly: GCF_054050175.1. Taxonomy (NCBI): domain Bacteria; kingdom Bacillati; phylum Actinomycetota; class Actinomycetes; order Geodermatophilales; family Geodermatophilaceae; genus Geodermatophilus; species Geodermatophilus sp. SYSU D00697. The sequence goes on from NZ_JBJGYV010000002.1 coordinate 81,746, forward strand.
GCCGGGCCTCGTCGGCATCGACGCCGACGACGAACCGGGCCAGCACCGCCTGCCGGTCCCCCGCCGAGCCGAGCACCTCGTGCATGAGCTCGGCGGCGTGCTCCTCGCGGGTGGCCCGCGGGCGGAACCGCCGGGGCCGGGCGTCGTCGTGCTCGACGAACCCCTTCTGCTCCAGCCTGGTCAGCACCGTGTGGACGGTGGTCAGCGCCAGCCCGCGGTCGGCCAGGCCGTCGCGCAGCTCGGTCGCCGCGACCGGACCGTCGGCCGACCACAGCCGGTCCATGACGGCGCGCTCCAGCTCACCCAACGACGCCACGGGTCCTCCTGTCTCGCGTCTCACACCCGGTTCTTCTACGTGTCGTAGAAACCCGTCTTCTACTCGGCGTAGAAAGAAGTCGACCGATCGTACGTCGCCCAGTGAGGAGAGCGGCCGTGGACGTCCTGGACGTGGCGCGCTGGCAGTTCGGGATCACGACCGTCTACCACTTCCTGATGGTCCCGCTGACCATCGGGCTGGGGATCCTGGTCGCGGTCATGCACACCCTCTGGGTGCGCACCGACAAGCCGGAGTGGCTGCGGATGACCCGCTTCTGGGGCCGCATCTACCTGATCAACTTCGTGCTCGGCGTCGCCACCGGACTGGTGCAGGAGTTCCAGTTCGGGCTGGCCTGGAGCGAGTACAGCCGCTTCGTCGGCGACGTGTTCGGCTCGCTGCTGGCGCTGGAGGCGCTGCTCGCGTTCTTCCTCGAGTCGACGTTCCTGGGCCTGTGGATCTTCGGCTGGGGCCGGATCCCGAAGAAGGTGCACCTGGCCGCGCTCTGGGCCGCGGTCATCGGCTCGATCGTGAGCGCGTACTTCATCATCGCGGCGAACTCCTGGATGCAGCACCCGGTCGGCGTCGTGACCGACGACGCGACGGGCCGCCCGGTCCAGGTCGACTTCCTCGCCGTCCTGACCAACAACACCGCGCTGGCCGCGTTCAGCCACGCGATCGTCGCGGCGCTCATGGTCGCCGGCGCTCTGCTGGTCGGCATCGGCCTGTGGCACCTGCGGAAGCGCTCGCTGGCGCAGCGGCCGACGGACGACGTCGACCACGCCGTGTGGCGCCGCTCGGTGCGGCTGGGCGGTTGGGTGTCACTGGCCGCGTTCGTCCTCGTCGCCCTCACCGGCGACTGGCAGGGCAAGCTCATGTACCAGCAGCAGCCGCTGAAGATGAGCTCGGCCGAGGCGCTGTGCGAGACCGAGGCACCGGCGTCCTTCTCGATCTTCGCGTGGGGCAAGCTCGGCTCCAACGAGTGCGACGACGTCCACTCGATCACCGTCCCCTACCTGCTCTCCTACCTGGCGCACGGGGACTTCTCGACCGCCGTCCCGGGCGTCAACGAGCTGCAGGAGGAGTACGCCGCGGTCTACGGCGAGACCTACCCCGACGACCCGGCGCGGTTCGGCGCGCTGGCCGGCGAGGAGATCGACTACACCCCGCTGCTCGGCGTCACCTACTGGAGCTTCCGGCTCATGATCGGCATGGGCGCGGTCTCGGCCGGCGTCGCCGCCTACGCGCTCTGGTCGACCCGCCGCGGCCGGGTGCCGACGTCGCGGATCGGCGTCTACGGCTCGCTGCTCGCGGTGGGCGCGCCGTTCGTGGCCAACGCCACCGGGTGGGTCTTCACCGAGATGGGCCGCCAGCCCTTCGTCGTCCACCCGAACCCCGACGTCCCGGTCGGCGAGCAGGTGTGGTTCTTCACCGCCCAGGCGGTCTCCCCCGGCATCACCGCCGCCGAGGTCTGGACGTCGCTGTCGGTGCTGACCCTCGTCTACGGCGCGCTGGCCGTCGTCGAGCTGTGGCTGATCGGCCGGTTCGTGCGCCGCGGGGTCACCACCGGCGACGCCGCCCCCACCCCCGGCTCCACCCCCGAGGGGACGCCGGACGACGACCTGCCGGCCCGCGACGGCACCCGCACCGACGACGACGTCCTCTCCTTCGCCCACTGACCCCGGAGCTGACCATGGACCTGCAGACCCTCTGGTTCGCCGCCGTCGCGGTGCTCTGGACCGGCTTCCTGCTGCTCGAGGGCTTCGACTTCGGCGTCGCCGCGCTGCTGCCGGTGCTCGGCCGCCGCCCCGCCGAGCGGCACCTCATGCTGCGCACCATCGGCCCGCTGTGGGACGGCAACGAGGTCTGGCTGATCACCGCCGCCGGCGCGGTGTTCGCCGCCTTCCCCGGCTGGTACGCCACCTGGCTGCCGGCGCTCTACCTGCCGTTCGTGCTGGTGCTGTTCGGCCTGATCATCCGCGCCGTCGCCTTCGAGTGGCGGCACTCCCACTCCAGCGCGACGTGGGACGCGACCTGGACCCGGGTCATCACTGCGGGCTCGCTGATCGCCGCCCTCGGCATCGGCGCCGCGCTGGGCGCCACCACGCTCGGCCTGCCGATCGACGCCGACGGCAACCGGGTGGGCGGCGCGTTCTCCGGGCTGGGCTGGTCGGCGCTGCTCGGCGCGGTCGCCGTCCTGGCCTTCTCGCTGGTGCACGGAGCGATGTTCCTGACGCTCAAGACCGACGGGCCGGTGCGGCTGGCCGCCCGCCGGTTCGCCGCCCGGTGGGCGCCGGTGGCCGCGGTGCCCCTGCTGGCCTGGGCCGCCGTGGTGCACCTGCGGTACGGCACGGCCGCGACCGGGGTGCTGTGGTTGGTCGCGGCGCTGGCGGGAGTCGTGGCGTGGGCGCGCATCCGGGTCGGGCGCGAGGGCCAGGCGTTCGCCGCGTGGGGCGCGATGCTGGTCCTCGCGGCCGCGACGGTGTTCGGGGCCGCCCATCCGGTCGTCGTCCCCTCGACGATCGACCCGGCCTTCGACGTCACCGTCGCCGACGCCTCGGTCAGCGACTACACGCTCACCGTCATGACCTGGGCCGCCGGGATCGGCCTCCCGGTGGTGCTCGGCTACCAGGCGTGGACCTACTGGGTGTTCCGGAAGCGGCTGACCGCCGAGCCGGTGCACGCATGAGCGCCTGGGAGCGCGGGCCGCTGGCGCCGCTGGCCGGCGTCCCGGGGCTGACCGGGGCGCTGCTGCGGCAGGCCGCCGCCGCGCTGGGCCAGGTCGCCGGGCTCGTGCTGCTCGCCGCCGGGCTGGCGCACGCCGTCGCCCGCGCAGCCGGCCTGGCCGAGGGTCCGCTCTCCGGGCCCCTGGTCGCGGCCGCGGCGGGTGCCGGGCTGCGGGCGGTGGCCGGGTCGGTCGGTGCGCTGCTGGCCGACCGGGACGCCCGTCGCGCGGAGGACCGGCTGCGCGCCGATCTCGTGGCGCGGCTGGCCGGCTCCCCGGCCGCGGTCGCCGCGGCGGGCGGACCCGGCCCGGCGGCAGTGCTGGCCACCACCCGGCTGGCCGACCTGGGCCCCGGGCTGTCCACGTACCTGCCCGCGCTGGCCCGGACCCTGGTCGTCCCGCCGGTGTTGCTGGTGGTCCTCGCCGGCACCGACCTGCTCTCGGCCGCGCTGGTCGCGGCCACCCTGCCGCTGGTGCCGGTGTTCATGGTGCTGGTCGGCCTGACCACCCGGGACGGCACCACCGCCGCCGCCCGCGCGCTGGACCGCATCGCCGCGCACGTCGCCGAGCTGGTCCGCGGCCTGCCCGTGCTCGTCGGCCTGGGCCGGGCGGCCGAGCAGGCCGCCGCGCTGGCCGAGCTCGGGGACGCCTCGCGCCGCCGGACGCTGGCCACGCTGCGGCTGGCCTTCCTCTCCTCCCTCGTGCTCGAGCTGCTGGCCACGCTGTCGGTCGCCCTCGTCGCGGTGACCGTCGGCCTGCGCCTGGTGCACGGCGAGATGGCGCTGGCCGTCGGCCTGACCGCGCTGCTGCTGGCCCCCGAGGCGTTCGCGCCGCTGCGTGCGCTGGGCGCCGCCCACCACGCCTCCGAGGACGCCGCCCTGGCCGCTGCCGAGGCCCGGGCGGTGCTGGCGCCGCCGGTCGCGGCCCCGTCCGCGCCGCGGGAGGACGGCGACCCGCGCGGGGCCGACCTCGCCGTCACCGGGCTGACCGTCCGCTTCCCCGGCCGCGCCGTGCCCGCCCTCCCGCCGGTCGACCTCGCCGTGCGCCCGGGCGAGCTGGTCGCCGTCCGCGGGGCCAGCGGGTCGGGCAAGTCGACGCTGCTCGCCGTCCTGGCCAGGTTGACCGACCCGTCGGCCACGGTCGAGGGCACGGTCACCGGCGTGCCGGACGGCGACATCGCATACGTGCCCCAGCACCCGCGGACGACCGGGGAGACCGTCGCCGACGAGCTGCGCCGGCACGCCGGCTCGGGGCTGGGCGTGGGTCGTGACACCGTGGACGAGATCGCCGGCGAGGCGTTCGTCGTCGAGGCCCTGGAGCGCGTGGGCGCGACCGCGCTGGCCGGACGGCGGTGCACCACCCTCTCCCCCGGCGAGTTGCAGCGGGTGGCGTTCGCCCGCGCGCTGGTGCGGGTCCGGCGCGGCGCGCGGCTGCTGCTGCTCGACGAGCCGACCGCGCACCTGGACGACGCGGCGGCGACGCGGGTGGCCGCGGTGCTCGCGGGCCTGCGCGGCACGGTCACCGTCCTGCTGGTCACCCACGACCCCGCGCTGGCCGGGCTGGCCGACCGCACGATCGACCTCCCGGGGCCTCGTCCCTGCCCTTCCGCGACACGTGCACACAGCGCCGCACCGATCCCGGCCGGGACGACAGCACGTGCACACCGCGCCGCACCGGCCGCGGTGGCGTCGGGGACGGGCGGCCTGCGCTGGCCGCGGCGGGCGCTGGCCCGGGCCGTGGCCGCGGGCGCCGCGTCGGCGGGCGCCGGCGTCGCGCTGACCGCGGTCTCCGGCTGGCTGATCGTGCGGGCCGCCGAGATGCCGCCGGTGCTCACACTGATGGTGGCGATCGTCGGGGTGCGCGCGTTCGGCCTCGGCCGGGCAGGCCTGCGCTGGGTGGAGCGGATGACCGCGCACGACGCGGCGCTGCGGATGGCCGCCGATCTGCGGGTGCGGGTGTGGCGGGCGCTGGCCGACCAGGGCGTCGCCGCGGACCGGACGCCGGGCTCCGCGCTGGCCCGGGTGGTCGGCGACGTCGCGCTGGTGCAGGACCTGTCGGTGCGCGTCGTCCCGCCGGCGCTGGTCGCCGGCGCGGTGACCGCCGGGACCGTGGGGGCCCTGGCCCGGGTGTCCCCCGCCGCCGCGGTCGCGGCCGGGCTGGTGCTGCTGGCCACCGTCGCGCTGGTCGCCGTCGCGCACCGGCGGGTCGACGCCGGCGCCGCTCGGGCTGAGGGAGAGCTGCGCGTCGCCGCGCTGCGGGACACCACCACCGTGCTCGAGGGCGCCCCGGACCTGCGCGCGCACGGCCTGGCCGCCCGCACCGCGGCCGACCTCGCCGAGTCAGCGGCCCGCCGGTCCGAGGCGGCCGGCACCGGCGCCCGCGCGGGCGCGCTCAGCGAGGGACTGGTGGTCCTCGGCTCCGGCCTCGCGGCGGTCGCCGCCGCGGGCGCGGGCGCAGCCGCGGGCGTGGCGGGCCCGGCCGTCGCGGTGCTCGCCCTGGCCCCGCTCGCGCTGGCCGAGCCGCTGACCGGCCTGGTCGGCGCACTGCAGCGGCGCGGCGCCCTCGCCGACGCCCGCGGCCGGCTCGACGCCGTCCTGACCGCGCCGACGCCGACCGACCCCGCGGACCCCCTGCCGGTGCCCGTCCCCGCCGACCGGCTGGCGACGACGGGGCTGACCGCGGGCTGGCCGGGGAGACCGGACGTGCTGCGCGACCTCACCACGCAGGCGAGCGCCGCCGGCGGCTGGCTGGTGGTCCGCGGGCCGTCGGGGGCGGGCAAGTCGACCTTCCTCGCCGTGCTCCTGGCGGCGCTGCGCCCGCGGAGCGGGGCGTACACGGTGGCGGGCGTGCCGGCCGACCGGCTCTCCGGCGACGGCGTGCGGTCGGGGATGGCGTGGCTGCCGCAGGAGTCGCACGTGTTCGCCTCCACCATCCGGGCCAACCTGGCGGTGGCCGCACCGCGCGGCGACCTGACCGGTCCGGACGCCGAGGCCCGCATGCGCGCCGCCCTCACCGCGACCGGGCTGGGCGGGCTGCTGGCCGGTCTCCCCGACGGCCTCGACACGCCCGTCGGCGCCGGTGGGACGGCGCTCTCGGGTGGCGAGCGCCGCCGGCTGGCCGCGGCGCGGGCGCTGCTCGCCGACCGCGACGTCGTCCTGCTCGACGAGCCGACCGCGCACCTGGACCCGCCGACCGCCGCCGCCCTCGTACGCGATCTGCGCGGCGCGCTCGCCGGCCGGGTGGTGGTCTGCGTGACCCACGACGACGACGTGGCGCGGCCGGATGACACCGTCGTCCGGCTCGGAGCGCCGGTGGCCGCGCCGGCGCTCTGAACGAGGACTGTCAGACCCCCGCGGCAGGCTGCGGCGCATGGACGCGCCTTTCACCGGTTCGGTCTTCCTCGGCATGAGCGTCGACGGGTTCATCGCCCGCCGCGACGGCGATCTCGCCTGGCTCACCGGCGGCGACGAGGCCGGCGGCCCGCCCGACGACGGCGCCGGCGGCGACTTCGGCTTCTCCGCGTTCGTCGCCGGCATCGACGCGCTGGTCATGGGGCGCAGCACCTACGAGGTGATCGCACCGATGGAGGAGTGGCCGTACCAGGGCAAGCCGGTGCACGTGGTGAGCACGACGCTCGAACCGGGCGCGGACGAGCGCATCACCGTGCACCGCTCCTTCGACGACGCGGTGAGCGCACTGACCGCGGCCGGATACCGCCGGGTCTACGTCGACGGCGGCCGGATGGTGCACACCTTCCTCACCGCCGGGCTGATCGGCGACCTCACACTGTCGCGGGTGCCGGTGCTCATCGGCGAGGGGCTCACCCCGTTCGGCGCGTTGCCGGCCGACGTCCCGCTCGAGCACGAGCGCACCGAGGTCTTCCCCGGCGGCATGGTGCAGACGACCTACCGGGTGCGCCGGGAGAGGTGATCAGGCGGCCGCGTGGTCCGGCCGGGCGCGCACGACCTCGAAGCCCGGGGACAGGGGCAGGTCCCCGTCGGTGAGGACCGGGATGCCCGGCGGCGGGCCCAGACGGCCGGTACTGACCACGGCGGCGCGGTCGTCCGCGGTCATCTGCGCGAGCATGCGCTGGTAGAGCTCCGGGCGGATGCGGATCTCCCGCGGCGGCGCGGCTCCGGTGCTGACGGCGAAGGCGACGATGTCTCCGGCGATGTCCGGCCGGACCCAGTGGACGCTGCTCATGGCGGCCCTCCTGCGTGGCCCGCCCGCGCCTTGGTCCGACACCGGGAGGCCCCGGTCTGTGCCCTACCCGTCAGACAGAACGGTCTCACCAGGGACCGGCACGCGGACAGGGATCTCCGGCCCTAGTCGCGCTCCCTGCAGCAGCCGGAGGTCGTCGCCGGACCAGAAGCTGCCCGGGTCGTAGGCGTTGCGCGGCCGGCGGCCGTCCAGCAGCCCCATCGCGGTGTAGGTGGCGGCCACCAGCTCGGCGCAGTAGACGGTCTCGGTCGACGTCGTCCGCCGCACGCGCCCGCCCAGCCAGCCGGCGACCAGGCCGCGGGTGGTGGGGAACGGCCGGCCGTCGAGCCGGGCGATGGTCCGCAGGACGGCGTCCTCCATCTCGGCGGTCACCCCGCCGTCGTCGGCCGGACCGACCAGCTGCCGCAGCCACGCCCGCTGCCCGTAGCGGTGCCGCCACGTGCCGACGGCGTCGGCCAGGTCGTGCAGCTGCACGCCGCGCTGGTGCTGCCCGGTCCAGACGTCGGGGAGCGAGCGGCCCAGCTCGGCGTGCCAGAGCAGCGGCGGGAGGTCCTCGAGGACCACGGCCATCCCGACGTGGTTGACCGGCGCGTTGGTCAGCGCCCGGATCGCCCGGTCGGCCACGGAGGCACCGCGGAAGACCCAGACGTCGCCGGTGCGGGTGAGGTCGACCGCCTCGTCCAGGGTCAGCTCGGGCACGGCGCTACGTTACGGATCATGCGTCCCTGGAAGCTGCTCGGACTGGCCGGCCTCGCCGGCGTCGCGGCCACCGGGGCGGTGCTCGCGCGCAACGAGCGCCAGCGTCGCGCGCACACCCCCGACGAGATCCGGGCCCGGCTCCGCGAGCGGCACGCGGTCCTGGCCGACGTCCCCGAGCCGGTGCCCGCCGAGGAGCTCACCGGCGGACGGCGGCACGCGCTCGCCCGGCTGTTGCGCCGGCGCTGACCTCCGGGTCGGCGGCTCGATCACCCCGGTGGCGTCTCCCCCCTCAGCCGTGGCAACAACGCTGTCAGCTCAGCGTCGCTGAGCCCGAGCCCGAGCGCCCGTACGCACACCCCGCGCCAGGGGTGATCGAGTCCCTGCGGTGCTGCCCCGCCGTTCCCGACCACGGTGCTGGCCCGCACGCCGTCGGACAGGACCGCCTGCTGGAGCACGGTGGGCCGGTCGAGTGCCCGGGCGGCATCCCGCCAACGGCAGACAACCGTGGCTGGGACGTCCAGCACGCCGCTCAGCTCCGTGATGCGTCCATCGGTGCTCGTGAGCTCGAGGACGTCGCTCGGCTGTCGGACGCCCAGGGCGCGGAGTGTCGCCCCCTTCTCCCCGAAGACCGGCAGGTCGAGGAAGGAACCGGACGGTTCGGCGACGGCGTCGCGAAACCGTTCCGCCTCCTCTTCGTCCCGTGCCGTCCGAAGGGGGGCGAAGAAGGGATCGCGCCGGGCCTCGGCCCTCAGCGGCCCCCAGCTGACGACGCGCTCCAGCTGGTCGACGGCCGTCGTCCAGCCGCCGCCCGTGAACCTGGCTCGAGCGGCCGCCACGCAGGCGCGGTCGTAGACGACCGAGAGGGAGTCAGCCACCGGGAGCTCCGCGGCGCTCGTCAGGGCCTGAGCCCCACCGGCGTCCATCCGGAGGGTGTTGAGGGCGTCGAAGAGCGCACGGGCGATCCCGCCCAGCCTCTCCAGGAACGGCCGGAGCCGGGGGTCGACGCGCGGATTCGAGCCCGTCTCCCGGAGCAGGGCGACCAGGTCGCTGTGTGCGACCGCTGCCTGGTCCCAGCAGTGCCCGGACCGGAGTCCCTCGTCCCGCCCGGCCGGCCCTACGGCCACGGGGCTGTCCAGCAGCGCCACGCAGGCGTTCAACCAAGCCGCGGCCGCGGAGTGTGCCAGCCGGAGGCGCAGGGGCGTGTACCCGGCGCGCTCCGCCGGATCATCAGGGAGTCGGTCGTCGACCTCGTCCATCAGGCACTGCACGCGCTGCGCATGGCGAACCCGGCCCTGTGGCAGGGATGCGGCTCGGCCTTGCAGGTGCACCAGGGCGGCCCAGGCGAGCGCGTTCGCGGGATCCCGCTCCACGGCGAGGCCGAGCAGGTCGGCCGTGCGGTCGAGAGGGAGCGGAGGCTCACGGTGCCGTGTGGCCACCACGTGCGCCGCCACGCTCTCCGGGTCCGTGGCACCGCAGAGCCCTATCGACAGTTGCCTGTGCCGAACTGCGAGCTCGGTGAGGATCAGCGCCGCGGCGGCCGTCAGCAAGTCACCCCGATCGTTGCCGAGCGCGGTTCCTGGCGTCCCACCTGTCCCGGGAGCCGATGTCGCCGGGGAAGCCGTTCCCCCGTAGCGGGCACCGTCGATCACCGCCGTCCGCACGACCGGGCCGTTGCGGGTCAGCGTGACGATCAAGCGCGTTCCGCCGCAGTCGTCCACCACCGCCCGCCAGGGGACCGATGGCTGCAGCAGACCGACGAGGGAGGCGAGGGCGGCGCTCAGCTTGCCGGTCGGCATCGAGGACAGCGCCGCTGCCGGCAGGTCCGTGACGTCGACCTGGTCAGGGGACTTCAGGCCCCGGGGCGGCGAGTCACCGAGGTCCTGGAGACGCGCAAGGACGAAGGCAGCCCCGGCGGCGTCCTTGGCCTCACCCCGCCGTACCTCCACGCGCACCCGCAGTGCGTGTCCCCTGCCGGCAGCCAGCAGTACCACCCCGAGGAGACCCAGGACCAGGGTCAGGACCCACGGCCAGACGTCATCGAGCGGCGGGGGGCCCACTGCTCCCCACACGATCGCCACCACGACCGCGACCACCGGGAGGGGCCAGGCCGCCGGGCTCAGGGGTGCCACGTCCTGCTTGGTCCGGGACATCGGTGGGGCGGGCACCCGAGCCAGCCCCGAGGCCACCAGGATGAGCGTGACGCCGACCCCCAGGACCAGCCAGCGCCACCCTGTCGGAGCGTCGTCGAGCTCTGAGCCCTGCCAGCCCATCGCCAAGGTGAGCCGCACCGCGGTGGCACCGGCCAGTCCGAGCCCCGCCCACCAGACTGCCCGCCGCACGGGGTCCGGCCACGCCCCCGCACGCGGGGGAACGACCAGGGAGGTGCCCACACGCGCGAGCGCCAGGAGAACGATGAGCGCTCCGAGCACGGGGAGGGAGACCCGCGTCGTCGGACCCAGCCAGCGTTCGTAGAAGGCGTCCCAGCCCCCCTCAGTGGCGCTGGCGGGCGTCGCGTCGGACGGTCGGGTGGCCGCCGCAGCGACCTCGTTGCCGCGGTCGAGTTGCAGAGCCGCTGAGAAGCAGGCGCGGGCGCCGGCGGCGTCCCGGTGAGCCAGCGCCGTGCCGTTGTCGGCGAGCCGCGCAGCCTCCTCCCGGCGCTGCTGCACGTACCCCAGCCCCTCGGCCGCCCAGGCCGGTGCGGTCTGGCCGGGGGTGAGCGCGCTCGTGTAGATCGTCTCGGCCACGTCCAGGTATCCGTTGCCGGCGAGGGCGTCGGCCTCGGCCAGCACGGTGCCCTCCGGGGCCGCCGGCGGCGCCGGGAGGGCCTCGACCTGACAGCCCGCGGGGGAGGACGGGACGGTCGGTCGCGGAGCGACGAGCAGGAAGACGGAGACCGTGGCCACGGCCAGAAGCAGGACGGCGGCGAGGTCACGAGGACGCATCTCCACGGCGGCTCCCCCGTGCAGGCAACCCGAGTGGAGAGACGCTAGACCCGCGGTTCTGCCCCAGCCAGCGTTCTCGATGCGGCGGAGCAAGCGGCGCAGCTCGATGCTCGCCCGGCTGTTGCGCCGGCGCTGACCCCGGGTCACACACGGCGACCGCCACACCGGGTGCCGTCCGGGTCCGTTCCGCTGCGGCCGGGACGGGTCGACACTGCACGGGCCCGCCGGTGTCGCCGGGCGTCATGTCTGGGTCATCCGTCCGGCGACGCCGACGCGGTCTGCGCGGTCAGCCCGCCCCGGCGGCCAGCGCGGGCCCCTCGTCCTTGAGGGCGACGCCGGACGCACCGAGTTCCCGGGCTGCGGCCAGCAGCGCGACCACCGTGTCGGCGGCCTGCGCGTAGGACAGCCCGTGCGGCGGGCGGACGTTGGAGACGCAGTTGCGCTCGGAGTCCGCCCGCCCGGGCCTCGGGTCCCAGGTGAGGTAGACGCCGAGGGAGTCCGCGGCCGAGAGCCCCGGCCGCTCACCGATGAGGACGACGACCGCGCGGACGCCGAGGGCGGCCCCGATGGCGTCGCCCAGCGCCACCCGGGCCTGGGAGGCCAGCACGAGCGGCGCCACCGTCCAGCCCGACGACCGCTCCAGCAGCGCCGTGGTCAGGCCGGCGGCGTGCTCGTGCACCGCCCGCGGGGAGAGGCCGTCGGCCAGCACGACGGCCAGGTCGGCGTCGGTGCGGGGAAGTTCGGTCCCGGGGGCGAGCTGCCGGCCCAGGTCGGGCCGCTGCAGGTAGGTGGCCCGGTCACCGGCGGCCGAGTGCACCTCGAGCACCTCCCGTCCGGGGAGGCCGGCGCGCACCCGCGCCGGGTCCAGCGGCATGTGCACGGCGTCCCGTGCGGCGGCGTGCGCGGCCCGGAACTCCAGCTCGCGGGAGGTGGGCAGCGCGTCCCCGGCCCGGCCGAGCGCCACCCGCGCCCGGGTGGCCGACCGCAGCACCGCCCACGGGTCCGGATCGGGCGGCAGCGGCTGCTCCAGCGCCCCGCTCATGCCGGCACCGCCGTGCTCATGCCGACGCCGCCGCGAGCAGGGCCCGGGCAGCGGGCGCGTCCGGGGTCGGTTCCCGGACCCGCCCGGCGTCGTCGAGCAGGTCCATCCGCGCGAGCCACGCCTCGAACTCCGGTGCCGGCCGCAGCCCCAGCACCGAGCGGGTGGTGAGCACGTCGGAGAAGGCCAGCGACTGGTAGTGCAGCATCACGTCGTCCGCCCCCGGGACGGCGATGAGGAACGTGCAGCCGGCCGCGCCCAGCAGCAGCATCAGTGCGTCCATGTCGTCGCCGTCGACCTCGGCGTGGTTGGTGTAGCAGACGTCCACGCCCATCGGCAGGCCGAGCAGCTTGCCGCAGAAGTGGTCCTCCAGCCCGGCGCGCAGCACCTGTTTGCCGTCGTAGAGGTACTCCGGACCGATGAACCCGACGACGGTGTTGACCAGCAGCGGGGAGAAGTGCCGGGCGACGCCGTAGGCCCGGGTCTCCAGCGTCTGCTGGTCCACCGGCCGCCCGCCGATGCCGCGGTGGGCGTCGGCCGACAGCGCCGATCCCTGGCCGGTCTCGAAGTAGGTCACATTCTCCCCCACCGTGCCCCGGCCCAGCGCCAGCGCCCCGGCCTGCGCCTCGGCCAGCAGGTCGAGGGTGACCCCGAACCCGCGGTTGGCCGCCTGCGTGCCGGCGACCGACTGGAACACCAGGTCCACCGGCGCCCCGGCCTCCAGCGCCCGCAGCGTCGTCGTCACGTGCGCCAGCACGCAGGACTGGGTCGGGATCTCGTACCGGCTGATCACCGTGTCGACCAGTTCCAGCAGGGCGACGGTGCGCGCCGGGGAGTCGGTGGCCGGGTTGATCCCGATGACGGCGTCCCCGCAGCCCTGCAGCAGGCCGTCGACGATCGACGCGGTCACCCCCAGCGGGTCGTCGGTGGGGTGGTTGGGCTGCAGCCGGGAGGCCAGCCGCCCGGGCAGGCCCAGCGTGCTGCGCAGCCCGGTCACCACCCGGGTCCGGCGGCCGACGGCGACCAGGTCGGCGTTGCGCATGAGCTTCGACGTGGCCGCCACCATCTCCGGGGTCAGGCCCGGTGCCAGCGCGGAGATCGCCGCCTCGTCCCCGGTGGCGGCCCAGGCAAGCAACCGGTCCCGGAACTCCCCCACCGTCAGCGACGCCACGGGTGCGAACGCGGCCCGGTCGTGGGTGTCGAGGACCAGCCGGGTGACGTCGTCCTCCTCGTACCCGACCACCTGCTCGTCGAGGAAGGTCGCCAGCGGCAGGTCGGCGAGCACGCTCTGCGCGGCCACCCGCTCGGCGGCCGACTCCGCGGCGCACCCGGCCAGGACGTCGCCGGAGCGGGCCGGGGTCGCCTTGGCCAGCAGCTCCACCAGCGTGGGGAACTCGTGCGTGTGACCGCCCAGCGTCGCGCGGCGCACGGTCATTCCATCTCCTCCTCCGCCCGGGCCAGCAACTCGAACTCCTCCTCCGGTGCGGAGGCCACCAGGTGGTGGCGGCTGTAGACCGCGAAGTAACCGAGGAAGGCCGCGTAGGCGCCCAGCGTCCAGAACGCGGCGGTGACGTCCACGAGGAACGTCGCGACCACCGCCGCGGCGGCCAGCACCAGCGCGACGCCGGTGGTGACCACGCCGCCCGGCGTCCGGTAGGGCCGGTCGAGGTCGGGCTCGCGGCGGCGCAGCACGATGTGGCTGACCATCATCAGCACGTAGGAGACCGTCGCGCCGAAGACGGCCATGTTCAGCAGCATGGCGCCCTGGCCGGTCAGCGAGAGCAGGAACCCGATCGCGCCCGGCACGAGGAGGGCGAGCATCGGCGCCTTGCGCGCGTTGGTCACCGACAGCGTCCGCGGCAGGTAACCGGCGCGGGAGAGCGCGAAGGTCTGCCGCGAGTACGCGTAGATGATCGAGAAGAAGCTGGCCACCAGGCCGAACAGGCCGGCGTAGTTGACCACCGTCGTGAGCGCGTCGGGCGCCGCCGAGGCCGCCAGCGCGTCGACCGGTGGGTTGCCCGAGGCGGCGATCGTCGACGACCCGCCGGCGCCGGGGGTGAACACCAGCATGAGGACGGCGAGCAGGACGAGCACGCCCATCGCCGCGACGATCCCCCGCGGCATGGAGCGGGCCGGGTCGCGGGCCTCCTCGGCCGCCAGCGGCACGCTCTCCACGGCGAGGAAGAACCAGATCGCGAACGGGAACGCCGCCCAGATGCCGATCAACCCGTACGGCAGGAACGACGAGGCGCCCGCCGCGTCGGTGGGCGCGATGTCGAGCAGGTTGCCCGCGTCGAACTGCGGGACCGCCCCGACGAGGAACACCACCAGGCCGAGCAGGGCCACGACGGTGACGGCGAACATCGCCTTGAGCGCCTCACCGACCCCCATCAGGTGGATGCCGATGAACAGCGCGTACACCACCAGGTAGACCCACCACCCGTCGGTGATCCCGAACAGCCCCAGCGACTCCACGTAGGCGCCGATGAACGTGGCGATCGCGGCGGGGGCGATCGCGTACTCGATGAGCACCGCGACCCCGGTCGCATACCCGCCCCACGGGCCCAGCGCGCGCCGGGCGAAGGTGTACCCGCCGCCGGCGGTCGGCAGCGCCGAGCCGAGCTCGGCCAGGCCGAACACCATCGCGGTGTACATGACCGCCATGAGGACGGTCGCGATCAGCAGGCCCCCGAAGCCGCCCTCGGCCAGGCCGAAGTTCCAGCCGGCGTAGTCGCCGGAGATGACCGCCGACACCCCCAGCCCGGCCAGGAGCAGCCAGCCCGCGGTCCCGGTGCGCAGTTGGCGCCTGTGCAGGTAGCCCTCGTCGACGCGTTCGGCCTCCACCCCGGCGTGCTGGCCCGGGCGGTGCGCGGGGGGAACGGGTCGGGCGTTCGGTTCCGCGGTCATGCCGTGCCTTCCGGTCGGCCCCCGGCGGACGGGTGGGGTCAGCGTTCTCCCCTCCGCGGGACCGGGTCAACAGCGCCCGAGGAACGGAACGTGCTGTTCACCGCGGCGACCCGGGGACGGTCCACGGTCTCCATCGGAGGACCCGGATACTCTTGTGTCGCACACGGCCGGGTGGCGCAGAGCCGGGATGAGAGGCGCAGGACCGGTGGACACCCTCGACCTGGATCCGACCGACGACGGCCACGGCGTCCGGGACGGCGACCTGCTCGCCCTGCTGGCCTCCGGCGGCGACCTGCACGGGTTCCTCGGTGACCTCGTGCACCTCGCGGTGCAGCACACCCCGCACGCGGAGTCGTGCGGGCTGACCCTCGCCCGCGCGTCCGGCGCGGTCACCGTCACCTGCACCGACCCCCTGGCTGAGCAGGCCGACGAGCGGCAGTACCAGGTGGACGAGGGCCCGTGCCTCCAGGCGATGCGAGACGAGGCCGTCGTGCTGGTCCAGGACATGGCCGCGGAGCGCCGCTGGGGCCCCTACCCCGGGCTGGCCGCTCAGGTCGGGGTCCGCTCCTCGCTGTCCCTGCCACTGGTCGTGGAGGACCGCAGCCGCGGCGCCCTGAACCTCTACTCGACGCGACCGGGTGCCTTCGACGCCGCGGACGAGGCCGTCGCCGCCCGCTGGGCGGGTCAGGCCGCCGGCGCCCTGTCGGTGGCGCTGCGCATCGCGGAGGGCGCCGAGCGAGCCGAGCAGCTGCGCGGCGGCCTGGACACCCGCACGGTCATCGGTCAGGCCATCGGACTGCTGATGGCCCAGGAGCGCTGCACCGCCGACCAGGCCTTCACGCTGCTCAAGCACTCCTCGCAGCGGCGCAACGTCAAGCTCCGGGACGTCGCCACCGCGCTGGTGGCCTCCTTCGAGGCCGAACTCCCGGAGCGGCCCGCCCGCTGGTGAGTCAGATCCCCCGCCAGCGGCCGTCCTTCGCGTTGCCCTGCGGCCGGGACGCGAAGACGTTGCCCTCCGACGGCCCGGCGCCGTCCCCGGCGAGGGCGAACACCCGGAGCAGGGGGCCGACCAGCGTGTCGTAGAGGGCCGGGAGCAGCCGGAACCCGGCGATGACCACCGGGTTGGCGACGCCGGACTGCACCAGCCGCCGCGGCCGGTCCAGCCGGGCCACCACGGCCCGGGCGACGCGCTCGGCCGAGTAGACCGGCGGAGGCGGCCGGCCCGTGCTGCCCGCCCACGTCGCGCCCTGGGAGTAGATCGGCGTGCTGACCCCGCCTGGGGCGACCGCGGACACGTGCACCCCCGGCGCGTCCCGGAGCTCCTGCTGCAGCGTTCGGACCAGACCCAGCTGGCCCCACTTCGCCGCCGCGTAGGACCCCATGAGCGGCGCGGTGACCGACGCGAGCAGCGAGCTGACGACGATCAGGTGGCCGCTGCCCTGGCGCCGGAACACCGGCAGCACCGCCCGGGCGATGTTCGCGGTGCCGTGCACACCGGTGTCGACGACCGCCTCGAACACCGCGCGCGGCACGTCCTCGATGCGGCCGTAGGCCATGGTCTGCGCCGCGTGGACGACGACGTCCAGCCGGCCGAACCGCGCGACCGTGCTGTCGACGACCTGCCCGAGGGCGTCGGCGTCGGTCACGTCGGCCGGGCAGACCAGCACCTCCCCGGCGCCCCGGTCCCGGGCCTCGGCCGCGGTCTCCTCCAGCGGCTCGCGGCCCCGCGCGACCAGCACGAGGGTGGCTCCCCGACCGGCCATCGCATGGACGGTGGCCCGGCCGATCCCGCTGGAGGCACCGGTGACCAGCACGGTCGGCGGACGGGACGGCACAGCGGACGGCGGCATGCGGCTCCTCGCGGGTGGGGGGAGGGCACGCACAGCGCTGCACGCCCCGGCTCGACGTGCGCCGTCCCTACCCGTGCCGACGGACGGTCATGCGGGCCGGTCCTCCAGCGCCGACCACAGCCAGCCGGGGCCGGTGGCCGGCACGCCGGCGGGCAGCCGGTCCCGCAGCCCGCGGTCGGCGGTCACCACCAGGACGTCCCGCCCTTCCCGGACGAGCCGGGCGACGCAGGCGACCAGCGCGTCGTCGCCGCTGCCCGGCGCGCGCAGCAGGCTGACGCCGTCCGGCGCGCGGGCGTGCTGGGCGGCGCCCTCGACGACCGCGACGAGCTCGGTGGCCACCAGCCGGCCACCGCCGGGGCCGGGCAGCAGGCGCCCGGTCAGCGGGGCGAGGCGCTGGAGCAGCCGCGACGTCGCGCCCGCCCGGTCGCGCCACCAGCCGTCGGGCCGGGACCCGAGCACGTTCGCCGTGTCCACCACCAGCACCGTCACGAGCGCACCCTCCCCTTCCGTCGTCCGTCGCCGTGAGGATCGTCCCGCGGGATCCCCGTCGGCACTGCGGGATCGACCGGGCCGGTCTCCCCGGCCGGACCCGGTCCGCGGGGCTCCCGGCTGTCGTGGGCCGCTCCTACGCTGCGCTCATGTGCCGGAACATCCGACCCCTGGCCAACTTCGAGCCGGCGGTGACCGATGAGGAAGTCCACGCGGCCGCGCTGCAGTACGTGCGGAAGATCAGCGGCACGGCCCGGCCGTCGCGGGCCAACGCCGAGGTCTTCGACCGCGCGGTCGCCGAGGTGGCCGAGGCATCCGCGCGGCTGCTCGCGGCGCTGGTGACGACGGCGCCGCCGAAGGACCGTGAGGTGGAGGCGGCCAAGGCGCGGCAGCGGGCTGCACTGCGGTACGGGAACTGATCTCGGCTCGATTGCGCACAACCGGTGTGGGGACCGCCCGCCGGGGTATCCCCGGTGCATCCCGTCCCCTTCCCCGGAGCGCAGCCATGGCTCGTAACACCCTCTCCCGCGCCCTGCACGACGTCGGCCTGGCGGCCTGGTTCGGCGGCACCCTCGCCAACGCGGTCGCCCTGAACCCCGCCGCCGGTGAGGCGGGCGGCCGCGACACCGGCCGCGTGGCCAACGCCGGCTGGGACCGCTGGACGCCGGTCAACGGCGCCGCGATCGGTGCCCACCTGGTCGGGAGCGTCGGGCAGCTGATCGGCAACCGCGGCCGCGTCGCCCGCCAGCAGGGGGTCGCCGGCATGAGCCTGCTCAAGACCGCACTCACCGCGGCGGCCCTCGGGGTGACGGCGTACAGCCGGTCCCTCGGCATGGTGGTGTCCGGAGCCGGCGCCGTCCCGGCGCGGTCGGGCACGAAGCCGACCAAGCGCACCAAGGCCGAGGTCGCCGCTGCCCAGGAGCAGCTCGACCGGCTGCAGTGGGTCATCCCGGCCCTGACCGGCGCGCTCGTCGCGGTCAGCTCCTACGCCGGCGAGCAGCAGCGGCCCAGCGAGGTCGTCCGGGGCCTCGCCCAGAGCTGACCGCTCCCCGACCTGCCGCTGGAGAACCGTTGTCCTCTCCCATCGCCGTCCGGGGGGGGGCCGCCGGGCCCCCCCCGGGGGGCCCCCCGGGGGCCCCCCCCCCCCCCCCGCGCCGCCCCCCCCCCCCCCCCCCCCCCCCCCCCCCCCACCCGGTGCCCCGACTGCACCGACGGGCTCGGCACGCCACGGCCGGTGCGGCCTGGGTCGTGGCGGGACCGCATCCGCCGCAAGCCCGGCCTGGCGCCCGTCTACCGGGTCGCGGTGTTCGTCGCCGGGCTGCTGTTCGTCCTGCTCGGCCTGGCGTTGACCGTGCTGCCCGGGCCGCTGACCATCCCCCCGGTCCTGGCGGGCCTGTGGGTGTGGTCGACCGAGTTCGACTGGGCGCGGCGGATCTTCGCGACGTTCCGCCGCAAGGCGCGTGACGCGTGGCGGCACGCCCGGCAGCACCCGGTCAGCTCCGCGGCGGTGACGCTGGGCGGCCTGGCCGTGGCCGGCGCCGTCTTCTGGGCCGTGAACCGCTACGACCTGGTCGACCAGGCCACCACCGCGCTGGGTCGGTGACCGCCGCACCCTGCTGACCCACCAGGGGCTGGCCGGCCGGAGGTGACCCGCGTTGCCGACACTGCCCGACCCGGCCGCCGGGGTGACCGGCGAGGTCAGCCCCGCCGGGAGACGTCGTCGGGGTCGGGGGTCCGGAACGGCGGATCGGCGTGCTGCCCGCCGTCGTCCGCCGACGGTCGCCCCTCCTCCGGCCGGTCGGGCTCCTCCCCGCCGATCCCGAAGCCCTCGGCCGGCGCGGGCGCGCCCGCACCCGGGTCGGCAGCGGGGATCCCGCCGCCGTCCTCGCCGCTGCCGCTTCCTGCCTCCATCGGCGCCCACATCGACATGCCCGTCACCTCTCGTCGCTCCGTCGCGGACGTCATCCGCATACCCGGGCCGCGTTGGTGGAAGTACCCCACCCCAGGTGAACGGCGGGTGAACGGCGGAGAGCGGTGAGCGGCATGGTGGACACGGAGCGGGGCCCGGCACGCCGTCCCGGGCGAGAGAGCGACGGTGAGCCGAACGAGACCCGCAAGGAGCGGATCGACCGCGAGCTGATCGAACTGCTCAACGAGTTGCGGGTGGCGCTCCCCGGTGTGCAGTTCCTGTTCGCCTTCCTGCTGGTCGTGCCCTTCCAGCCCGGAGGCGGCGAGCTCACCGACTTCCAGCGGGACGTCTACTTCGTGACCCTGCTGGCCGCCGCGGTGGCCACCGGGTTGCTCATCGCCCCGGCCGCACAGCACCGGGTGCTGTTCCGCCAGCACGACAAGGAGAACCTGCTGCGGCGCAGCCACCGGTCGGCGTTCGCCGGGCTGATCGTGCTGGCGCTGGCCATCTCCTCGGCGGTGCTGCTGGTGACCGACGTGGTCTTCGACCTGACCCAGGCGTGGGTCACCGCCGGCGTGGTCGCCCTCCTCCTGGTGTGGTGGTGGATCGCCGTCCCGTTCTGGCAGCGGGCGCACAAGCGGCAGGACGACCTGCAGGCCTGAGGGCCCCGCTCATCGACCGGAGTCCAGGGCGCGGCAGATCTGCGCCACGACCGCGTCCGGCTCCTCGTGCTCCCAGAAGCGCAGGACCCGCCACCCGGCCGCGCGCAGGACCGCGTCCGCGCGGCGGTCCCGGGCCACGTTGCCGGCCAGTTTGCGGGCCCACCAGTCGCGGTTGGCCCGGGGCGTGTGGCCACAGGTCGGGCAGGCATGCCAGAAGCAGCCGTCGAGGAAGACGACCAGGCGCCGTCCCTTCCACACCAGGTCGCCGCGGGTACGGGTCTGCGGGCAGGGCCGGACATCGACCCGGTAGCGGACGCCGCGCGCGTGCAGCCGTCGGCGGACCGCCATCTCGTGCGCGGTGTCGCGACGCGGTTGTCGTCGGAAGCGCCGGGCGACGACCTCGTCCGACGCCGGCGGCGGGGGACCTGGGCTCCGGACGGGCCGCTCCGTCGCGTCGTCCTCCGGCATGTCACCTCCTCGGCCGCACGGTAGGGGTGGGGTCTGACGGGAGCGGGATGGGCCGGCGGCCGGCAAGGCTCGCCTAACCTGCCGGTGTGAGCGCGACGGCGGCCCGGGAGCAGGCGCCCCTGTCGCCGTCGGCGGTGCCCGACCGGGTGCGGTGGTCGCCGGTCGAGCTGCTCCCGCCACTGCTCCTCGTGCTCCTCGGCACGGTGCTCCTGGCCGCTGGACACGGGCTGTGGTTCGACGAGCTGTTCACCGCGGAGGTCGGCCGGTTGCCGTTCCGGGAGATCCTCGCGGCGGTCGTCGAGGGCAGGGGGACGACGAGCTACCTGGTCGACGTCCCGCCCTCCTACAACGCGCCCTACTACCTCGTCGTGCACGCCTGGGTGTCGCTCCCCGGTCTCGGCGGGGACCCGTCGCTGCGGGTGCTGTCGCTGCTCGCGACCGCCGTCGGGATCGCGCTGGTCACCCGAGCGGTGAGCCGGCTGACCGGGCGGGCGACCGGCGTCCTGGCGGGCACGGTGCTGGCCGCCGGTCCCCTGCTGCTCGAGCAGGCCGTCGAGGCGCGCAGCTACGGGCTCGCGGTGCTGGCGACCGGTGCAGCCGCCCTGGGGCTGGTCCGGTGGCTGCAGGAGGCGCCGCGCGGGCGACTGCTGCTCGGCCTGGCCGGCACCGCCATGGGGTTGATGCACTGGTACGCGGTCACCGTGCTGGCCGCCTTCGTCGTGGCCGCACTGCTGCTGCGCGGGCGGCGGGCCCTGCCGGTCCTGCTCATCGGGGCGGCCGCCGTCCTGCCGACCGTCGGGCTGGTGCTGGTCAACCTGCTCAACGGCACCGGAGCCCGCAACGCCGAGCACCTGCGCGACACCGGCGGCACGCTCGCCAACCAGGCCGTCGAGGCCTGGGCCGGCGGGCGGGGGCCACTGCTGTACCTGACGGTCGGCCTCGCCGTGCTCGGCGCCGTGCGGGCCGTCGGGGTGCGCGTCGTCGGGGTCTGCTGGGTGCTCGTGCCACTCCTGCTCCTGCTGGTCGCGGAGCTGGTGCGGCCCGTGTACCTCCCCCGGTACCTGCTCGCCGGCCTGCTGGGCCTCGGCGTCCTGGCGGCGGCGGGAGCGCTGACCGTGCCACGGACCGCGCGGGCACCGGTGGCCGGGCTGCTCGTGGCCTGCTCGTTGCTGGCCAGTGCGTCGCTGGCCGACCGCGAGCCGCGGGAGCGCGCGGACGAGGTGGTGGCCCTGATCGCCGAGCGGCACCGCGCCGGAGAGCCGGTCGTGGCCGCGGACCAGCGGTCGGCCACCGGTCTGGACCACTACGTCCGGACGGCGGCGCCGCAGTTGCGCCCCGACGTCGTCCTCCCGCCGGACGACGCCCCCGCCGATGCGGCCCGTGTCTGGCTGGTGCGCCGGATCATCGACGGGGAGCCGGTCCCCACGGACGACGACGGGATCCTCGAGTCCGCGGGGATGCGGGTCACCGCCGAGTACGACTTCCCGGCGACCAAGACCGACCTCGTCCTCCAGGTCTGGGAACGCTAGGTCGCCGCTCATCCGCTCCTTCCCTCACGCGGCGGCGGGCAGGGGGAGGCCGATCTCGATCCGGGTGCCGACGGGCCGCCGGGTGCGCCAGCGGCCGTCGGGTCGTCGCTCGACCCCGGACCCGGCGTGGACACGAGGTGCGAGTGCCGCTCGCACAGCAGCGCGGAGTTCTCCAGCGACGTCTCGCCGCCGCGGTGGCGGGCACCCCTGGACAGCGACCGGGTCAGCGGCGGCGCTGGCGGACCGCCCAGAGCAGCGACCGGACCGACTGGCGCAGCCGGGCGCGGGCGGTCCACGCCGACCGTCCGTCCGGGCGGCGCTCGCGGGGCACCGGCACGCTGGTCACCGGTCGCCGCGCCAGCCCGACGGCCAGCACGACGCTCGGCGCCTCGGCCGTGAGGACGGCGTCCCGCACGCGGGGCCCCATGGCGAGGAAGGCACCGGCGTCCGGGGGCAGACCGGTGAGCCGGGCGGCCAGCCGGCGGTGCGCCGTCCCGGTCAGCCGGCGCAGCCGCGACTCGTACTCGCCGCGGCGTCCGGCGAAGACGGCCTCGACGTCACCGACGGCCAGGCGGTCCAGCAGCCGGGGCACCGCCTCGGGCGGGTCCTGCAGGTCGGCGTCCATGCACACCCAGACGTCGGCGGCGGGCTCGGCGGCCAGCCCGCGGGTCAGCGCCGCGTGCTGCCCGCCGTTGACCGTCAGACCGGTGACGGCGATCCGCGGATCGGCGGCGCTGAGCGCGAACGCCACCCGCGCGCTGTCGTCGGGCGAGGCGTCGATGACCAGCCGCAGGCGCCAGTCGCGTCCGGCGAGCACGGCGGCGAGCCGCTCGGCCAGCGGCTCCAGCGTCGCCTCGTTCCGGTACACGGGGACGACGACGGCGACGCGCGGTCCGGCCGGATTCATGCGCCCGCGACCCAGGTGCGGGCCAGGCCCTCGGCGAGGTCGACCGTCGGCCGCCAGCCGAGCAGTGTCGCGGCCAGGGACGGGTCGCTGACCCAGCAGTCGCTGTCCCACTCCCGCCCCGGGTGGGCGCCGGGTGCCGTGGCGATCGGCCGCCCGGTGACCCGCGCAGCCACCTCCACGAGCTCCTCGGTGGAGGTCTGGCGGCCGGTGCCGAGGTTGAGCACCTGCCCCGGCGGCAGGTCGTCGGCGAGTGCGGCCCGGACGCAGGCGTCGACGACGTCCCCGACCCACACCCAGTCCCGGCGGCTGACGCGAGCCGGCAGCGGGACCACGGCGCCGGTCCGGGCGGCGTCGAGCACGACCGGGACCAGCCGGGTGGGGTGGTCACCGGGGCCGTAGACCTGGAACGCGCGCAGCACGACCGCCCGGGCGCCGCGCTCGGCCGCCGCGGCCTGCAGCAGCAGGGACCCGGCCGCCTTGGTGGCCCCGAAGAAGCCGCGCGGGTGCAGCGGGGCCTCCTCGGTCAGGGGCGCCGGGCCGGCCGCGTACTCCGTCGACGACCCGAGCCGGACCACGGCCCGGCAGCGGTCGGGCAGCGCGTCGACCAGCCAGGGGCTGGTGTTGACCGCGACCGTGGCGGCCCGCTCCGCGCGTGTCGCCCTGCCCCGGGCCGCGGCCAGCGAGAAGACGACGTCGGGGGCGGCCGCGCGCACGGCGGCCGCCGCGGCGTCCGGGTCGGTCAGGTCGACGTCGGCCCGGGTGAGCCCGACGACCGACCACCCGTCGGAACGCAGCCGGGTCACCAGGTGTCGCCCGACGAAGCCGCCGGCCCCGGTCACCACGGCTCTCATGCCGGCTGGGTCACCGGCACGCCGCCCTGCACCGGCCCGGCAGCCGCCTGCAGCCGCACAGCCGCGGCCGGCGGCACGGGAGCGGCCTGCGCCGGGACGGCCGCCCGCGCCTCCGGCACGCCGGTCACCGCCGCGACGAAGGCCGCCCGCCACTCGTCGGCCTCTGCCGGCGTGGCCCGGCCCAGCTCGTCGAGGACGGCGAGCAACCGGGGCACCTCCACCGAGGGGTCCCGGCCGGCCATGTCGGCGGTGAAGGACCGGCGGAGGAAGGTGAAGTCGGTGCCCAGCCGGACCAGCTCGGCGGCCAGCAGCCGGCCCGGGACCGGGAAGCCGCCCCCGGGGAGGGTCAGCCCGCCCACGCCGAAGGGCTGGGGTACCGCGGCGCGGACGGTGTCGACGGTCCCGTCGGTCAGCGGCGCGAACAGCGAGTCCGAGCGGCGGTCGATGCGCAGGTCGTTGAGGCCGACGTAGACCCGTGACAGCGGCCGGTTCGCCAGCTCCACGGTGCGCGCCACGGCGTCCTGCGTCTCGACCAGGATGCCCAGGCCGCAGCGGCCGGCGACCAGGTCGAGGGTGCGGTCGACCTCCTCGGGCGTGCGGACCATCGGCAGCAGCAGCTCGTCGGCGCCGCGGTCGACGGCGTCGTCCACCTCAGCCGCCGTCCACGGGCCGAAGCCGTTGAGTCGGCACAGCAGCCGGCCGGACGTCGCCGCCCGCACGCGGCTGAGGTCCGCAGGTGTGTCGGCGTTGATCTGGGTGCCCTCCCCCAGCTGCCGGCGGTGCTTCCCGCGGCGCTCCCAGTCGACGACGATCCCGGCTGCGCCGGCGGCCACGACGTCGGCTCCCCAGTCGGCGTCGACCGTGAAGAGGAAGAGGTCCACGGGGTGAGCTTAGGCATGCCTAACGCATCCTGGCGCCTCGGAGGACGCCTCGTGGGGGCAGGTCAGACGACGATCCTGACGGGCCGCCCGGCCCGCTCGCCGCGACCAGCCATCGGTGTCAGACGACGGCGGCGGGGCCGGCCGGGAACGGCAGCGCGGCGCCCACCACACGGACCGACACCTCGTCCTCCGCCGAGGGGAGGTCCCAGCCCTCCAGCCGGGCGCTGAGGGTCAGCCCCGAGGCGAGCTCCAGCCGGACCCGCGCGTCGTGGCCGAAGAAGTCGACGCTGCGGACGCGGGCGCGCGGTCCCTCCCCCGCAGGGCCGAGGCGGAGCTGGTCCGGCCGGAGCAGCACCCGCGCCGGCCCGTCGGGGCAGTCGTCCCCGAGCACGAGGTCGCCGAGCGCCGAACGCGCCCGGCCGGCGCGGACCTCGGCATCGAGGACCACCGACTCCCCCACGAACGTGGCGACGTCCAGGTCGCGCGGGCTGCGGTAGAGCGTCCGCGGATCGGCCAGCTGCACCAGCCGGCCCCCGCGCAGCACGGCCACCTCGTCGGCCATCGACAGCGCCTCGGCCTGGTCGTGGGTCACCAGCACCGCGGTCGCGCCGGCGGCGGCGAGCGCGTCGGCCACCGCCTGCCGCGTCTCCTCGCGCAGCGACGCGTCCAGGGAGGAGAACGGCTCGTCGAGCAGCACGAGGCTGGGCTCGGGGGCCAGCGCGCGGGCGAGCGCCACCCGCTGCTGCTGTCCGCCGGAGAGCTGGTGCGGAGAGCGCTCGGCGAGGCCGCCGTCCAGCCCGACCAGCCGCAGCAGCCCGCGCACCCGCCCCGCGTCGCGGCGCTGCCGGCGGGGCAGGCCGAAGGCGACGTTGCCGGCGACGGTCAGGTGCGGGAACAGCCCGCCCTCCTGCGGCACGAACCCGATGCGCCGGCGGCGGGCGGCCACGCTGCGACCCGGACCGGCCACCTGCCGGCCCCCGACCTCGATCGTCCCGGCGTCGGGGTCGTCGAACCCGGCGACCAGCCGCAGCAGCGTCGTCTTCCCGCAGCCCGAGGGCCCGAGCAGCGCGGTGAACCCGCCCTCCGGCACGTGCAGGTCCACCCCGGTCAGCACGGAGGTGGTGCCGTAGGACTTCGTCACGCCGGTGACGGTGAGAGAGCTCATGCGGGAGGGTCCTCGGTCGGTGTCAGGTCGTCAGGCCGCGTCGGGCGTCGCGGGAGAGCAGCACCGTCGCCGGTGCCGAGAGCAGCACCATGACGACGGCGTAGGGCGCCGCGGCCCCGTACTCCAGGGCACTGCTCGCCGACCAGAACGCCGTGGCCAGCGTGGTCGTCCCGGTCGGCGCGAGCAGCAGCGTCGCGGTCAGCTCGGTGACGACGGCCAGGAAGACCAGCGCGGCACCGGCGCCGATGCCCGGCGCGAGCAATGGCAGGGTGACCCGCCGCAGCCGGTCGGTCGCCGAGGACCCCAGCGAGGCGGCCACGTCGTCGTAGATCCGCGGCGACTGCTCCACCGCGGCCCGCACGGTCACGATCGCCCGTGGCAGGAAGAGGATCGCGTAGGCAGCCAGGAGCACCGGGACGGTCTGGTAGATCCACGGCGTGACACGGATGGCGAGGGTGACCAGCGCGAGCGCGATGACGATCGCCGGCACCGAGCTGCCCAGGTAGGTGCTGCGCTCCAACAGCGTGGCGACCCGGGCCCGCGCCCGGACTGCGAGCCAACCTGTGGGCAGCGCCATCGCCGTGGTGACGACGGCGGCCGCGGCGGCCAGCGCGAGCGTCGTCCCGGTGGTGGTGGCCAGGGCGGCCGGGTCCAGCCCGGTGGACGAGCCGCGGACCAGCCAGGTGGCCAGGCTGCCCAGCGGCACCACGAGCGAGAGCCCGACCAGGGCGGCCAGGCCCAGCAGCGACGGGACGCCCAGCGCCCCCAGCCGCACCGGCCGGCCGGCCCGGGCCACCCCGGCCCCGGTCCGCGCGTAGCCGCGCCGCCCGCGCAGCCGCAGCTCGGCGAGGAGCAGGAGCAGGCACAGCAGCACCAGGACGCCGGCGAGCATCGTGGCGCCCGGCCCGTTGAAGGTGGCCCGGTACTGGTCGTAGATCGCTGTGGTGAAGGTCGGGTACCGCAGCATCTGCAGCGCACCGAACTCGGCGAGGACGTGCAGGGCGACGAGCAGGCTGCCGCCGAGCAGCGCGACCCGCAGCTGGGGCAGCTGCACCCGCCGGAACACCGCCCAGCCCGACAGCCCCAGCCCCCGGGCGGTGTCCTCCAGCGCCGGGTCCAGGCCGCGGAAGGCGGCCACCACCGGGAGGTAGACGAAGGGGAAGTAGGACAGGGTCACGACCAGCAGCGCGCCGCCGTAGGTGTCCAGCCCGGGCAGCAGCGAGATCCAGGCGTAGCTGGTGACGAACGCCGGCACGGCCAGCGGCGCGACCAGCAGCACGTGCCAGACCCGCCGCCCGGGCAGCGCCGCGCGCTCCACGAGCCACGCGGCGCCGACGCCGAGGACGGCGCACAGCAGCACCGTGCCGCCGACGAGGCGCGCGGTGTTCCACAGCAGCTCCCCCACCCGCGGCCGGAACACCAGCTCGCGGATGCCGCTCCACCCGACGTCGACGGTGGAGGCGGCGATGTAGCCCAGGGGCAGCAGCGCCAGGGCCGCGACGGCCGTGGCCAGCAACAGCAGGACCGGGGTGCGGCGCAGGCGCGGGCGCGCGCGGGCGGGCTCCGGGACCGGCCGGGTCCCGGAGCCGTCGACCGGTGTTGCGGGGGCGCTCAGAGCAGCCCCACCTCCTGCATGAGCTCGGTGACCCGCTGCTGGTCCAGGGAGCCGGGGTCGACGTCGGGCGCCTGCAGGTCGGCCAGTGGCGGCAGCGCCTCGGCGGAGGCGACGCCGTTGCCGACGGCGTACTCCAGCGCCGAGCTCTGGGCCAGCCGCTCCTGGGCCGCGGGGCTGGTCAGGTAGGCGACCAGCTGCTGGGCCTCCTCCGGCTGGTCGGTGGAGGCCAGCACGCCCGCGCCGGAGACGCTCACGAAGGCGCCGGGGTCGGAGTTGCGGAAGTAGTGCAGGGCGGCGTCGTCACCCTTGAGCGCGTTCTCGGCCTGGTCGCGGTACCAGTAGTAGTGGTACATCACGCCGGCGTCGATCTCGCCCTCGTCGGCGGCGACCATGACCGCGGTGTTGCTCTGGTAGACGGAGGCGTTGCGCTCGAGGCCCGCCAGCCAGGCGCGGGTGGCGTCCTCCCCGCGCAGGGCGAGGACGGCGCTGACGATCGCCTGGAAGTCCGGGCCGCCGGCGGCGATGCCGATCCGCCCCGCCCACTCGGGGTTGGCCAGGTCGAGGATCGACGCCGGCAGCTCGGCCTCGGGCAGCTGCGCTGGGTTGTAGACCAGCACGGTCGACCGGGCGGCGAAGCCGGTCCAGTTGCCCGACTCCGGCCGGTACTGCTCGCCCACCTGCTCGAGGGTCGAGGCGTCGAGGGGCGCCAGGAGCCCTTCACGGTCGAGGATGTCGATCGACGGGCTGTTCTCGGTCAGGAAGACGTCGGCCGGCGAGGCCTCGCCCTCCTGCACGATCTGGTTGGCCAGCTCGGCGTCGTTCGCGTCGCGGAACTCCAGCTCGATGCCGGTCTCCGCGGTGAAGTCCTCGAGCATGGTGCGGACCAGGCTCTCGTGCTGGGCGCTGTAGACGGTCAGCGCGTCTCCCCCGGATCCCCCGTCGGAGCCGCAGCCGGCGAGCACACCCGCGGCGGTCAGGGCGGAGACGAGGGTGGCGGTCGCCCGCCCGGGCCTGGTCACGTGCGGTCCTCCGGCAGATAGGCAAGGCAAGCAAGGCAAGGCAAACCTGACCGATAGGTGTACCACGGGGAGCCCCGGGGTGGGCCGGGTCGCGTGGGCTACAACTGGGCCATGCCCGAGCCCTCCGCCGTCCGACCGCGCCCGCGCACCGCCCGGTTCGCCGAGCTCACCCCGTTCGAGGTCTACGCACTGTGCCGGCTGCGGGTCGACGTCTTCGTCGTCGAGCAGCAGTGCCCGTACCCCGAACTGGACGGCCGCGACGTCGAGCCGGGCACCGTCCACCTGTGGCACGAGGTGGACGGCGAGGTCGCGGCGACCGTCCGGGTGCTCGACGACGGCGCCACCCGGGCGATCGGCCGGGTGGCGACCGCGGCGGCCCACCGGGGTCAGGGGCTGGCCGCCGAGCTGATCGAGGCCGGGATCGCGCTGTGCCAGGGCTCTGCGATCACCCTCGGCGCGCAGGCCCACCTGGAGGGCTGGTACGAGCGGTTCGGCTTCCGGAGGAGCGGTCCCGGCTACGTCGAGGACGGCATCCCGCACGTGCCGATGCGCCGGGAGGCCTCCTGAGCACCGGCCGCGCGCTCGGTGCGGTCGAGCCACGCGACGACCAGGGCGTGCGGCAGGGTGAGGGCGGCGAGCAGGGGCAGCAGCGGAACCGCCAGTCCCCGGGCGCCGTCCGCGGTGGCCCAGAGCGCGAGCAGCGCCCCGAGCGCGGTGGCCGTCGGCAGGGCTGCCGACCGGGCCAGGCGGAACAGCGCGCCGGCCGGGTCCCCGGCGGGGTCGCCTGCCACGAGCCGGGCGACGTGCCGGGGAGCGTGCCAGACGCCGGAGTACACGCCGAGCGCGGCAGCGGGTGGGAGGACGAGCGCCACCGCCAGCAGGACCGCCACCTCCAGCGCCTCCAGCCGGCGCCGCCGGAGCAGCAGCAGCGCGACCACCAGCACAGCAGCACCGGTCACCACGGGGACGACGGCCGGGGGCAGCAGTGGACGGCCCTCCGGGTGCCCGGGGACCACGGCGGCGACCAGTGCGGCCGCCTCCGGCGACGGCCGTGCCAGCGGGACGAGGACCACCACCGAGCCGAGGACCAGTGCGGCGGTCACCCGCCGCGGCACCCCCCTGCCGGCTCGGAGGTCGGCGACCGCGGTCTCCCCGCTGCCGAAGTGCCACACGGAGACGGCGACGAAGGCGGCGAGGCCCGGCCCCGGCGCCGCCTGGAACAGCTGGTGGGTCAGGACGGCGAGCACCGTGTACCCGGCGAGGGGCCCGACGCGGCGCCGTCCCGTGCGACCCCGCGCGCGGCCGAGCAGCAGGGCGTCGACCGCGCCGTGCGGCAGCGCCAGGAGCAGGCCGGCGACCAGCACCGCCTCCGCGTGCGACTCCACCGCGCCGGGCGCGACGATCCCGAGGGCGAGCGCCACCACGGCGGCGGTCAGGGACCCGACCGTCCCGACCTCCAGCGGCGTGCGACGCCGGGGCCGCGAGGGCGCCGTCCGGGTGGCCACGACCGGTCAGGGGTCCCGCGTACGGGGCGCGCCCACCTCTCCCGGCCGGACCTCCCGCTCCCCGTTGCGGCGCAGCCGGTCGAGCACCTCCGGGGACACCCGCCCGAGCTCCGGGAGGACGCCGTCGCTCTTGTGCACGTGGCTGGACCACACCGGCTCCGGGTGGGTGTCCGCGCCGGCGGCGACGTCCTCGGCGGTGCGCAGCTTGGCGACCTTGTGGACGAGGACGCCGAAGCCGATCTTGGCGATGACGTCGGCGACCGAGTAGGCGACCTGCATGGCCGTGAACCAGGCGGGGGTCACGTCGGCGAAGACCGGCACCGCGTACACCAGCGGGTAGACCCCGAAGCTGCCCAGCAGGACGATCGTGGCGTTGCGGAGGCTGGCCGCGGCCTCGGGCCCCATCGTCGGCAGGGACCGGCGGACCGCCCCGATGAGCGCCACGTACAGGTAGGCGAAGAAGGCCGTGCTGACCAGTCCCCACACGACGAGGGAGAGTCGATCGCGGCCCTGGTCGACGACCTGGGCGCCGACGTACCCGGTCACGATCATCAGGAAGGCCGCGGCCATCGTGCTGAACCGCAGGCGCCGGGCGGCCGCACCGGCCACCGAGCACACGGCGAGCAGCTCGACCGTCAGCAGGGGCACGGTGACCGACCAGTCGATGTAGCGGGTGCCCTCGGTCGTCCGCGCCTCCTCGGTCGGCACGTAGACGCCGCCCTCCAGCCGGAAGCCGCCGTCCCAGTCGAGGTAGAGGACGAGGTAGGCCACCGTTGCCACCGCGGCCAGGCACAGCGCCGCGTACGACGAGGGGCGGTAGCGCGCGGAGACCTCGTCCTTGCTGGCCCAGGAGTAGAGGAAGTAGGCGAACAGGGCGAAGCCGGCGCCGAGGATGGCCAGCTGCACCACGTCGTAGAGGCCCAGTGGCATGGTCTGCAACTCGGGCACGGGCGGGTGCGAGGGATCCACGGGCGACTCCGGGCGAGGTGGTTTCCCCCGGGCTACCCCCGGCAGCGGCCGCCCCAACCCTCGGCGCGGGAGGGACCGGGCACGGGTGGGCGCCGGTGCCGCCGGCACCCACCCGTGCCGTCATCAGCGCAGGTGCCGGAACGGCCCGGTGATGGCGAAGACGTAGCCCGGGTTGGCCGGGTCCGCCCCCTCGTCGGGCCCCTCCTCCCCCTCCGCGCGGCCCCTGCCGTCGCCCTGGATGTTGGCGAAGAGGATCCGCTGGTCCGGGGAGAAGTTCGGCCCGGTGAACTCCGACTGGGCCGCGGTCTCGTTGCGCGCGAAGAAGAACGCCTCGCCGTCGTCGGTCGCGCCGACCAGGTGCTGCACGCCCTCGCCGTCCTCGGCGATGATCACGCCACCGAACGGCGAGACGGTGATGTTGTCCGGACCGTCGGGGTCGCCGTCCTGGTCCCCGGGCGTGTAGGCGAAGCGCAGGGTCAGCTCGATCGTCCCCGCCTTCGGGTCGAGGAACCACACCTGCCCGTCGTGCGACACGGCGCTGGCCTCCTCCGCGTCGTCCTCGGCGGTCCGGGCGAAGGAGGCGGTGAAGTACGCGCCCCCGTCGCCCCACCACATGCCCTCGAGCTTCTGGCTGCGGGTGATGTCGTCGTCGCCGAACTGCTTGCGGGTGGACGTCGTCGCGGCGTCCCGGTCGGGCACCTCCACCCACTCCACGGAGTAGGTGGTGCCGATCTCCTCGGCGACGGACAGGTCGGGGACGTGCCGGCCGCGGTCGAGCGCGCGCATCGCCTCGAGCGTGCCGGCGTCGTCGGCGAGGTCCCGCAGCCGGTCCTTGCCGTGGCGGAAGTCCTCCGGCGGCGTCCAGCGGTAGAACAACCCGTAGGGCTCGCTGGCGTCCTCGGTCAGGTAGAAGTGGCCGCGCCGCGGGTCGACGACGACCGCCTCGTGCGGGTAGCGGCCCAGTGCCTTGATCGGCCGGGGGTCCCGGTTGGCGTCCCGGTCGTGGGGGTCGACCTCGAAGACGTAGCCGTGCCGCTTCGTCAGCGCCCCGTAGGAGCCCTGCTCACCCTCGACCACCTCGGTCTCCTCGCAGGTGAGCCAGGTGTCCCAGGGCGTCTTGCCGCCGGCGCAGTTGTTGACGGTCCCGGCCAGGCTGACGTACTCGCGCACCCGGTTCCCGTCGCGGTCGACCTCGATGTTCGTCGTCCCGCCGCCGCCGGCCGGGTCGTAGACGAGGCCCTCGACGAGCGGTACCGGGTTCTCCTCGTCGCCGCCGACCTCGTGGTTGTAGACCAGGACCGCGCCGCCGCGGCGGCCCGGGAAGCTCGCGGCACCGTCGGGGTCGGCGGGGGTCTTGCCGCCCTCCTCCAGGTCGGTGACGCCGGTCTCGGCGATGATCCGGTACGAGAACCCGGCCGGGAGCGCCAGGATGCCCGCGGGGTCCGGGACGAGCGGGCCGTACCCGGTCCCCCCGTCGCTGCTCGGGTCCCCGTCGTGCGCGGCGGCGGTCCCGGCGCCGAAGATCGTGTCGACGCTGCCGACGAGGACGATGCCCAGCCCCGTCGCCGCACCGCGGCCGAGGAAGGAGCGGCGGGAGAAGCCGGCGGTCTCGGGGAGTCGTTCGGATGTCGTCACGGAGGTTCTCTCTCTGTCGCCGGGTACGCGGTCGGGCACACGCTGGACAGGAGAGGTGGCGCGTCCCCCAACGAGGGGCGAACGTCCCGGATCCCCCGGCCGGACGGCGGGGGACGACGACGGCGCGTCGGGGGACACGCCGGGAAGGTCACGGTGCGGACACTCTCCGCAGTCGAGCAGGATGCCGTCGTGGACGCGGCCGAACTCCTGCGGACGGCGGCCGACCGGCTCGAGGCGCTGGCCGCGCGGACGACCCCGGGCGACTGGCGTACCGCGGGCCTGCTGGCCTCGCGGCCCGAGGTGGTCGCGCACCTGCCCGACGGCGGGACCGAGCACGTGGCCGAGGCGCGGGCGTGCACCGGCGCCTGGATCGCCGCGCTGTCGCCCGCGCTCGCCGCACCGCTGGCCGCGTGGCTGCGTGCCGCGACCCCCGGCGACCCGGCGGCGACGGCCGTCGCGCGGGCGCTGCTGGCCCGGCTCGACGCCTCCGTCGACCGGGGCCGGGCGGAGGCCCGGGCCCCCCGAGACACCGGGTCCCCGCCCGGGCCCGAGTCTACGAGACGACCCCGTTCAGGATGACCCGCGATCGCCGGCGGACACCACGACGCCGTCCTCGACCTGCCGGCCGGCGGCTGGTCGCGGCGTCGGTCTCTCCGCTGCGCCCGGAGGAGGGGGAGCTCGCCGGGCGGCTGCCGCGCAGCTGAGCGCGCTCAGCCCGGCAGGCCGCAGGCGGCGGCCCGGCCCATCAGGACCGTGCGCTCCTGCTCGTTGCGGGTGAGCGACGCCGCCCGCTCGAACTCGGCCCGCGCTTCGGCCGCGCGGCCCAGCTGCAGCAGCAGGTCCCCGCGGGCCGCGGGCAGCAGGTGGTAACCGCGCAGCGCGGCCACACCGGTCAGCGCGTCCACCAGCTCCAGGCCGGCCGCCGGCCCGTAGGCGCGGGAGACGGCGACGGCACGGTTGAGCTCGACGACCGG
Source organism: Geodermatophilus sp. SYSU D00697 (assembly GCF_054050175.1). Taxonomy (NCBI): domain Bacteria; kingdom Bacillati; phylum Actinomycetota; class Actinomycetes; order Geodermatophilales; family Geodermatophilaceae; genus Geodermatophilus; species Geodermatophilus sp. SYSU D00697. The sequence goes on from NZ_JBJGYV010000002.1 coordinate 115,020, forward strand.
GGAGGGCGCCACCTCGGCGAGCGCCTCGTACAGGGCGGCGATGCGCACCCAGTCGGTCTCCTCCGCCGTCCGCGCGCGGGCGTGGCAGGCGGCGATGGCGGCCTGCAACCCGTAGGGCCCCAGCCCCGTGCCGAGTTCCTCGGCCCGGCGCAGTGCGGCCAGGCCCCGGCCGATGAGCACGTGGTCCCAGCGGGCGCGGTCCTGGTCCAGGAGGAGCACCGGCTGACCGCCGGGACCGACCCGGGCCCGCATGCGCGAGGCCTGGATCTCCATGAGCGCGACCAGCCCGTGCACCTCGGCCTCGCCCGGTGCCAGGCCGGCGAGGACGCGGCCCAGCCGCAGCGCCTCGTCGCACAGCTCCGGGCGGGTCCAGGACTCCCCCGCCGTCGCCGCGTAGCCCTCGTTGAACACCAGGTAGACGACCTCGAGCACCGAGGACAGGCGGGCGGTGAAGTCCGCGCCGGCCGGCACCTCGAAGGGCACCCGGGCGGCCGCGAGGGTGCGCTTGGCGCGCACGATCCGCTGGGCCACCGTCGACTCGGGGACGAGGAACGCGCGGGCGATCTCGTCGGTGGTCAGGCCGCCGAGCAGGCGCAGGGTGAGCGCGACCCGCGCCTCGCGGGAGAGCACCGGGTGGCAGGCGATGAAGACCAGCCGGAGCAGGTCGTCCTCGACCACCTCGTCCAGCGCGGCCGCCCAGTCCGGCTCCTCGGCGTCGGTCAGCTCGCGGCCGAGCAGGGCGGTCTTGGCCTCCAGTCGCTGCGCCCGGCGGAAGACGTCGATCGCCCGGTGCTTGGCCGTGGCCATGAGCCAGGCGGCGGGCTTGTCGGGCACCCCCGTCTCGGGCCAGCGCTCGAGCGCCGCGACGAGGGCGTCCTGGGCCAGCTCCTCGGCCAGTCCGACGTCCCCCGTGACGCGGGTGAGGGCGGCGACGAGCTTGGCCGACTCGATCCGCCAGACCGCCTCGACGACCCGGTGCGTCGTCGTCGGACCGCTCATCGCCGCCCTCCGGTCACGCCTGCTGCTGCGCCTCCACCGTCGCCCGCAGCCGATCCTCCTGCTCGCGCAGCTCGGGGGTGAACGCCTCGCCGAAGTCCTCGGCCTCGGCCACCTGCCGGATCTCCACCTCGCCGTCGCGGAAGGGCGCCCGCTTCATCCACTCGACGACCTCCTCCCGCGAGCTGACCTGCAGGATCCAGAAGCCGGCGATGAGCTCCTTGGTCTCGGCGAACGGGCCGTCGACCACGGTGCTCTTCCCGTCCTTGCCGTAGCGGAGCCGGACGCCCGTCGAGCTCGGCCGCAGGCCCTCGCCGGCGAGCATCACGCCGGCCTTGACCAGTTGCTCGTTGAAGGCGCCCATCTCGGCCAGTTCCTGCTCGGTGGGCAGCACGCCGCTCTCGCTGGCCTCGGACGCCTTGACGATCACCATGAAGCGCATCGGGGTCTCCTCCTCGTCGGCGGGGCGCCGGCCTGGGCTGACCGGCGTGCACCCCACCCTCACCGACACGTCGAACAGCCGGCGCGCCGATCGACACGACGCACCGACTCTCCTCGCAGGCCCCTCAGCGGTGGGCGTCGACGAACCGGGTGAGCTCCCCGGCGAGGGCCGCCTCGAGACCGCCGTACTCGTGCCCGGCGCCGGGCAGCTCGACGCGGTGCCGGTCGGCGACCGTCATGCGGTCGAAGAGGTCCCGCCAGGCCGGCGCCCGCGTCTCGGCACCGCCCCAGGCCAGCAGCAGCGGGGACGGCGAGGCGTTGCAGCCCTCCAGCCAGCGGCCCGGGCGCTCGGCGAGGCGCTCGAGGAAGGAGGCCGCGGAGATGGCGAAGTACCAGGCCGGGACCGGGATGAGCAGGTGGCCCTCGCCGCGGTCGACCATCGCCTGCGCCCGGACCCGCGCCCGGTCCAGTGCCGCGTCGTCGTCGAACCAGGCCGACAGCGGGAAGCGCACCGAGGTCAGCGGGGAGAGGAACACCCGCCCGGCCACCTCGTCGGCGCCCGGCGCCCAGTCGCCCAGGAACCAGCCGCCCGCGGAGTGACCGACGACGAACACCGGCAGGCCGGTCCGCTCACGCAGCCAGGCCGCGCCGGCACGCAGGTCGACCGGCCCGTCGTCCAGCCGCTCCCACATGCCGCCGTGGGCGGCCTCGGCGCCGGTCGCGATGCCCGGGGCGTCGCCGAGCCGGCTGTAGCCCAGGTCGTGGCAGCGCAGGTTGAGCGACAGGTGCACGAACCGGTCGGGCGCCACCAGCGGCGGCAGGGTCCGCGGCGGGCCGGAGTAGCAGTTGCCGCCCTTGCCGTGCACGTGCAGCAGCGCCGCGACCGGCTCCCGCGGCGGCGGGTACAGCAGGCCCTGCAGCAGCAGGCCGTCCTCGGCGAGGACGTCGACCAGCTGTGGGCCGCCGGTTGGCAGGCCGGGCGTGGTCGTCGTCATGGGGCTCCCGTCGTCGCCGGAGGCGCCCCCGGTGCGGCGCGGTCGCCGCACCGGGGGCTCGCGGTCAGTCGTCGATGATCGCCGCGTCGTAGTCGATCTCCTCGTCGACGAGGCCGTACTTGACCATCAGCTCGCCGAACGTCCGGATCGACTCGGGGTCGTTCTTCCCGCGCCACTGGATGAGGTTGATCTGCTCGGCGAGGGCCGGGTCGATCTCGATCAGCTCGGGCATGGCCTGCCGGAAGGACTCCGGGTCCTCCCGGATGTCGTCGGCGGTCGCCTGCACGGCCCGCCCGAACGCTGCCACGACGTCGTCGCCCACCCGGGCGATGGTCTCGTCGGTCATGACCATGGTGCCGATCTGCAGGCCTGGCTCGATCCCCACCCACGGGCGGTGGACGACGCGCAGGCCCTGGTTCTGCCCGATGGTCGCGAACGGCTCGATCACGATGCCGGCGTCGACGTCCCCGCGGTCGATGGCCGCCAGGATGTCCGGGAACGGCAGCTCGACGGGGTTGATCGCGTCCTCGGCGAAGCCCTGGTCGTCCCGGATCCGGCCGATCGCCAGGTCGTTGACGTTGCGCAGCGCGTTGACGCCCATCCGGACGCCGTCGAGGTCCTGCGGGCCCTGGATGGGGCTGTCGGGCTTCACCAGGACCGCGGCGAAGTCGCCGTCGGGCTCCTCGGAGGTGGCGCTCCCGGCGGCGACCATCTTGATCGGCAGGCCCGCGTTGATGCTGGTGATCGCGGAGACCAGGTCCAGGCCGAGGACGTCCATGTCGCCCTGCACGAGCGCCGGGACCGTGGCGGTGCCACCACCGGGGTTCACCCGCGCCTGCAGGTCGATCCCCTCGTCCTCGAAGTGCCCGCGCTGGACCCCGTACGCCACGAAGGAGTACGGGCCGCCGGGGGTCTCGGCCATGGTCAGCGTCGTCAGGCCGCCGTCGCCGGCGCCCGTCGACCCGGCCGAGCCGGCCGCGTCGGCCGAGTCGTCGGACCCGCCGCACGCCGTACCCGCCACCAGCACAGCGGCGGTGAGCAGCGCCCACGCGGCTCGAGAGGACTTCATCCGATCTCCTTGGAGGTCGTTCGGGGACGCCGGCCGACCGGTCGGCGCGCTGTAACGTACGTCACCGTTCCGCGCTGGACAATCAACGCGATGGAAGTTCCGCTGGATCGAATCGGGGTCACTTCAGCGAGAAGTGCACCCAGCGCTTGCCCTCGGCCTGACCGGCCAGCTCGCGGCCGGCCGACTGCATGATCAGCGGGGACGACGAGACGTGCTGCGTGCCGCCGTGCACGTCCCGGAACAGCCGCTGCAGGGTGCCGCGGCGCAGCGCGTCGGTGCCGGCCGACACGTAGGCGAACTGCGCGATCTCGGCGACGGAGAACGTGGCGTTGTGCAGCGCGACCCGGTTGAGCGTGTGCTGCCGCAGCGGGATCTCCTGCCCCCGGGCCAGCGTCGCCTCGATCTCCTCCCACACCTCGTAGAGGAGCGCCTTGGCGGCGCGGAGCTGCACCTCCGCCTTCGCGTAGCGCTCGGCGAAGGCGTCGGTGTCGGTCAGCGCGCCGGGGCGGCCGGCCTTCGCCCGGACGACGGCGGCGAGCTCGTCGAGCACCCGGCGGCCCACACCGAGCACCCACCCGCCGTGGTTGATGCTGGCGAAGTTGCCGATGCCGATCCGGTAGAGGTCTCCCCCGGTCACCGGCTCCGTGGACAGCGACGGGTAGCTGTACTCGATCGGGACGAAGCAGTCCTCGAGGGTGTAGTCGATGCTCCCCGTGCCGCGCAGGCCAAGGACGTCCCAGTTCTCGATGAAGGTCACCTGCTCGACCGGCACGATGAAGAACCGCGTCTGGCCCGTCTCGGTGTCCAGCGCGGCCGTGTGCAGGTGGGTGCAGTGCTTGATGCCCGAGGCGAAGGACCACTCGCCGCTGATCCGGTGACCGCCGTCGACCGGGACGGCGCGACCGGGCCTGGTGCCCTGACCCGCGATGCCCAGCCGCGGGGTGGCGAACAGCTCCCGGGCTGCCTCCTTGCCGAAGAACGCGCCGGCCAGGCCGGTGGCCAGCCCCATGGCCATGGTCACCCAGCCGGTCGAGGGGTCGGCGTAGGAGAGGGTGCGGAACAGGTCCATCGACTGCCGCGGGGTCATCTCCGCGCCGCCCAGCTCGCGTGGGGTGAAGACGCCGATCGCGCCGATGCGGTGGAGCTCCTCGACGACCGGCTCGGCGATCCGGCCCGCGCGGTCGTTCTCCTCGCCGTACCGGTCGACGAGGTCGGTGAGCTCCTCGGCCGCGCGGATCACCTCGGACGGCGTCCGCCCCGTGGTCACCGGCTGCTCCTGCACGGTCGTCATGCGCTGCTCCTCCGTCGCGCCGGCGGCGTTCCGCCGTCGTGCCATCGCGGTCCGCGAGCGACTGTAGGGAGCTGGAACGGGGCTGACACGGGTCCGGCTGATAGGGAATCGGGCCGCACTGATTCCGGCCAGGAATGAGCGGGTCCACCTGGGGGGACACCGGCGAGCGAGCGGGCCGGGGAGCCGGCGCCCCGGCCGGGTGATGACCCGCGGGTGTCAGTCACCCGGCCGCGTCTCGCCGTCCTCCCAGGGGCGCAGCGCCAGGAAGTTCTCGAGCACCGCCGGCCGCGGCCCGGCGCGCCACATCGCGCCCATCGTCAGGGTCAGGTCGCCGTCCTCCAGGGGCACGTGGGCGACGCTGGCCTGCGCAGCCAGCCGGGCCGACGCGGGGGCGAAGGCGACCCCGAGGCCACCGGCCACCAGGCCGAGCGCGATGGAGGTGCTGCTGACCTCGTGGGCGACCCGCGGGCTGAACCCGGCCCGGTTGCACGCGGTGACGTAGTAGTCGTGCAGCCCGGGTTCCACCGCGCGGTCGATGAGGATGACCTCCTCGCCGGCGATCTCCGCCAGGCCGACCGACGACCGCTCGGCCAGCCGGTGCCCGCGCGGGACGACCAGCAGCACCGGTTCCTCGCTCACCACCGCCGTCCGCAGCTCCGGCCGCGGCGGGATGGGCAGCCGGGTGAACGCGAGGTGCATGCTGCCGTCGGTGACCCGCTCGAGCGCCGTCCGGCTGGTGGCCTCGCTCAGGGTCAGGACGACGCGGGGGTGGTGCCTCCGGAAGGCCCGCAGCGACCGCGGGAGCAGATCGGCCAGGGCGGGCTGGATGAACCCGATGGACAGGCGGCCCACCTCGCCGCGGACGACGGCGCGGGCCCGGTCGACGGCGCCGTCCGCGCGGGCGAGCACCTCGACGGCCTCGGCGAGGAAGACCCGCCCGGCCTCGGTGAGGGTCACCCCGCGGCGGTCGCGGTCGAGCAGCTGGACCCCGAGCTCGTGCTCCAGCGCGCTGATCTGCTTGCTCAGCGCCGGCTGGACGATGTGCAGCTTCTGCGCGGCGCGGCGGAAGTGGAGCTCCTCCGCGACGGAGACGAAGTAGCGCAGGTGGCGCAGCTCCACCGGCTACCGCGCCGAGCGGGGTGCGCTCACAGCCACGCGGGCACCTCCGGGATGCCGCCGTCGGCCTCGAGCCCCTCACCCCGGGAGCGCCCGGTGAGCCAGGCGGTCACCGCCGGCAGCGGGCCGGAGACTGCCACCGAGCCGGTCCCCCACTCGCGGTCGCCGGCGAACACCACGACGTCGGGCACCTGGTCGCGGCGGTCCCACATGCGGAACACGTCGTCGATCATGGCCGCCTGGATCTCCTCGGCGATGTCGCCGAAGGTCACCCCGGAGTCGAGGTCGACGGCGTGCACGTAGACCTCGCGGCAGCGCATCCACGGCACCTCCGAGGCCGGGACGTCGCGGCCCTGCGCGGTCCGCACCGTCGCCGACCAGGCCTCGCCGGGGAGGCCGTGCACCGCCTCGGCGAGCCGGCCGGTCGCGGCGAGCACCTCCCCGCGCAGCTCGGCCGGGGACAGCTCCGCCGCCTCGGCGATGCCGGCCTCGCGGGCCTCGGGCGAGGCGTACATCGGCGTCTCGACGCCGGTCCGCGCCCAGGCCAGCAGGTTGCACAGCGCGTCGGCGTTGCGGGCCACGTGGGCCAGCAGGTAGTGGCGGCTCCAGCCGGGGAGCAGCGACGGGGAGCCGAACTCCTCGTCGGTCAGCCGGCCGAGGGCGGTGCCGAACAGCCGCTCCCCGTCGGCCCACCAGTCGAGCGTCTCCGGCGTGGTCATGCGCTCCTCCTCGGCGAGGGCCGGGTCAGCGGACGGTGACCGCCATGGACCCGATCCGGCTGATGGTCATCTCCAGCTTCTCACCGGGTGCGATGGGGCCCACACCGGGAGGGGCGCCGGTGAAGAGCACGTCGCCGGGCACCAGGCTCATGATCGTCGAGGCGTACGCGACGATCTGGCGCACCGGGGTGATCAGGTCCCGGGTGTTCACCGACTGCCGCACCTCCCCGCCACTGGTCAGCCGGATGTCGAGGTCCGACCCGTCGCCGACCTCGTCGGCGGTCACCAGCCAGGGGCCGAGCGGGCTGAAGGTGTCGTAGCTCTTGCGCCGGGAGCGGTCCGCGGCGCTGCGGACGGTGATGTCCAGCCCGGCGGTGAACCCGAGGACGGCGTCCAGGGCCGACTCGACCGGGATGTCCTTGCCCCCGGTGCCGATCACCACGACCAGCTCCGACTCGTGGTGCACCTCGGAGCCGGCGGCGACGACGTCGGGCGGCAGCACGATCTCCGCGCCCGGGCCGACGATCGAGGACGGCGCCTTGAGGAAGACGTCGAACTCCATCATCCAGGACTCGACCCGGCCCAGCGTCCGCTCCTGGACGCCGTGCATCTCGGCGACGTGCTCGCCGTAGTTGCTGGCCGCGGCGACCACCTTGGACGGCCCGAGCACCGGTGCCCGCAGCACGACCTCGGCGACCGGCCGCGGCGTCCCGGCCTCGGCGGCCTCCCGCAGCCGGGGCAGCACGGTGGCCGCGTCGCGGCACAGCGCCCGCCACCAGCCGGCGGTGACCGGGTCCGGGTCGTGCGGCCAGGGCAGCGCGTCGGTGACGTCGACGAGCGTCGCGTCGTCCGCGGCGACCACGCCGAGCCGGTTGTCGTCGAAGAGGGCGAGCTTCACGGGTCTCCAGTGTCAGCGGGTGGTGGTTCTCAGCGAGGGGTGAAGGTGCCGGTCACCGACTGCGGGCCGGGCAGGACCTGCTCGCGGTCGATGCCCAGTGCGCGCAGCACGGGGGCGTCGGTGAGCAGGAACAGCACGCTCTCCTCGCCGGCGGTGTGCTCGACTGCCGACCAGGACGGCGCGACGAACATGTCGCCGGGGCCCCAGTCGAAGCGCTGGCCGTCGATGACCGTCGAGCCCGAGCCCTGGAAGGCGACGAAGACGGCGTTGCCCGACCGGCGCACCGGGAGACTGTGCCCGCCGGCCCGGACCCGGAGCACCGAGCAGCCCAGGGTCGGCAGCACGCTGGCGCCGGTGGTGGGGTTGACGTACTCCAGGGCGACGACCGGCTCGTCGGACTCCGCGGCCAGCCGGTCCAGCTCGGCGGCGGTGTCGGACCAGCGGTAGATGAGCAGTGGCGAGGGGCCGGGGGTCAGCGGCCCGTCGACGGCGCCCCGCACGTAGCGGGTGCCCGGCGGGTGCGCCCGCTCGGAGAGGTTGTGCTCGGCCGGCTGGGGCTGGCTCTCCCCCGGCCCGGGGTAGGGCTCGAAGAAGACGCCGTCCAGCGCCTCGACCATCGGCAGGTCCAGGCCGTCGAACCAGAACATCTCCGAGTCGCCGCCGTTGACGTGGTCGTGCCAGTTCCACGACGGGGTGAGCACCAGGTCGCCGGGGTGCATGTCGCAGGCGTCGCCGTCGACGGTCGTCCAGACGCCCTCGCCCTCGAGCACCCACCGGACCGCGCCGGGCGTGTGCCGGTGCGCCGGCGCGGTCTCCCGCGGGCCGAGGCACTGGAGGGCCCCCCACAGCGTGCCGGCGGCGTACGGCCGGCCGCCGAGGCCGGGGTTCTGCAGGCTGAGCACCCGCCGCTCGCCGCCGCGCTCGACCGGGACCAGCTGGATCGCCCGGCGGGCCAGCGGCTTCATCGTCGCCGCCGACCACAGCCACGGGATCGCCCGCGGCTGCGGGGTCGGGGTGAGCAGCTGCTCGGTGATGGTCCACAGCGGCCGGAGGTCGACCGCGGCCAGGTCGCGGTAGAGCGCCTCCAGCTCCAGGTCGGTGCGGGTCTCGGGGCTCGCGGTCATCGCAGGGACCTCCAGTTCTCGTTCCGCGGGGCGCGCGGGGCGGGCGTCGACCGGCGGGCCCCCATCGGGAGGGGCGCGGCAGTGGCTCCACCGGCTGCTCCAGCAGGCCGCCGGGGGTCCGCCGGCGCACGCGGCGGCCGGCTCCCCGTCATGGCGCACAGGCTAGGGCCGAGTTCCGTTCTCCACCTAGGAGGTGGCCTATAGTTCCGCCATGTCGAATCCACGTCGACCGGCTCCCGCGGCGTCCGCGCCTCCGGAAGGGCCGACCACCACGTCGGTCGACAACGCCCTCTGGTTGCTGCAGCTGGTGGGCGACCGGCAGGCGCTGCGCGTGGCCGAGGCCGCGGAGCTGCTCGGCGTCGCCCGGTCGACCGCGCACCGACTGCTCACGGCGCTGCGTCGGCGCGGCTTCGTCACCCAGGACCGGCCCAACGGCGCCTACCGGCCGGGTCCGGCGCTGTACGAGATCGGCCTGGCGGCGGTCAGCCGCATCGACATCCGCCGGGTGGCCCGCCCGGTGCTCGAGCAGCTGCGCGAGGAGACCCAGGAGACGGTCAGCCTGGCCCTGCTCGAGGGGACGACGGTGCGCTTCCTCGACTGCGCGGAGAGCCCGCGGTCGGTCCGCGTCGGCAACCGCACCGGCGTCGTCCGGCCCGCGCACGCCTCCGCCGTCGGCAAGGCCATCCTCGCCGGCCTCTCCGACGCCGAGCTCGACCGCCGCTACCCCGACGGCACGCTGCCCCCCGCCCCCACCGCGGCCGCGCACACCCGGCTGGCCGCCCTGCGCGAGGAGCTGGCCACGATCCGCGCGCAGGGCCACGCGCTCAACTGGGAGGAGACCGCCGACGGCGTGTGCGCGGTGGCCGTCGCCCTCAAGGACACGGTGGGCCAGCCCCTGGCCGGGCTGGGCGTGGCCGCCCCGAGCAGCCGGATGGGCGACGTCGAGGCCATCCGGGCGCTCGCCCCGGCCGTGCGGCGCGGCGCCGCGCTCATCGAGGAGCGGCTCCGGGCACCGTCCTGATCCCGCCGCGTGACCGCCGTGCTCCGGGGTAGGGGCTGCCCATGGCAGCAGGAGGACCGGGCGGGTTCGCCGAGCGGCTCGGGGCAGAGGTCGCCGAGACCGAGGACCGCGGCGCGCGGATCGAGTTCGAGGCGCGCGAGGAGCACCTCAACCCGGCCGGCACGCTGCACGGCGGCGTGGTGGCCACGCTCGTGGACACGGCGATGGGCCAGGCGGTCCGCACCACCACCGGCGAGGGCGAGGTGCCCGCAACCAGCCAGCTGACCGTCACCTACCTGCGCCCCGGCCGGCCCGGGCCGCTGTCGGTGACCGCCGCGGTGCGGACCCGCGGCGAGCACCTGACCGTCTGCGAGGCCGACGTCGAGCAGGACGGGAAGGCGATCGCCCACGCGGTCGCAACCTTCGCCCTGCTCACCCCTTGACCGCACGACCCGGCGTCACGACGCTGCCCGCTGACGACTCGTCTGCGGAGGTCGCGGTGACCCAGCCCTTCGACCAGAGCGGCATCGAGACCGGCCCCGACGGGGTCCGGCACTACACCGGCCTGCCGCCCTCCCTGCTGTCCCTGCTGCGGACTGCGGTGGACCAGCGCCCGGACGGCGTCGCGGTCGCCGAGCTCGGCGGCGCGCGGCTCACCTACCGGCAGCTGGAGGCGCGGGCGCTGCGCGTGGCGGGCGGGCTGCGGGCGGCCGGGGTGCGGCCGGGCGACCGGGTGGCCAACCGGCTGCCCAACGGCCTGGACTGGGTGCTGGTGTTCTGGGGGACGCTGCTGGCCGGCGCGGTCACCGTCCCGGTCAGCACCCGGTTCGCCGAGCCGGAGGTCCGCTACGTCGTCGAGGACTCCGGCGCCGCCGTGGTCGTGGAGCCCGGGTCCGCACTGCCCGACGGCGAGCCCCCGGAGCCGGCGGAGCCGGGGCACGGGGACCTCGCGGCGATCTTCTACACCAGCGGCACCACCGGCTTCCCGAAGGGGGCGATGACCAGCCACGAGAACTTCCTGTCCAACGTCGAGACCTGCCTGCGGGTCATGTCGCTGGACCGGACCGAGCCGCTGACGACGCTGGTCTCGGTGCCGCTGTTCCACGTCACCGGCTGCAACTCCCAGCTGCTGGTCGCCACCGCGGTCGCCGGCACCACGGTGGTGATGCCGGCCTTCGAGGTGGGCGCCTTCCTGCGGGCGGTCGAGGAGGAGCGCATCACCCTGCTGGTCACCGTGCCGGCCATCTACTGGCTGGCCCTGCAGCAGCCGGGCTTCGCGGGCGTCGACACCTCCTCGGTGCGAGCGGTGACCTACGGCGGTGCGCCGATCGCCCCGGACCTGGTGCACCGCATCCAGCGGGCCTTCCCGACCGCGCGGGTCGGCAACGGCTTCGGGCTCACCGAGACCTCGTCGGTGGCGACCTTCCTCCCGCACGAGTACGCGGCCGAGGACGCCGACTCGGTCGGCTTCCCCGCGCCGGTGGTCGAGCTCGACCTGGCCGACGTCGACCCGCGGACCGGCGTCGGCGAGCTCCTGGTCCGCGGCCCCAACGTGGTGTCCGGCTACTGGCGCAAGCCGGAGCAGACCACCGAGACGTTCGTCGACGGCTGGTTGCACACCGGCGACCTCGCCCGCATCGACGGGCGGGGCCTCACCTACGTGGTCGACCGCAAGAAGGACATGATCAACCGGGGCGGGGAGAACGTGTACTGCGTGGAGGTGGAGAACGCCCTGGCCGCCCATCCCGACGTCGGTGAGGTCGCCGTGCTCGGCGTGCCCGACCCGATGATGGGCGAGAAGGTCGGCGCGGTCGTCGTCCCGCGGCCGGGCCGGGAGGTCACCGCCGCCGACCTGGTCGCCTTCGCCCGCGAGCGGCTGGCCGACTTCAAGGTGCCGCAGTACCTGGTGCTGCGCGCCGACCCGCTGCCGCGCAACCCGGGCGGCAAGGTGCTCAAGCCGCCGCTGCGCGAGCAGGCGGAGTGGCAGCCGGTCCAGTGACGTCCGGACCTGTCGGCCGGCGGACCGCGGCGGTACCGTCGCCCCGGCCGACCGACCCCTCCGGTGAGGAACCGCGATGCCCGTCTTCATGATCGAGCGCCGGTACTCCGACGCGCTGGAGCTCACCGCCGACATCGCCGACGGCGTCAACCGGATCAACGCCGACGAGGGCGTGCGCTGGCTGTACTCCTTCCTGTCGGCCGACAAGCGCAAGACCTACTGCCTGTACGAGGCGCCGTCCGCCGACGCGATCCGACGCGCGGCTGTGCGGGCCGGGCTGCCGGCCGACGTGGTCGTCGAGGTCTCGGCGACCGTGCAGCCCGACGGGTCACTGCAGCCGGTCTGACCCGTCCAGCAGGCCGTGCGCGGCGGCGTACATCGCCGCCTGCGTGCGGTTCCCCGCGCCGGTCTTGGCCAGGATGCTGCGCACGTGGTTGGCGACGGTGTTCTCGCTGATCACCAGCCGCGCGGAGATCTCCCGGTTGAGCAACCCCTCCCCCAGCAGGCGCAGCACCTCCGCCTCGCGCGCGGTCAGCCCCGCCGGGCGGGTGGGCGAGGCAGCGGGCCCGGGCACCGGCGCCGGCCCCAGCGCCCGCAGCACCCGGCGCAGGCCGAGGTCCCGGGCCAGCTGCCCGGCCTCCTCGGCCAGCGCGCGGGCCCGCCGGCCGGGGTCCCCGTGCCGCCGGAGGTGGTCGGCGAGCGCGGCGAGGCTCTGCGCCCGGTGCACCACCGCGCCCATCCGGGTGTCCATCTCCAGCGCCGCCTCCAGCAGCGGCACGGCCGTGGCCCGGCCGAGCGCGGCGTCGACCTGACCGAGGTACCGGTCGGCGCTGCCGAACAGCGCGACGAACTGGCCGGCCCGCAGGTTCGTCCCGCTGTACTCGGCGATCCGCGGCCGCAGGGCGCGCAGCACCTCCTCGTCGCCCAGGTGCAGCGCCGCCTCCCCGACGAAGGCGAGGACGCAGGGCCACTGGGCGTCCTCGTACCGCTCGAGTCCGCCGTCCACCAGCCAGCGCAGCAGCCGGTGCGCCGGGCGGTCCAGCCGCAGCTCGGTGTAGAGGGCCAGCAGGCCCGGCGCCCAGTGCTCCTCCGGGGACTCCTCGCCGCTCACCAGCGCGCGGACGGCCTCCAGGGACCCGGTCTCCCGCCGCACCATGAACGTCTGCACCGCCGTGGAGCCCTCGGTGTCGTCGGTGCCGAAGGTCTCTCCCAGTTCGAGCAGCTGCTCGCAGGTCCGGTCCGCGCCGGTGAAGTCGCCGGCGAGGAACTGGCGGCCGTAGCGGATGCACCCCGCCACGTACTCGAAGTAGGCCTCGCCGGTCGCCCGCGCCATCCGCAGGACGTCCCAGTACGCCGCGGCCAGCTCCTCGGGGTCGCCCTGCTGGTAGGCGATGGCCGCCCGCCAGAAGCCCGCCGGCCCCAGCGGGCTCAGGTCGCGGATCCGATGAGCCAACGCGGAGAGCTCGGTGGCCCGGGCCAGCTTCGCGGGGCCGTCCGCGGGGTGCAGCCCGTTCCAGAGGCTGGCCTCCAGCACGGCCGCGAGGAGGACGTCGTCGCCCAGCGCCCGGGCCAGCTCGACCGACCGCCGGCCGAGCTCGGCGGCCTGCTCGGTCGCCCCCAGGAAGGCCAGCGCTCGGCCGAGCCCGGCCAGTCCGCGCACGTAGAGCGGGTCGGCCGGGTCGTGCGGCACGCCCCGCAGCGCCTCGGTGAGCAGCTCCACCGCCCGCTGGCCGGGCAGCCCGGGCCGCCAGGACGCCGCCTCGAAGCCGATGGCCGCCGCCAGGCGATCCCGGGCGGCCGCCGCGCCGGCGACCTCGGCGAAGAGCGCCCGGGCCCGGGCGAAGTCGCCGCCGAGCAGGTGCGCCGAGGCCGCCGACAGCAGCAGCCGGTGCCGGTCCGGCGGGTCCTCGGCCAGCGCCGCGGCCTGCTCGAACCACCGCGCGGCGTCCTCGTGGGCCAGGCTCCGCGAGGCGGCCTCCGCGGCCTCGGTCAGGTAGCGCACCGCCTGGTCGGCCGCACCCAGCGCCGCACCCTGCGCGTAGTGGTGGGCCAGTCGCTGCGTGCGCCGGTCCGACGGTGTCCCGGATGCCTCCAGGACGGCGGCGACCCGGAGGTGCTCCCGGGCCCGACGGGTGGCCGGCATGAGGTCGAGCACCGCCTGCCGGGCGAGGCTGTGCGGGAACCGGAAGGCGGCCCCGGACGGCTCGAGCAGGCCGAAGGCGACCGCGGTGTCCAGCGCCGCCAGGGTGGTGTCCGCGCTCCACGAGGAGACGGCCAGCACCGTCGCCAGGTCCGGCTCCTCCCCGACGACGGCGGCCAGCTCGAGGGTCTGCCGCTCCGGGGCGGTGAGGCGCTCCAGCCGCCCGGCGGTCATGTCCCGCACCGACAGCGGCGTCGCCGCGGCCGGGTCCGGCACGGCTCCCGGGACGGCCGCGTCGCGCAACAGCTCCCGCAGCAGGAAGGGGTTGCCGCCGGTGCGGTCCCGGAGCAGCGCCGCGCTGACCCGGGCCCGGTGCAGCGGCAGCCGCGCCTCGTGGGCGAGGTACTCGGCGATGTCCTCGGTGTCCAGCCCGCCGAGGTCCAGCCGCCGGACGCCGTCGAGCCGGTACAGCTGGGCGATGGTGCCGGTCAGCGCCGCGGAGCGCTCCGGCGCCGTCGTCCGGTGGGTGGCCAGGACCAGCAGCGGCGACTCCGCCGTCCGCTCGACCAGGTGGCCGAGCAGCTGCAGCCCGGCGCTGCCGGCCCAGTGCACGTCCTCCAGAGCCAGGACGGCCGGCCCGGTGCGGGTCAGCGTCCGGACGGCGTCCACGGCGGCGTCGTAGAGCTCCCGGCGGGTGTCGGGCTCGGCGGTGTCGTCGGCCCGGCCCACCAGCCGGGACAGCGCCTCGCGGGCACTGCCCGGCTCGGCGGCCGGCAGCAGCGCCTCGATGGGCTCGACGAACGGCTGGTAGGGCGGGCCGAGCTCGGCGGCGCAGGTACCGAGGAGCACCGCTGCCCCTCGGTCGTGGAGCAGCGTGCAGAACTCGGCGAGCAACCGCGACTTGCCGGCCCCGGGCTCACCGCCGAGGAACGCCACCTGGCGGGCGCCGCCGAGCACCGCCGTCCACAGGTCCTCGAGGCAGGCCAGCTCGCCCCGGCGGCCGACGAAGAACGGGCGCGCGGCCCTCGTCCAGCGCGCCGGCAGGGCCGGCGGCGTCCACCCGGACACCCTCCCGGACGCTAGCCCTCCCCTCCGGGGCTGTCGATGGTCAGAACTGACCCCCGGCGCGCCGTCGCTGATTCGCGCACTTCTGGTCATGTGCGCGTACCGGTGGCCTCCCTAGCGTCGGCCGCACCGACCCGCACCGAGGAGGGGCCATGACCACACAGCTACCGGGGACGCTCGCCGACCGCGTGCGGGGCCAGGTCATCCGGCCGGGGGACGCCGACTACGAGGAGGCGCGCCGGGTCTACAACGGCATGATCGACGCGCACCCCGACCTCGTCGTGCGCTGCGCCGGCACCGACGACGTGGTCGCGGTGGTGCGGTACGCGGCCGAGAGCGGCCGGCCGCTGGCCGTCCGGGGCGGCGGGCACAGCGTGCCCGGCTTCGGCACGGGCGACGGCGCCGTGGTGGCCGACCTGTCGTTGATGCAGGCGGTGGACGTCGACCCCGGCGCGCGGACGGCGTCGGCCGGCGGCGGCACCACCTGGGGCCGGTTCAACGACGCGACCAGCGCCTCGGGGCTGGCCACCACGGGCGGCATCATCTCGACCACCGGGATCGGCGGGCTGACCCTCGGCGGTGGGATCGGCTACCTGTCCCGCGGCTACGGCCTCTCCTGCGACAACCTGCTGGCCGCCGAGGTGGTGACCGCCGAGGGCACGGTGGTCATCGCCGACGAGGACGAGAACAGCGACCTGTTCTGGGCACTGCGCGGCGGTGGCGGCAACTTCGGCGTGGTCACCCGGTTCACCTACCGGCTGCACCCGGTGGAGACCATCTACGGCGGGCCGGTGTTCTTCGAGCTCTCCGACGCGGCGGCGGTCTTCGCGTTCTTCCGCGACTTCATCCGCGAGGCCCCGCGGGAGTACGGCGGCTTCCCGGCGTTCCAGATCGCTCCGCCGCTGCCCTTCGTGCCGGAGGACCGGGTCGGCGACACCCTCTGCGCGGTGGTGTCCTGCTGGAGCGGCTCGCAGGCCGAGGGTGAGCGGGTGGTCGACCGGTTCCGCCAGGTGGCCCGTCCGGTCGCCGAGCACGTCGGCCCGATGCCCTACCCCGCGCTCAACGCCGCCTTCGACCCGCTGGTGCCCCCCGGACTGCAGCACTACTGGAAGGCCGCGTTCGTCACCGAGCTGACCGACGAGGCGATCGCCGCGCACGTCGAGCACGGCGCCCGCGTGCCGGTGGTCAACTCGACGATGCACCTGTACCCGATCAACGGCGCGGTGCACGACGTCGGCCCGGACGCCACCGCCTTCGGCCACCGCGACGCCACGTTCGCCACCGTCATCGCCGGGATGTGGCCCGACCCGGGCCAGAACGAGGCCAACACCCGCTGGGTGCGCGACTACTACGCGGCGATCGCGCCGCACTCCGAGCCCGGTGGCTACACCAACTTCGCCTCCGGCGACGACCAGTCCAAGGTCGCCGAGAACTACGGGGCCAACTACGAGCGGCTGCGCGAGGTCAAGCGCCGCTACGACCCGGACAACCTGTTCCGCCTCAACCAGAACATCCGGCCGTGAGGAGGCCGCCATGCAGTCCATCGCGCGCACCGACCTGCCGGTGGAGATCGAGGGCAACGGGGTCGACTTCCGGGCCCAGCGCTTCGGGGACATGACCATCGCCTGGGTGCGACTGCCCGCCGGCACGGACCTGCGACCGGCCCTGGCCGGCCTCCCCGGGGACCGCTGCCCCTGCCCGCACTGGGGGTACGTGATCAGCGGTCGCCTCGAGATGCACGGCGAGGGCGGGGTCACCACCTTCGAGGCCGGGCGGGCCTTCTACTGGGAGCCCGGCCACGCCCCGGTGGCCCTGACCGACTGCGAGTACGTCGACGTCTCGCCGTCCGAGGAGCTCGAGGCGGTGGTGCGGCACATCCGGGGCGGCTGAGCCCGGGCCCCCGGGGACGGGCGGGGCGCCGACGACGCCGTCCCGCCCGTCCCGAGGAGTGGGCGGAATGCGGTACCGGCACAGGGTGTTGGCGGTCACATGGCCACCGCACGCTGGAACGGGACCGTCCTCGCCGAGTCCGACGACATCGTCACCGTCGAGGGCAACGCCTACTTCCCCCGGGACGCCGTCCGGGACGACGTCCTGCGCCCGTCGGAGACGACGACGTTCTGCCCGTGGAAGGGGACGGCGTCCTACTACTCGCTCGTGGTGGACGGGGAGACCAACCGTGACGCGGCCTGGTTCTACCCGGAGCCGAGAGACGCGGCGAAGGAGATCACCGGCCGCGTCGCGTTCTGGCGCGGCGTCGAGGTCGGCTGACCGGGACGCCCGCGGGAGAGGGGCCGCTGACCGGGAGGCCGGCGGCCCCTGTCCGGATCAGCTGCCCAGCCGGGCCCTGAGCAGCGCCTTGCCCTGGTCGGCGCCCTTGCGGCTGTCGGCCTGCGCCTTGCGGAACAGCTCTGCGACCTCCCGGTCGCCGTCGCGCTCCGCGTCCTTGATGTAGGTCTCCAGCCGCAGGGCGTTGCTCAGGCACTGCTCGGTGAACCAGACCAGGTTGTAGTCCTTGTCCTTGGTGCCGGTGACGTCCCCGGTCTCCTGGGTGCCGGTCATGGCGCTCCTCCTCGGCGTCGGTGCGATCCCCTGCACGTCGGAGCCCGTCGACCCCGCAGGCGCCGAGCGGCTCCGGCGATCCAGTCCACCGCATCGGCGGCTCGGCCACCAGGGCCGCTGACCGCCGTCAGCGCGGCTGGGCGCCGGCCAGCTCGCGGGCGGCCGCGGCGTCGGCCGGGTCGAGGGTCCGGGCCCGCTCCTGGCGTTCGATCAGCCCCTGGAAGAGCGCCCACGCCTCGGCGGGGGTCACGTCGAGCGCCTCGGCGATCTGCGCCCACGTCGCGCCGCCGCGCAGCGCGGCCCGGAAGCCGACCAGCTGGCTGTCGTGGGCCTTGCGGGCCACCACCTCGCCGAGGGCGAGCAGCTCCAGGGCCTCGGGCACGTCCAGCGAGGTGGTGGTGTCCCTCAGCGAGCTCCAGTCGTCCGCGTCGACCCCAGCAGCGGTGTCGAGGGTGGTCGCGCCGCTGTCCCGCCGGCTCAGGAAGTCCAGGCGGGTCACGGCCGTCGTCACGGAGAACTCACGTTCGAGGTCACCGGGTGTGATGCGCATGAGGCATCCCATCCCCGGGGCGCTCGGCGGGTCAAACCGGTGTGTCGCGCAGATCTCATCCGCGGGGCCACCGCCGCCTCCCCTCCCCGGGACGCCGCGAGGGCCCGCACCCCGGTGGGGTGCGGGCCCTCGTCGGCTCGAGCCGATCAGCTCTCGCTGTCGACGCCCACGGCCTCCTTGGCCAGGGCGGCCAGCCGGGTCTGCGTCGCGCTCACGATGCTGGACCGGTTCTTGTGGGTCTCCTCGTAGCGGATGACCACGTTCAGGTCGTGCGCGGTGGTCAGCTGCTTGACGGCCTTGATCGCGTCCTGGGTGGACATCGAGTCGTAGCCCTTGATGGGCAGCTCGTCGGCCGAGACGTCGCCGAGCTCCTCGCGGGCGGCCTTGGCGGCGTCGGCGGCCTCGGTGTTGCCCTCGCGGCGCGCGATCCGCTCGGCCCGGCGCAGTGCCGCGCTGCGACCCACGGTGAGGGTCTCGCGGACGGCGTCGGTGAAGGAGCTGGCCTTGCCGGCGACCTGGCCGAGCTTCTGGCCGGCCTCCTCGCGACGCTGGTGCGCCGTCTCGAGCGCCTCGTTCACCCGGTTGGCCCAGAAGCGGACCGGGGCGTTGGCCACCCGGACCGCGCCACCGGCGACGCGCTGGAACGGCGTCGGCTGCAGGGCGGCCGGGCCACCCATGGCCTCCTCGGCCAGCACGACGGTGAGCCACTCGACGGTGGCCTCGTGGGCGGTGACGAGCCGCTCGGCCAGCTGGCGGACCTGCGGCAGCTGCGCCTTGTCGGCCAGCACCTTGAGGTAGGTCGCGCGGTCGAGCAGCTGGTGCTCGAGCTGCAGGTCCTGCAGCAGCGCCTCCTCGATCGGCTCGGCCTGCTCGAGAGTGGCCTTGACGAGGGCGGACAGCCGCCCGACGGCGGGGGTGACGACGTCGGGCACGCCACCGAGGGCGCGCAGCTGCTCGGTGATCGCCTGCGTCCGCTCGGCCGCGTGGTCGGCGTTCTGGCTGAGCTCGCGGCGGACGGCGTCGGTACGCGCCTGCGAGACGCGGGTGCGCGCGACCTGCTCCTCGGTCTGGGTCAGCAGCACGAGGGCGCGGAGCTGGTTGATGATCTTGGCCGTGTCGGCCGTGAGTCGGGTGTCGGTCATGACGGGGTCTCCAGACATCGGGGATGACCTGACGTCAGAGGGCATGCCCCGCCGACCGACGCCGCTAACTCCTGCAAGCGGATTGCTAGCAGTGAAGCGCGTCACGTCCCTCGGGGGCGCCGGCCACCGACCCTCGCCCCCGAGGGGTCCCTCACCGCGCCGGGACGGCGGGCTTCGCGGGGCGCTCGAGCCGCAGCACCGGCTGGGTCAGCTCGTCGGCCAGCGGCGACCGCGGGCGCGGCGCCGGGCGGGGGGACGGCGGAACGGCCGTGCCGCAGCCCACACAGAACCGACCGCGCTGGTCGGCAGCCCCACAGGAAGCGCACGTCATGGGGTCCTCCTCGTACTCGGAAGTCCGGGCGACTCTCGCCGGACGGAGACCCTGCCAGGCCCGACGCCCGCAGCGCCCCCGGACGGGATGCGTGTGACGACACGTCACTGGACCGTCATGCAGGAGGTGCCCCGGTCACGGACGCCCCCGGCCCCCGCCTGCTGCCGGGAGGTCGGCCAGGGCGAGGGCGAGGACCAGCGCCGCGTGCCGCCCGGGGGCGTGCACGTCCCCGATGAGCTCCTCGATCCGCTGCAGCCGCAGGTACAGCGTCTGCCGCCGCAGCCGCAGCGCGTCGGCCGTCCGCACCTTCGACGACGAGTGCGCCAGGTAGGTCCGCAGCGTGTGCACCAGCTCGCCGCCGGAGGCGGTGTCGTGGGCGACCAGCCGGCCGATCTCCTCGGTGACGAGCTGCTCGGCCAGCTGCTCGCGGCGGACCCCGTCGAGCAGCAGCCGGGCGGTCATCGTCCCGGCCGCGACCACTCGCTCACCGGCGCCGGCCAGGTGCAGGGCGCTGCGCGCGCGGCCGACCGAGCGGTCGACGTCCTCCAGCCGGCCGACGACGGTGCCGGCGACCACCCGCGCCGAGGGCACGCCCAGGGCGTCGACGGCGGAGAGCACCGCCCGCGCGGCGGCCAGCACCGCCGACGTCCGGACGACCGCCGCGACGTCGCCCCCCACGTCGGCCACCAGCGCGGTGCCGGGCGCCAGCGCCCCGCCCACCGCCCGGACCACGCCGTCGAGGTCGGCGTCACCCAGGTCGGTGACCAGCAGCGCGGCGTACCGGCCGTCCGCGGGGAACGGCAGGCCCAGCACGCGTGCCCGGGTGACCAGCTCGCCGGGGGTGCGCCAGCGCCGCTCGCTGAGGTCGGCCAGCAGCTGGCGGCGACGGTCGTCGAGGTCACCGCCCACGGCCGACCGCAGCAGCGACAGACCCAGCGCCTCCGCGCCGTAGGACGCCACCACGGGCAGCGCCGGGTCGTCGGGCCGCCCGGGCGGCAGCACCGCGACCTGCCCCCAGTGCCGTTCCAGCAGGACGACGTCGCGGCGCGCCACCGGCCGGCCGGACCGGCGGACAGGACCGGGTGCCTGCCCCGCCGCGGCCACCAGCGCGCCGTCGGCCGTGGTGACCACGACCGGGGCGCCGGCGAGCTCGGCCATGACCGCGGTCAGCTCCTGCGGGCCGGCGCCGTCGAGCAGCGCGTCGGTCAGCACCTGGCGCACGTCGCGGTCCCGGCGGGAGCTGGCGGCGGCGCGCTCCAGGAGGAGCGTCTGGATCTGCTCGGTGATGTCGACGAAGGGCACGACCTCGCGCAGCACGACCAGCGGCAGCCCGTGCCGCCGGCAGGCGGCGACCAGCGCGGCGGGCGCCTCCGGGAACGTCCAGCCCAGCTCGAGGGCCAGCGCCGCCACCCCGCGCTCGGCCAGGGCGGCGACGTAGGCGGCCTCCCCGACCGCCCCGCGGCCGCCGATGCCCAGGCCCGTGGTCAGCAGCAGCTCCCCGCCCCGCAGCAGGTAGGCCGCCTCGGCGAGCTCGCTGGTGTGCACCCAGCGCACCGGCCGGTCGAGCAGGTCGGACCCGACGACCACCTCGGGCGCGGCGCGCTGCAGGGCGTCGACCCCGAGGACCTCGCGCAGCGTCGTGACCACACGGGGAGTCCACCAACGACCGGACAGAACGTCCAGTCCCGACCGCCCAACTCGCCACAGGACGTCCATGGAGCAGGCGGGCCGGTCCGGCCACGATGGCCACCGCGCGCGGGTTCGGCACCGCGCCCGGGAGGAGATCGAGTTCGTGAAGCCAGCCCCGTTCGACTACCTCGCGCCCACCACGGTCGAGGAGACCCTCGCCGTGCTGCGCGAGCACGGCGACGACGCCAAGGTCCTGGCCGGCGGTCAGAGCCTGGTGCCGATGCTCAACTTCCGGCTCGCCCGGCCCGCGGTGCTCGTCGACGTCAACGCCGTCGCGGGGCTCGACGAGGTCGCCGTCGACGGCGAGACGCTCACCCTCGGCGCCACCGTGCGCCAGCGGGCGCTGGAGACCCGGCTGCCCGACCGGCTGCCGCCCTCCTCCGCGTGGGCGCTGCTCCCCCGAGCCGTCGCCCACGTCGGGCACAAGCAGATCCGTGCACGCGGGACGGTGGGCGGCAGCCTCGCGCACGCCGACCCCGCCGCGGAGCTGCCCGCCGCGGTCACCGCGCTGGGCGCCACCTTCTGCCTGCGCAGCGCGGAGGGTGAGCGGGAGGTGGGCCCCGACGAGTTCTTCGAGGGCTTCTTCACCACCTGCCTGGCGCCCGAGGAGCTGCTGGTCGCCGTCCGCCTCCCCGCGTGGCCGCCCGGCACGGGCACCTCGTTCCTGGAGGTCAGCCGCCGTCGGGGCGACTTCGCCCAGGTCGCGGTCGCCGCCGCCGTCACGGTGGACGACGGCCGGGTCACCAGGGCCGGGGTCGCCCTCGCCGGCGTGGCCGCGGGCACCGTGGACGCGCAGGAGCTCGTCGCCGCGCTGGTCGGCCAGGAACCGGCGCCCGCCACGTTCGCCGGCCTGGCCGCCGACTACGCCGCCACGCTGGACCCGCCGCCGGACGTGCACGGCCCCGCGGAGTACCGCCGGGCGCTGGCCGCCCACCTGCTGGAGCGCGCCCTCACCGAGGCCACCGGCACCTCCACCGCCGCGGCGGCCTGACCGTGCCGCCACCGACCGCAGCACCCGACCCGACCAGTGCGCCGGCGCCGGCCGGCCGAGGAGGAGAGCAGACGATGCACGTCGAGGACCGCCCGGCCGTGTCGACCGGCACGCCCGTCGTGGAGCGGCAGATCCGGGTCACCGTCAACGGCACCCTCCACGAGCGGACCGTGTCGGTGCGGCGCTCGCTGGCCGACTTCCTGCGCGAGGACCTCGGGCTGACCGGCACGCACGTCGGGTGCGAGCACGGCGTGTGCGGTGCCTGCACGGTGCTGATGGACGGCGAACCGATCCGGGCCTGCCTGATGTTCGCCGTCCAGGCCGACGGCGCGGCCTTCACGACCGTGGAGGGCCTGGCCGACGGCGAGCAGCTGCACCCGGTCCAGCAGGCGTTCTGGGACCACCACGGCCTGCAGTGCGGCTTCTGCACCCCGGGGATCCTGCTGACCACCTACGACTTCCTGCGGGACAACCGCGGGCCCGACGAGGCCGAGATCCGCGAGGCGCTGTCGGGCAACCTCTGCCGGTGCACCGGCTACCAGGGGATCGTCCGCTCCGTCCAGGCCGCCGACGAGACCTGGGAGCGCTGACATGGGCGTGCAGACGATCGGCGCCAGCGTCCCGCGCCAGGAGGACCCTCGGCTGCTGCGCGGCGAGGCGGCCTACGTCGACGACATCCGCGTGCCGGGGCTGCAGCACATGGCGGTGCTGCGCAGCCCGCACGCCCACGCCCGGCTGCTGTCGGTCGACGTGCGCGCCGCCCGCGAGCTCCCCGGGGTCGTCGACGCCTTCACCGCCGCCGACCTGGGTCCCGAGCCCCCGGCCATCCCCGCCCTGTTCGCGCTCGAGACCTTCCACCCCGCGCCGCAGCACCCCCTGGCCGTCGACACCGTCCGGTTCGTGGGCGAGCCGGTCGCCGTCGTGGTCGCCGAGAGCCGGCACGTCGCCGAGGACGCCCTCGAGCTGATCGAGGTCGAGTACGAGCCGCTCGAGGCGGTCGTCGACGCCCTCGAGGCCATCGCGCCCGGCGCCCCCGTGCTGCACGCCAACGCGCCGGACAACGTGGCCGCCCGCTCGGTCTACGAGTACGGCGACGTCGACGCCGCCTTCGCCGCCGCCGACCGGGTGGTCCGCGAGCGGCTGGACATGCAGCGCTACACCGGCATCCCGCTGGAGACCCGCGGCGTCGTGGCCTCGCGGGACGCCGTCACCGGTGAGCTCACCGTCTGGGACTCCACCCAGTGGCCGCACACGGTGCGGACCATCCTCGCCGGGATGCTCGGCGTGCCGGTGCGCGCGATCCGCGTGCTCATCCCCGACATCGGCGGCGGGTTCGGCGTCAAGGCCGACTTCAACTCCGAGGACTTCCTCGTGCCCTTCGCCGCCGCCCGCACCGGCCGGCCGGTCAAGTGGATCGAGGACCGCAACGAGCACTTCCTGTCCATCGCGCACTCCCGCGAGCAGGTCCACGAGGTGGAGATCGCGCTGCGCGCCGACGGCACGATCCTCGGCCTGCGGGCCCGGCACGTCACCGACTGCGGGGCCTACCAGCGGCCGCTCGGCGTCATCAACGCCTCGCTGGCCGCCACCAGCCTGGGCGGGGTCTACCGGGTGCCCGCCTACCGGGTGGAGGCGGTGTGCGCCTCCACCAACAAGGCGCCGGCGTCGCCCTATCGCGGAGCGGGTGCGCCCGAGTCGACGTTCGCGCGGGAACGGCTGCTCGACATCGTCGCCCGCGAGCTGGGCATCGACCGCGCCGAGCTGCGCCGGAAGAACCTGCTCACGCCCGAGGAGCTGCCCTTCGACACGGGGCTGGCGTCACTGGAGGCGGCCGTCGTCCTGGACAGCGGCGACTTCCCGGCCGGGCTGGACAAGGCCCTCGAGATGGTCGACTACGCCGGGTTCGCCACCCGCCAGCACGCCGCCCGGGCGGAGGGTCGGCTGATCGGCCTGGGGATCTGCGTCTACCACCAGATCACCGGGCCGGGCCCGTTCGAGGGCGGCAGCGTGCGGGTGGACCCCACCGGCGAGGTCACGATCGTCTCCGGCGCCGCCCCGATGGGCCAGGGGACGGCGACCATGCTGTCCCAGATCGCCGCCGACGAGCTGCAGGTGCCGCACGACTCGATCAAGGTGGTGTTCGGCGACACCGGCCGGTTGCCCTTCGGCATGGGCACCTACGCCAGCCGCAACGCGGTCATGGCTGGCTCGGCCGTCGTGCTGGCCGCCCGCAGGGTCCGGGAGAAGGCCGAGGAGCTGGCCGCGCACCTGCTCGAGGCCGACCCGGCCGACCTGGTGCTGGAGGACGGCTCCTTCGCGGTCAAGGGCGTGCCGACCGCGTCGGTGACCTGGGCGCAGGTGGCGGCGGCCGCCAGTCCCGGCGGGAGCCGGCCGGCCGGCATGGCGCCCGACCTCGAGTCGGTGCAGTACTTCGAGAACACGGCCGCGCCCTACTCCTACGGCATCCACATCGCCGAGGTGGAGGTCGACCCCGACACCGGCTACACGACCGTCCAGCGGTACGTGGTGGTCAACGACGCCGGCACGATCATCAACCCGCGCAACGCCGAGGGGCAGATCGTCGGCGGCGTGGCCCAGGGCCTGGGCGGTGCGCTGATGGAGGAGCTCGTCTACGCCCCCGACGGCCAGCCGCAGTCCACGTCCTTCATGGACTACCTGATGCCCGGGTCGCTGGACGTGCCCGACGTCGAGATCGGCCACCTGGAGTCCCCGTCCCCGCTGAACCCGCTGGGCGTCAAGGGCATGGGCGAGGGCGGCGCGATCGGCGGCCACTCGGCGGTGGCCAACGCCGTCGCCGACGCCATCGAGCACCTCGGCGTCCGGGTCACGCGGACGCCGCTCAAACCGGCGGTCGTGTGGCAGCTGCTGCGGTCGGCGGGGGCGCCGGAGTGAGTCCGTCGCCGCCGGTCACGGTGCTGTCCGGGGCCACCGTCGTCACCATGGACGCCGAGCGCCGGGTGCTCGCCGACGGCGCGGTGGCCTTCTCCGACCAGGTGCTCGCCGTCGGCCCGACCGCGGAGGTGCTCGCGGCGCACCCCGGCGCGGAGGTGGTCGACTGCGCGGGCCGGCTGGTGCTCCCCGGTTTCGTCAACACCCACACCCACCTGTTCCAGACCCTGCTCAAGGGACTCGGCGACGACCGGGTGCTGTCGGACTGGTTCCTGACGATGACCGGGCCCTCGGCGGTCGAGCTGACCCCCGAGGACTGCTACGCCGCGGCGCTGCACGGCTGCGCGGAGGCCCTGACCACCGGGACGACCACGCTGCTGGACTTCATGTACGTGCACCCGCGCCCCGGCCTCGGGGACGCCGTCGCCTCGGCGATGGACGACGTCGGCATCCGGGGCGTGATGGCCCGGGGCTACATGACGGCGGGGGCGGACGTCGGTGCCCCGGCGCAGCTGGTGCAGCCGCTGGACGACGCGCTGGCCGACGCCCAGCGGTTGATCGGCGCCCGGAACCGGCCCGGGTCCCGGGTGACCGTCGGGCTGGCCCCGTGCATGAGCTGGACGGTGGACGAGGCGACGCTGCGGGAGACCCGCGCCCTGGCCGACGCCACGGGGACGCTGGTCACCATGCACCTGGCCGAGTCGCCGTTCGACGTCGAGGAGTCCGTCCGCCGCTTCGGGGTGCGCGACGTGCCCTTCGCCGCGGAGACCGGGCTGCTCGGCCCGGACCTGCTGGCGGCGCACTGCGTCCAGGTCGACGTCCACGACCTGGACCTGCTGCAGCAGACCGACACCAAGGTGTCGCACAACCCGTGCTCGAACCTCTACCTCGGGTCGGGGTTCGCGCCGGTGCCGGCGATGCACCGGCGCGGCATCACCGTCGGCCTCGCCTCGGACGGCCCGGCCTCGTCGTCGAACCACTCGATGCTGCAGGCGATGAAGTTCGCCGCGCTGCTGCACAAGGGGGTGCACCGCAACCCGGAGGTCATGACCGCCGAGAAGGCGCTGGAGATGGCCACCATCGACGGCGCCCGGGCCCTGGGCATGGCCGGCTCGATCGGCTCTCTGGAGGTCGGCAAGCGGGCCGACGTCGTGGTCCTGGACCTGACCAACCTCTGCGCCACGCCGGTGCACGCGGCGGTCTCGTCCCTCGTCTACAGCCAGCGGGGCGACGAGGTCGACCGGGTCTACGTCGACGGCCGGCTGGTGGTGTCCGGCGGTGCGCTGACGACGGCGGACGAGGCCGACGTCCGCGCCCGGTCGACCGCGGCGGCCACCGCGCTGGCCGCCCGCGCCGGCACCGACCGGTTCGCCGTCCGCGGGTGGCGGTCGCTGGTCGGCGCCTGAGGACCCCGCACCGGCCGTCGCCGCCGTCCCCCGTGGCGCGGCGGCCGGTGCGGTCACCGCCGGACTGCCAGCCGGCTCGCAGCCGGGCCACAGGCCGGCGGTGCAGACTCCCCTCCCCCGACACCGGAGGTGGGAAGCGTGCGGATGTCCCTGTTCACCCTCGTCTACCTGGCGGTCGGCCTGGTCGTGGCCCTCACCCAGGGCTACAACAGCGTCGCCGGGATCTCGGAGGTCCTGTCGTTGGTCGTGGCGGTCATCCTGTGGCCGCTGGTGCTGCTCGGCGTCGACCTGCACCTGCCGCCGATCGCGACCTAGTGGTCGGGCCAGCCACCGCCGGACGGTCGTGGCTGGCCCGGCTGTCGATCACCACGTGGGGCTCGCGCCGCAGTCGGGAGGCCGTGCCGGGGTCGGCCGGCCGTGCCGGGAACGGTGAGCGCGACTACGCGCGCGCGTGGAGGACCACCCTGCCCTGGGTGACCTCCGGCGGGCTCCCCACGGCCTGGGGGACGTTCTCCCTGACCCAGTTCCCCGCCACGCGGGTCGACTCCTCCGTCCCGGCCTCGTCCTCGAAGACGCTGACACTGAAGCCACCGCCGTCCTCGGTCCTCACCAGGGAGTAACCCACGAATCCGGGGACGCCTCGGATCACCTGTTCCACCTCGTCCGTCCGCCGCTCCAACTCGTCGAACAGTTGCGAGTTGCCCTTGTAGTGCCGGATGACCGCGTACATCGCGCCCTCCTCGACGAACTCACCGGATCCCGAGCCCCGGGGGCCCCGCTGCGACACCGTGCGCCGGAGACGGCAGCTCCCACGTCACGCGGTCTCGGGGGTGACGGAGACGGTTCTCCGTGACCCCGAGGCGCGCAAGGGGCTCGACTGCGACCTCGTCGACGGACCCGCCCGGCCGAGCCGGAGCACCTAGACGAGCCGCTCCAGCAGCCGGTCGAGGAAGGGCACCTGACCCTTCACCAACTTGGCGCGTGCGGCCTCGACGCCGAACCACGCGGCGCGGTCGACCTCGGGGAACTCCTGCACCCGCCCCGACCGCGGCGGCCACTCCAGCGCGAAGGTGTTGCTGTGGCAGGTCGCGGCGTCCAGGTCGCCCTCGGCGGCCCAGACGGTGAGCAGCTTGCCGCTGCCGCGCAGGCGGCCGAGGGGCAGGAAGTCCTCGGCCGGCACCGGCGAACCCAGCTCCTCCTCGAACTCGCGGCGGGCGACGGCGAACGGGTCCTCGCCGTCGCCGAACTCCCCCTTGGGGATCGACCAGGCGCCGTCGTCCTTGCGGGCCCAGAACGGACCGCCCATGTGCCCGATGAGCACCTCGACGCCGCCGTCGGGTCCTCGCCGGTACAGGAGCACGCCCGCGCTGGTCCTCGGCACCGCCCCATCCTCGCCGGTGGCCGCGGTCAGAGGTGGGCCAGCGCCTCGGGCAGATCGACCACGTCGGCGTACTTGGCGTCGAGGTCGGCGAGGTTGCTGTCGTGCAGCGCGGGCGTCCGGTCGGCGCAGGCCTGGCGCACCACCTGCGGGCGGAAGCCGTTGTTGAGCGCGTCCATCGCGGTGGCCCGCACGCAGCCCGACGTCGAGACGCCGGCGACCACCACCGTGTCCACCCCGGCGGCCCGCAGCGTCGACGCCAGCGAGGTCCCGAAGAACGCCGAGGCGTACTGCTTGACCACCACCGGCTCGCCCGCCTCCGGCGGCAGCGCGAGGTCGCCCCAGGTGCCCGGCGCGTCCTCGACGAAGCAGGCCAGCGCCGGCACCTTGTGCACGAACAACCCCGCGTCGCCCAGCCCCGGGGCGTAGCGGACGACGGTCCACACGACCGGGTGCCCGTGCGCCCGGGCGGCGTCCACCAGCAGCTGCGTGGCCGCCACCGCGGGCCCGGGGTCGGGCAGCCCGAACGGCCCGTCGAGGTCGGTGTAGGCGCGCACCAGGTCGACCACCACGACCGCGGGCGCGCTCCCCCAGCCGACCCGGCCGGAGAACGCCGACCCGTGCGGCCCGGGCGCCGGTTCGGGCGTGCTCATCGGACCCACCCCGGCCGCGAGATCTGCACACCGGCGCCGATCCGGGCCTTGACGACGACCGGTGTGCAGATCCCGCGTGCACCGGCGGTCCTCATCCCGCTGCCCACACCGGGCGCTCGGGCGCGGGCAGCCCGGTCTCCTCCTCGCACCGGGCGAGCAGCTCCTCGACCGGCGGGCCCATGTCGAAGACGGGCAGTTCGCCGGGGCGGTCGGCGCGGACCTGGTCGCGCAGGGTCTCGGTCGCCTCGACGTCCACCTCGCCGCCGTCGCACACCACGACCCCGTACCGCCGCGCGCCGTCCTGGGTGACCAGCCCGCGGCGGACCTCCCGGGCCACCAGCTCCGGGTCGCGCTCCAGCGGGTCGCCCCAGCCGCCACCACCCCAGGTGACGAAGTGCAGGACGTCGCCCGGCGACACCGCCACCCCGTGGCACTTGGACGGCAGCATCTCCCGGGTGCCGTCGGCGCGGTCGATCCACTTGCGGCCGCGCGCGCCGGGGTGCCCGCCGTTGACCCCCCACGGGTAGGTGAGCCAGCGGTCGTCGTGGATGGCGATCTCGCCGGGTTCCTCGAACACGTAGGCGACGTCGACGCCGTTCCCGCCGCGGTGCAGCCCGGGGCCGCCGGTGTCGGCGACGGTCTCCCACGTCTCGATCCGCAGCGGGTAGTAGGACTCGAGGTACTCGCAGGGGATGTTCACGAAGCTCGGCCACAGCGAGTGCCCGTCGGGGCCGTCACCCAGCGGCCGGCCGGGGATGCCGCCGAAGCCGATCGAGTACAGCTGGAACCACTCCCCCTTGCGTTCGCCCGACGAGTAGTGCCCCGAGTACATGAAGTGCGGCGAGGAGGAGAAGCCGGCGGCGTTGAGCAGCGCCGGGTTGGTCTGCCCGAGCAGCCCGCCGAACAGGTCGAACACCCGCCCGATGCCGTGGTTGCGGCCGTTGAGGGCGGCCGGGTGCTTCGGCTTCCAGTAGGAGCCGTCGGGGATGGTGACGTCGACCAGCGGGTAGAACCCGTCGTTCCAGAGGATCTGCGGATCGGCCACGGTGATCATGTAGATCCCGAAGAACATCCGGGTCAGGTTCTCGTTGATGTAGTAGTTGATCGGCCCGGCCGCCTGCGGCGAGGAGCCGGTGAAGTCCAGGTGCACCTTCTCGCCGGTGCGGGTCAGCGACAGCTTCAGCTCGTAGGGGCCGTTGCCCACGCCGTCGTCGCAGATGTAGTCGGTGAACGAGAGCGTCCGCCCCTCCTCGAACACCGTCTGCAGCAGCACCTTCATGGCGTCGTGGTTGCGCTGCAGCAGCGCGTCGAGCGCCGAGAGGTAGGTCGCCGTCCCGAACCGCTCGCACATCTCGACCACCCGCCGGGCTGCGGTGCGGCAGGCGGCGACCAGGCCGTTGAGGTCGGCCCGGTTCCAGTCGGGCATGCGGACCTGGTTGAGGATGATCCGCAGCGCGTCCTCGTTGAGCTGCCCCTTCCGGTACAGCTTGAACGGCGGGATGACCACGCCCTCCTCGTAGATGGTCCGGGCGTCGGTGGGCATGGACGACGGCGTCTTGCCGCCCACGTCCGACATGTGCCCGAACATCGACGCCCACCCCACGACCCGTCCCTCGTGGAAGACCGGCATGACCAGCAGCCAGTCGTTGGCGTGGCTGATCGCGGCCCCGCAGGCGTACGGGTCGCTGGTCAGCAGGACGTCGCCCTCCTCGACGGTGTCGTCGAAGCCCTCGAGGAAGTCGGGGATGGACAGGCCGAACTGGCCGACGACCATCTTCCCGCTGGGGTCGCCGATGAGCGGGAACTCGTCGTGCTGCTCGCGGATGCCCGGCGACAGCGCGGTGCGGAACAGCACCTCGTCCATCTCGTAGCGGGCGTTGCGCAGCCCGTTCTCGATCAGGTCGAGGGTCACCGGGTCGACATCGACCCGCTCCACCTCGCCGGTCGCGGTCTCGACGATGCGTGCCATGGCGCTCAGCCCTCCTGCACGGGGTTGATGAGCAGCGAGCCCGAGGGGTGGACGGTGGCGGCGTGCCCGGGCAGGACGAGGGTCGTGGAGTCCATCTCGGTGACGATCGCCGGGCCGGGGACGACGTCGCCGGCGCGCAACCGCTCCCGGTCGTAGACCCCGGCGGTCACCTGCTCGCCCCCGACGTGGATGGGGTGCTCGGTGACCAGCGCGGCCTGCGGGTCGCCGTCCCCCTGCTCGAGGTGCACCGGGGCGACGTCGGGCCGCGGCCCGGTGACGGTGGCGCGGGCGTTGACCAGCTCGTGGTCGACGTCGAGCAGGAAGGAGAACAGCCGGTCGTGCTCGGCGTCGAAGGCCCGCCCGAGCTCGGCCAGCGCCGTGCTGGTCTCGCCCGCACCGGCCCCGTCGCCGCCGTCCAGCCACGCCGGGTCGACGTCCACCGGGATCTCGAAGCCCTGCCCGTGGTAGCGGACGTCGACCTGGAAGCCGACCGTCTGGTCCTCGCGCGGCAGGCCCTGGGCCGCCAGCCGCTCCCCGGCCTCGTCGGCGAGCTCGCGCAGGATCGCGGCCAGCTCCGCGCCGGTCAGCTGCCCGAACCGGCGCAGCACGGTGCGGGCGGACTCGTCGCGCCGGCTGGTGGTCGCGTCGCCGAAGGCGGCGAGCACCCCCGGGGACGGCGGCACGATGACCGGCCAGGCCCCGGTGAGCCGGCCCAGGGCGTTGGCGTGCAGCGGTCCGGCGCCGCCGAAGGCGACCAGCGCGAAGTCGCGGGGGTCGTAGCCCTGCTGCACCGAGACCAACCGCAGGCCGCCCAGCATGTTCTCGTTGACGATGTCGACG
The DNA here is from genome assembly GCF_054050175.1 of Geodermatophilus sp. SYSU D00697. NCBI lineage: Bacteria > Bacillati > Actinomycetota > Actinomycetes > Geodermatophilales > Geodermatophilaceae > Geodermatophilus > Geodermatophilus sp. SYSU D00697. The sequence goes on from NZ_JBJGYV010000002.1 coordinate 146,294, forward strand.
ATCCCGGCGGCCGCGGCCTCCGGGGAGTCCAGCCCCATCGCCTCGGCGACCTTGCCCACCGCGGCCCGCGACGCCTCGGCGTCCAGGGTGATCTCCCCGCCGGCCAGCGACGAGGGCAGGTAGCCGAGGACCACGTTCGCGTCGGTGACCGTGGGTTCGGTGCCGCCCTTGCCGTACGCGGCCGGGCCGGGGTCGGCGCCGGCCGACTGCGGGCCGACCCGCAGCGCCCGGGTCAGCTCCGGGACGTGCGCGATGGACCCGCCGCCGGCCCCCACGGTGCGGATGTCGACGCTGGAGGCCCGCACGGTGAGGTCGCCGACCTTCGTCTCCCGGCCGATGCGCGGGGTGAGGTCCTGGACCAGGGCGACGTCGGTGGACGTGCCGCCCATGTCGAAGGTGATCAGGTCGCGGTGGCCGCACTGCTCGGCGACCCACACCGCGCCGGTGACCCCGCCGGCCGGTCCGGACAGCAGCATGGTCACGGGAGCCTCGACCGCGGCCTGCGCCGACTGCAGCCCGCCGTCGCTGCGCAGGATGGCCAGCTCGCCGGAGACGCCGCTCTCGTGCAGACCGGCGGACAGGTGCTGCACGTACCGGGCGACCTGCGGCTGGACGTAGCCGTTGGCGACGGTGGTCAGGGTCCGCTCGTACTCGCGCAGCTCCGGGAGGACGTCGGAGGACAGCGACACCGGGACGCCGGGCAGCACCTCGGCGGCGATCGCGGCGATCCGCCGCTCGTGGGCGGGGTCGGCGAAGGAGTTGATGAGGCTGACCGCGAGCGCCTGGATGCCCTGCCCGGCCAGCTTCCCCAGTTGCGCGCGGACGTCGTCCTCGTCCAGCGGCCGGACCACCGACCCGTCGCTGGCGATGCGCTCCTCGACCTCGACGGTGTTCTCCAGGTCGGCCAGCGGCTCGGGCTTGGGCCAGATGATCCAGCCGGCCAGCCCGCCCGGGACGAAGGAGCGGGCGATCTGCAGGACCTGCCGGAACCCCCGGGTGGTGACCAGGCCGACCGTGGCGCCCTTGCCCTCGAGGATGGCGTTGGTCGCGACCGTGGTTCCGTGCAGCACCTGCGCGACCTCGCTCAGCTCGATGCCGGCGTCGGCGCAGGCCCGGCCGATGCCGGTGAGCACCCCGACCGCCTGGTCGGCCGGCGTCGAGGCGGTCTTGGCCCGCCAGGTGGCGCCGCTGTCCTCGTCGACGAGCAGGACGTCGGTGAACGTGCCGCCGACGTCCACTCCGAGCCGGTAGCTCATGCGGTCTCCTCTTCTCCGGTCGCCTTCTCGGTCTGCAGCCGTGCCGCCCGGACCATGACGGCCCGGGCGTTGGCGATGTGCGAGGTCATGACGGCGCGGGCCCAGTCGGGGTCGCCGGCGCGGAGGGCGGCGACGATCTCGCTGTGGTGGGCGAGGCTGCGGCGCAGCGACGCCTCGTCGTAGGTGAGGAAGTTGCGCCGCACGATCGGCGGGTGGATGGCCGCGGCCAGCGCGGCGGCCAGGGTCGGGTGCGCGGCGAGGACGACCAGCCGGTCGTGGAAGGCGCGGTTGAGCGGGACGAGGGCGTCGAGGTCCTGCTGCGGGCCGGGACTGCCGACCTCGTGCATGCGCGTGGCCAGCGCGTCGAGCTCCTCGACGTCCGCGGGCGTCGCGTTCGGGACGGCGTACGCGGTCAGCTGCGGCTCGAGACTGGAGCGCAGGTCGAACACGCCCTCGAGCTCGGTGACGGTCCACGTGGCGACCCGCGCGCCGCGGTTGGGCACCACCTCGACCAGGCCCTCGGCGGCCAGCCGCGAGAGCGCCTCGCGCACCGGCGTCCGGCTCACCCCGAGGCGGTCGGCGAGCTCGACCTCGCCCAGGCGCGCGCCGGGGCGCAGGTCGCCGCCCATGATCATGTCGCGGAGGGTGGTCAGCGCCCGTTCGGCGGAGGTCAGCGAGCGTATCAGTCGTCACACCCCCTCGGAGATTGTGTGCAAACCTAGAGGCGCCCCCGTTCCATGGGCAATGCTCTCCGGTGAACTCCGCGTGACTGCATACAAGGAATCCCGTTCCGTATCGGAGGAGGCCGCCGTGGCGGACCTGTTGGGGAACGGCCGCGCACCGCGGTCCCGGCTCCGCGAGCTGCTGTCGGCACCCGAACCGCTCATGGCACCGGGCGCCTACGACGCGCTGTCGGCCCGGCTGGTGGAGCAGGCCGGCTTCGCCGCCGTCTACATGACCGGCTTCGGGACGACGGCCTCCCTGATCGGCCGCCCCGACGTGGGACTGCTGACCGGTGCGGAGATGGTCGACAACGCCCGCCGCATCGCCGCCGCCGTCGACGTCCCGGTGATCGCCGACGCCGACACCGGCTACGGCAACGCGATCAACGTCGTGCGCACGGTGCAGCTCTACGAGCAGGCCGGCGTCGCCGGGATCCAGCTCGAGGACCAGGTGATGCCCAAGAAGTGCGGACACATGAGCGGCAAGGCGCTGATCGCCACCGACGAGATGGTCGGCAAGGTGCGCGCCGCGGTCGCCGCGCGGCAGGACCCGGACCTGGTCCTGATCGCGCGCACCGACGCCGTGGCCGTGACCGGGGTGGACGACGCCCTCGCGCGCGCCCGCGCCTACGCCGACGCCGGGGCGGACCTGCTCTTCGTGGAGGCGCCGACGTCCGAGGCCGACATCGAGCGGGTCGCGGCCGAGCTGCGGGGCGTCGCGCCGCTGGTGTTCAACTGGGCCGAGGGCGGCCGCACTCCCCCGCTGTCGCTGGCGCGGATGACCGAGCTGGGCTTCGCGCTGGTCATCTACCCGATCGGGACGCTGTTGGCGGCGACAGCGGGGATGCGCTCGCTCCTGGAGTCCCTGCGCCGGGACGGCGTGCCGTCGCTGGCGGGACTGCCGGCGTTCGAGGAGTTCACCGAGCTCGTCGGCCTGCCCGAGGTGCAGCAGCTGGAACAGCGCTTCTCCTGACGGTCGTCCGCGCGGACGGGGGTGCAGCGCTCCCCGTCCTGCGGCCGGGCGTCGGCCGGCGGTGAGAATGGCCCCGTGACGACCGATACGCGGCTGGACCTCGACTGGTTCACCGCACAGGTGCGGGCGGCCGGGCGCCGGCTGACCGGAGTGGCCGAGATGACCCCGCTGCAGCGCAACGCGCGCCTGTCGGCGGTCACCGGCGCGGATGTCCGGGTCAAGCGAGAGGACCTCCAGGTCGGCCGCTCCTACAAGGTGCGGGGCGCCTACAACACGATCAGTGGGCTGGACGAGGCGCACCGGTCCGCGGGCGTGGTCTGCGCGAGCGCCGGCAACCACGGCCAGGGGGTCGCCTACGCCTGCCGGACGCTGGGCGTGCGCGGCCAGGTCTTCGTGCCGGGGACGACGCCCCGGCAGAAGCGCGAGCGCATCGCCGCCCTGGGCGGGGACACGGTGACCCTGGTGGTCGCCGGCGACTCCTACGACGAGGCCGCGGCCGCGGCCTCAGATCACGCACGGCTCACCGGCGCCACGCTGGTGCCGGCGTTCGACGCGCTGTCGACGGTGATCGGCCAGGCCACGGTCGCCGTGGAGATCCTCGACCAGCTGGGCAGGCCGCCCGACGTCGTCGTCCTCCCCGTGGGCGGCGGCGGGCTGCTGGCCGGGTGCGCGACCTGGCTGCGCGCCCACAGCCCAGCCACGCGGCTCGTCGGCGTCGAGCCCGCCGGGGCGGCGAACATGGCCGCCGCCCTGGCCGCCGGCGGCCCGGTCGAGCTGCCGGAGATCGACGCCTTCGTCGACGGCGCCGCCGTCCACCGCGCCGGCGACGTCACCTATCCGCTGGTCCGCGACTCCGGGGCCGAACTGGTCCCCGTGCCCGAGGGCCAGATCTGCACCGAGATGCTGGACCTGTACCAGGTGGACGGCGTCATCGCCGAGCCCGCCGGGGCGATGGCCAGCGCGGCGCTGACCGGCGGGCTGGTGTCCGTCCGGCCCGGTCAGACGGTGGTCTGCCTGCTGTCCGGCGGCAACAACGACGTCAGCCGGTACGCCGAGGTGGTCGAGCGCTCCCTCGTGCACCGGGGGCTCAAGCACTACTTCCTCGTCGAGTTCCCGCAGGAGCCCGGCGCCCTCCGGCGCTTCCTCGACGAGGTCCTGGGGCCCGACGACGACATCGTCCTGTTCGAGTACGTCAAGCGGGACAACCGCGAGACCGGCGCCGCGCTCACCGGCATCGAGATCGGCTCGGCCGGCGACCTCGCCGGCCTGCTCGCCCGCATCGAGGCCAGCCCCCTGCGGATCCAGCACCTGGCCCCGGGGACGACGGCCTACCGCTTCCTCGTCTGAGCCGGGCCGGTCCCCGGGACGTCAGTCGACCAGGTCCAGGGCGGCACCGACGATCGAGTCGACGTCCAGGCCGTGGTGGCGGTAGACGCTGTCCAGGTCACCGCTCTGCCCGAAGGACGTGACGCCCAAGTGGGTGGCCGGCACGCTCCGGATCCCGGCGAGGAACGCCAGGGTGTGCGGGTGCCCGTCGAGCACGGTGACCATCGGCGCGGCGCGGTCCTCCGGGAACACGCTGTCGAGCACCCACCCGGGGGTCTCATCCAGGGCGCGCCGACCCTGCAGCGCCCGGAACAGCGAGCCAGGGCTGGTCACGCAGACGACGTCGGCGCCGAACCCGAGGGCGTCGAGGCGCCCGGCGGCGGCGAGGGCCTCCGGGACGAGGGCCCCCATGGCCACGACGGTGACCACCGGCCGGGCGTGCCGCCGCATCGGGTAGGCACCGGCGACGACCTGGCGGCGCCTGCGCTCCCGGGCGGCCGGGTCGGCCGGGACGGCGGCCAGGTCCTGGTCGACCGGCCGGGTGGACAGCCGCAGGTACGCCGAGCTGCCGCCCGGCCTGCCCACCTGGGACAGCGCCGCCAGCAGGCACCACTCGGTGTCGAGAGCGAACGCGGGCTCGTAGCTGACGCAGCCGGGCTGCTCCAGACCGATGGACGGCGTCGTGATCGACTGGTGGGCACCGCCCTCGGGGGCGAGCGTCACGCCCGACGGCGTCCCGACGAGGATCGACTGCCCGCCCGCGTAGATCCCGAACGACCACGGCTCCAGCGCCCTCCCCACGAACGGGTCGTAGAGCACCCCGATCGGCAGCAGGGGCTGGCCCCAGCGGCTCCAGGTCACCCCCAGCTCGCCGAGCGCGCCGACGAGGTTGGTCTCGGCGATGCCCAGCTCGATGTGCTGCCCGGTGGGCCGCTCCCGCCAGTGCAGGATCGTCTCGGGGTCGTCGGCGAACCAGTTGCGGCGGTCCTCGTGGGACCAGACGCCGACCTTGTTCACCCAGCCGCCGAGGTTGGTGCTGGAGCTGACGTCGGGGCTGACGGTGACCACTCGCCGGCCCACCTCGGGCGCGGCCCGGTTGAGGTCGAGCAGGGTGCGGCCGAGAGCGGCCTGGGTCGTCGCCGTCCCCGATGGCGTGCGCCCCAGGTCGGACGGGACGTCCGGGGCCGGCTGCGCCTCGTACGCCGGGCGCTGCAGGCGCTGCGCCGCGGCGTCGAGCAGCCGGGCGGGGGTGCTGTCCTCCGGGAAACGGGCCCACGGGTCGGCCGGGTCCACACCCAGGCGCCCGGCCAGCTCGTGCAGCTGGGCCTCGGTCAGCAGGGCGGAGTGGTTCTGCGGATGCCCCTCCGTGGCCAGCTCGTAGCCCTTGAGCGTGTAGGCCAGGACGACCGTCGGCCGGGTGTCGTCGATCCGGGAGAAGGCGTCCCGGAGCGCGGCGAGGTCGTGGCCGCCGAGGTTGCGGACGGCCGCGGTCAGGTCGGCGTCCGGGACGTCGGCGATGAGCTCCGCGATGTCCGCGGCCGCCGGTCCGTCTCCCGGCAGCAGCCGGCGCAGGTCGGCCGGGTCGTGGCGGAGCAGGCGCTGGTACTCGGGGTTGGACATGTCGTCGATCCGGTTGCGCAGTGCCGGGCCGCCGGGCCGGGCGAACACCTCCTCGAGCAGCCGCCCGTACTTGACCGTGAGCACCTGCCAGCCGGCCGCGGCGAACATGCCCTGCAGGCGGGTGGCGCCCATCGTGGGGACGACGCGGTCGAGGGACTGCCGGTTGAGGTCTACGACCCAGACCACCTCACCGAGCTCGGCGACCATGGGGTCGACGACCGTCTCCCACACGGCGCCCTCGTCGAGTTCGGCGTCGCCGACCAGTGACCACTGCCGCCCGGTGCCGCCGGCGCCGAGCTGGGTGTTGACGTACCGGCGAGCCAGCGCACCCCAGATCGGCGCCGTGGCCCCGATGCCGACCGACCCGGTGGAGTAGTCCGCGGGAACCGGGTCCTTGAGCCGGCTGGGGTAGCTCTGCAGGCCACCGAACGCGCGGAGCGTCGTCAGGTGGGACGCGTCGAGCTGGCCGAGCAGGTACTCCAGCGCGTGCAGCACCGGCGAGGCGTGCGGCTTGACCGCCACCCTGTCCTCAGCCGTCAACTGCTCCAGCCACAGGGAGGTCATGATCGTCACCATCGACGCGCTGGACGCCTGATGCCCGCCGACCTTGAGCCCGGTGGGATTGGGTCGCACCCGGTTGGCGTGGTCGACGATCGCCGTCGCCAACCAGAGGACCCGCTCCTCGATCGCGCGCAGGGCCCGGTCGGCGCCGGCGTCCCTGCCCGCCTCGGTGGCCGTCAGGCTCATCGTGTGTCCACTCCTCGAGGTCTGGGGGACGGGGGCGGCCGAGCGCCCACCGGCGTCGGCAGCCGACCACGGGGAACCGCACCGCACAATCCGGAGAGCGCAGCCGGCCAGCCGATCCCGGAGCCGCCCGGGAGGAGGCCGCCGCAGATGCGCGGGGCGGACATCGGGGTGCGCTGGGCGGATGTCGCTGTCGCCCTCCGCGGCATAGTCTCCGCACGTGTGGCGCACGCCACAGCCCGGCCGACGACGACCGAGCGGCGCTCCCGGAGGTCCAGGTTGCCCACCGACACCCTCGATCGTGCCGACCGCGAGGAGCAGCCCGACTGCCCGCTCCTCCACTTCCCGGTCATCGCGACCCGCAGCCTGGAGGAGGCGTGCGACGCGGTCACGCGGATCTACCTGCCGCACGACCTGAGGGCCTCCGACGACCGCGTCGACATGACCCTGAACGCGGTGTCCGACCACCACTTCACGCTCGGCTACCTGACGTACCACGCCTCGACCGAGCTGGTCATGCCGGCCACGGAGAACTGCTACCACATCAACCTGACCACCGCGGGGCAGACCGACGCCGACCGCACGGACGGCGCCCGCGAGCGCACGCTGGCCGCCGAGCGCGGCCTGGTCCTCAGCCCGGTGCAGCGCAACACCGTCCGCTGGACCCCGCAGGCCGAGCAGCTCATCCTCAAGATCCCGCGCAGCAGCCTGGAGACCCATCTCGGCGAGCTGCTCGGCCATCCGGTCACCGACGTCATCGACTTCACCTTCGGGCTGGACCTGACGACCGGCCCCGGTCGGAGCCTCCTGCACGCCGTGCGGTTCCTGGCCGAGGAACTCGACCGCCCCGACGGCCTGGCGGAGATGCCGCTGGCGCGCGAGCAGCTCGAGGCCTTCGTCATGACCCAGCTGCTGCACGCCGGTCAGCACCAGTTCACCGACGCGCTGCGCGCGCCCGCCGAGGCCGTGCGACTGGGCCGGCTGGCCCCGGTCGTCGAGTACATGGAGGCCAACGCCGACGAGCCGCTGACCCCGCACGAACTCGCCCGGGTGGGGTGCATGAGCGTGCGCACGCTGCACGCGTCGTTCCAGCAGACCTTCGGCGAGTCCCCCATGGCCTACCTGCGGCGGATCCGGCTCGACCGCGTCCGGGCGGAGCTGCTGCGCAGCGACCCGTCACGGGTGCGCGTCACCGACGTGGCGATGAAGTGGGGCTTCTTCCACCAGAGCCGCTTCGCCCAGCAGTACCGGGACCACTTCGGCGAACTGCCGAGCCACACCCTCCGGTCCTGACGACAGGACCTCGCCCGCGGGCCTCTCCCTGCGGCGCCGGGTCCTGCGCGCACGTCGCCGTCAGGACTGCGCTCTGCGGCCACACCCCTTCGCTCCGCGGATAGCCGGGGTGCACCGGCACTCCTACCGTCGGCTCAGGCCAGCGTGTCGGACGCCACATCCAGAGAAAGGAGAGGTCGATGACCTCCACCGACTCCACCCAGCTCGAGGAGTTCAAGCTCTTCATCAACGGCAGGTCCGTCGACGCGCTGTCGGGCAAGACGTTCGAGTCGCAGAACCCCTACCTCGGGCGGCCGTGGGCGCGGATCGCCGACGGTTCCCCCGAGGACGTCGACGTCGCCGTCGGAGCGGCGCGCGCCGCCTTCGACGGCGAGTGGGGACAGAAGACCGGCTTCGAGCGGGCCGCCGTCATGCGCGCGTGCGGCGACGCCATCGCGGCCAACGCCGAGCGGCTGGCCCGCCTCGAGGTCCAGGACTCGGGCAAGCTGCTGCGGGAGATGCTCGGGCAGCTCAGGTCGCTGCCGCAGTGGTACTACTACTTCTCCGGCCTGGCGGACAAGCTCGAAGGCCGCACCATCCCGCCGGTCAACGCCAACTACTTCGCCTACACCCGGCGCGAGCCGCTCGGTGTGGTGGGTGCCATCACCCCGTGGAACTCCCCACTCCTCCTCCTGACCTTCAAGCTGGCCCCGCTGCTCGCCGCGGGCAACACCTGTGTCGTCAAGCCCTCGGAGCACTCCCCGGCGTCGACCGTCGCGCTGGCCGAGGTCCTCTTCGAGGCCGGCCTGCCCGCCGGTGTGCTCAACGTCGTGACCGGATGGGACCGGTCGACCGGGGAACGTCTCGCCGCCCACCCCGGTGTGGACAAGGTCGCCTTCACGGGATCCACGGCCACGGGCATCAAGGTCGCGCAGGCTGCCGCCGGCAACGTCAACCGCGTCACCCTGGAGCTGGGCGGGAAGAGCCCCCAGATCGTCTTCCCGGATGCCGACCTGGACGCGGCCGCCAACGGTCTGGTTGCCGGCGTCTTCGCGGCCACAGGCCAGACCTGCATGGCCGGGTCCCGGCTGATCGTGCACGCCGACGTCCACGACGCGCTCGTCGAGAAGGTCGTCGCCCGGGCGAGCACCATCAAGCTCGGCGACCCGCTCGAGGCGGAGACCGAGATGGGCCCGGTCGCCAACCAGCCGCAGTACGAGAAGGTCCTCGGGTATCTGAAGGGCGCCAAGGAGGAGGGCGCCACCTTCGCCTACGGGGGCGAGGCGGACGCCGAGCGCGGCGCCCTCTTCGTCAAGCCCACCGTGGTGACCAACGTGACCCCGGAGAACACGATCGTCCGCGAGGAGGTGTTCGGGCCGGTGCTCGCCGCCGTCACGTTCACCACCGAGGACGAGGCGCTGAAGATCGCGAACGACACCCCGTACGGGCTGGCCGGTGCCGTCTGGACCAAGGACGTCCACCGGGCGCACCGGGTGGCGGCCAAGCTCCGCGCCGGGACCGTGTGGATCAACGCCTACCGGGTCGTCGCACCCAACATGCCCTTCGGGGGCTTCGGCCACAGCGGCCTCGGCCGCGAGAACGGCGTCGAGGCGATGAACGAGTACACCGAGACCAAGTCCGTCTTCGTCGAGCTCAGCGGTGGCACGCGGGACCCGTTCCAGCTCGGCTGAGGCCCCGCACCCGCAGCACCCCGGCCGGCTCCGCACAGCCGGAGCCGGCCGGTCCCCCTGCCAGCGCGTGGCCGGCCCGGTCGCGCCCCCGTCCCGAGGAGTTTCCGTGAGCGACCACGTGTACCGGGTCATCGAGATCGTCGGCAGCTCGACGACCGGTGTCGACGACGCCATCAGCAACGGCATCGACCGTGCCGGCAGGACCCTCGAGCACCTGGACTGGTTCGAGGTCAGCCAGATCCGCGGCCACATCGCCGACCAGAGGGTGGCCCACTACCAGGTCACGATGAAGGTCGGGTTCACGCTGCGCGACTGACCTCGGTCCCGTCCCTTCCCACCGCAACGACGCCGCGCGCCCCGTGCGGCCCCAAGGAGGTCCGATGAGCCCGCGCCGCTCCCCTGCCGAGGCGGTCCAGCACGCTGTGGCCGCACTCGCGGCCGGCGGGATGGTCGTGGTGGTCGACGACGCCGACCGGGAGGACGAGGGCGACCTGATCGTCGGCGCCGAACTGGTGACCGATGCCCAGATCGCCTTCATGGTGCGGCACGGCACCGGCATCGTCTGCGTCCCGATGTCCGTCGAGCGCGCCGAGGAGCTGCGGTTGCCCCTGATGGTCACCGACAACACGGACGCCCACGGCACCGCCTTCACCGTCAGCGTCGACCACCGCAGCACCGGGACCGGCGTCTCGGCCGCCGACCGCGCCGCGACCATCCGGGCACTGGCCGATCCGGCGACGGCCCCCGGCGACCTGCGTCGCCCCGGGCACGTCTTCCCGCTGCGCGCCCGTAGCGGTGGTGTCCTGGTCCGCGCCGGCCACACCGAGGCCGCCGTCGACCTCACCACCATGGCCGGGCTGTCCGGCGTCGGGGTCATCACCGAGATCACCGCCGACGACGGCACCATGCCCAGTGGTGTCTCGGTCGCCACCTTCGCCGCAGAGCACGGGCTGCCGATCCTGGCCATCGCCGACCTGGTCCGCTACCGGCGGGCCACCGAGCGGCTGGTCGAGCAGGTCGCCGTCTCGGCCATGCCGACCGCCTTCGGCGCCTTCCGGGCGGTGGCCTACCGCTCCACCCTGGACGGCAGCGAGCACCTGGCCCTGGTCATGGGGGACGTCGCCGAGGCCGGCCGCTCCGAGGCCGGAGCCCTGGTGCGGGTGCACTCCGAGTGCCTCACCGGCGACATCCTGGGCTCGCTGCGCTGCGACTGCGGGGGTCAGCTCGAGCAGGCCCTGCGCGCCATCGCCGCCGAGGGCTGCGGCGCGCTGGTCTACCTGCGCGGGCACGAGGGTCGCGGCATCGGCCTCGGCCACAAGATCCGCGCCTACGCCCTGCAGGACCAGGGGCTGGACACGGTCGACGCCAACACCGCCCAGGGCCTGCCCGCCGACTCCCGCAGCTACGGGGTCGGCTCGCAGATCCTCGGCGACCTCGGCATCAACCGGCTCCGGCTGATCACCAACAACCCGGCGAAGTTCGGCGGGCTGGAGGGCTACGGCCTCAGCATCGTCGGGCGGGTCGCGCTGCCCGTCGTCGAGACGCCGCACAACGTCCGCTACCTGCGCACCAAGCGCGACCGCATGGGGCACGACCTGGAGCTGCGCACCGCCGAGTGACCCCGGCCGTCGGCCGATCGACCCACGTCCCGCTCCGGCTCCCGGGGCGGGACGTCGCGCGTCCGGGCCCGGTCCGGCCCTCGGGGCCAAGTCTGCGGTGGACGGTCATCGGCTCGCACTGCGCGGATGGCTCCGCCGCACGTCCGCTCCTAACGTCGCCCCCGACGTGACGCGCGACACAGTCGCGTGGCACCGCCCTCACCCCGCCGATCCCCAGGAGTCAGCCGTGAGCACGACCCAGTCCGCGAACGAGCGCCTCGGGCTCGCCCCCACCGAGCCACGCCCGCCGGAGGAGACCCGGCCGCTGGTCGACCGTCGGCAGACCAACCCCCTGTTGGGTGACCAGAAGATGAAGCTCGGGCTCTTCGGCACCAACTGTTCCTACGGGCTCGTGATGAGCCACGCGCCGAGCACCTACGACGTCACCTGGGACCACACTGTGGAGATCGCCCAGCGCGCTGACTCCCTCGGCCTCGAGGCCCTCGTCCCGATCGCCCGCTGGAAGGGCTTCGGGGGGACGACGAACTTCAACGGCAAGACGTACGAGACCTACACCTGGGCTGCTGGCATCGCCGCGTCCACCCAGCGGATCGCCATCGCCTCCACCAGCCACCTGCCGACGGTGCACCCGATCGTCGCCGCCAAGGCCGGGATGACCATCGACCACATCTCCCGGGGCCGGTTCGCGCTGAACCTGGTGATGGGCTGGGTCACGCCGGAGATGGAGATGTTCGGCCGCGAGCAGCGCGAGCACGACGAGCGCTACGCCTTCGGCCAGGAGTGGCTGGACCTCGTCGAGCGGCTCTGGAGCGAGGAGGGGTCCTTCGACGTCAACGGCAAGTACTTCCAGGGCCGCGACCTCGAGGGCTATCCGAAGCCGTACCAGGCGCCCCGGCCGGTGCTGCTCAACGCCGGCAACTCGAAGGCCGGCATCGAGTTCTCGGCCCGCAACGTCGACATCAACTTCGCGTCCCTGGCCACGCTCGACGACATCAAGGCCTACACCACTGCCATCAAGGAGAAGGCCCGCCGGGAGTACGACCGCGAGATCCAGGTGATGACCTACGGACTCGTGATCGCCCGTGACACCGAGAAGGAGGCCCAGGACTTCCACCAGAAGGTGATCGACGAGGGCGACTGGGGCGCCGCCGGCAACGTCATCAAGATCGCGGGGTCGGGCTCCAGCGAGTCCTTCGACCACGCGGTCAAGGAGATGCAGACCCGGTTCATCGCCGGGTGGGGCGGCTACCCCATCGTCGGGACGCCGGACCAGGTGGCCGAGGAGATGGCCAAGCTCAACGAGGCCGGGATGGACGGGATGATCATGGGCCTGGTCGACTTCAACGAGGAGATGAAGTACTTCGGCGCGGAGGTCATGCCGCGCATGGTGCAGGCGGGCATCCGCAACGCCTGACCGCCCGGGTCCGCCTCTGGGTCTCCGGACCCGGCCCCGGGGTCCGCGCTCCTCCGCGCGGACCCCGGGGCCGCCGTGTGCCACAGGGCCGTGCGCAGGATGGACAGTCCCGCGCGCCGGAGGGATAGACCCCCGCACCGGCGGTTCCTAGCGTTTCCGTCGTGGCCGACGACGTCTCCACCCCCGCCCTGACCGGCGTCCGCGTGCTCGAGCTCGGTTCGATCATCGCCGGGCCCTTCTGCGGGCGGCTGCTCGCCGACCACGGGGCCGACGTCATCAAGATCGAGGCGCCCGGGGCACCCGATCCCCTCCGCGAGTGGGGCCAGGCCGAGCAGGACGGGCACCACTTCTTCTGGACGGTGCACGCACGCAACAAGCGCTGCATCACCCTCGACCTCCACCGCCCGGAGGGGCAGGAGATCTTCCTGCGGCTCATCGACACCGCCGACGTCCTCGTGGAGAGCTTCCGACCCGGGACGCTCGAGAAGTGGGGGCTGGACCCCGAGGTCCTCGGCGCACGCAACCCCGGGCTGGTCCTGGCGCGGGTGTCCGGCTACGGCCAGACCGGTCCGGACAGCCGGCGTCCCGGGTACGCGTCCGTGGCGGAGGCGGTGAGCGGCATGCGCTACCTCAACGGGTACCCGGGTGGTCCTCCCCCACGACCGGCCCTCTCGATCGGCGACTCACTGGCCGGCATGTTCGCCGCGCAGGGCGTCCTCATGGCCCTGCTGGCGCGTGAGCGCGGCCGGCACACCGGTCAGGTCGTCGACGTGGCGCTCACCGAGTCCTGCCTGGCTCTCCTGGAGTCCAGCATCCCCGACTACGACCGGGGCGGTGTCGTGAGGGAACCGTCGGGCACACGGCTCACGGGCATCGCGCCTTCCAACCTGTACGAGTCGGCCGACGGGCGCTGGATGGTCATCGCGGCCAACCAGGACACCGTCTTCTCCCGGCTGTGCGCTGCCATGGACCGGCCCGAGCTGGTCACCGACCCGCGGTTCCGTTCGCACACCGCCCGGGGCCGGCACCAGGACGAGATCGACGACATCGTCGCCGACTGGGCCCGGCAGCACGACGCGGCGACGCTCACGCGGGTGCTCGAGGACGCCGGCGTGGTCGTCGGCCCGGTCAACACGGTCGCCGAGGTCGTCGAGGACCCGCAGTTCCGGGCGCGGGAGATGCTCGTCCCCCACTTCGACGAGGCGATCGGCGCCGACGTGCTCGGCCCCGGGGTCGTGCCCAAGCTGACGGGCACTCCCGGGTCGGTCCGCTGGGCCGGCGCCCCGCACCCGGGTGCCCACAACGCCGAGGTGTACGGCGGGCTCCTCGGACTCTCCGCCCCGCAGCTGCACGAACTGGAAGCAGCCGGCGTCATCTGACGCCCCGATCCGAGGAGGAACGGTGCACCTGCCCTCGACCGTCGACATCCGCGAGGTGGGCCTGCGCGACGGCCTCCAGCTGGAGGCGCCCGTCCCGACGGAGGCCAAGCTCGCCATCCTCGAGGCCGTCGCCGCGACCGGGGTCTCCCGGGTCGAGGTGACCTCCTTCGTGTCCCCGCGTGCCGTCCCGGCGATGGCGGACGCCGAGCAGGTGGTCGCCGAGCTGGGCCGCTGGCCGGACGTGCACTTCTCCGCGTTGGTGGCCGGGGCGGGCGGCGCCCGCCGCGCGGTCGCCGCCGGCATGCCGGAACTGGAGTACGTGATCTCGGCATCCGACGGGCACAGCCAGGCGAACGCCGGCCGGACCACTGCCGAGGCGGTGGCCGCGGTGACCGAGATCGCCGGCCTCGCGCACGACAACGGTGGCCGGTGCGAGGCGATCATCGCCGTCGCCTGGGACTGTCCCTTCGACGGGCGCACGCCCGTCGAGCGGGTCGTCGACGTCGCCCGCCGAGCGGTCGACCAGGGCGCCGACCAGCTGTGCCTGGGCGACACGATCGGCACCACCGTGCCCGGTCGGGTCGTGGAGCTGCTGGACCGCGTCCGGGACGCCTGCCCCGGGGTCGAGGTGGGAGTGCACTTCCACAACACCCGCGGGTCCGGTCTGGCCAGCGTGATCGCCGCCGTCGACGCCGGCGTGACCCAGCTCGACGCCTCCGTGGGTGGCCTCGGCGGCTGTCCCTTCGCACCCGGCGCCAGCGGCAACATCGCCACCGAGGAGGTCGTCTATCTGCTCGAGGACTCGGGGGTCTCCACCGGCCTGGATCTCGACGCCGTGCTGCGGGCGGCCGCCGTGGTCGAGGAAGCGGTCAGCCACCCCCTGACGAGCAACCTCTACCGGGCCGGCGGCCGCTCCCGGCCCCGGTCGGGCACGGTCTGCTCCTGACCGGACGCCGGCACGCGTTCCCGCGGCGGTGGCGTTCGGTCCGCGCCGGGGGCGGACCGTTCCGCGACGGGGGCCCGACCACCTGCGCGGATGTGGGCGAGCAGCCCGCCCGCAGCGAGCACCGCGCGTTCGCGCGAGGTGAGCTGGAGCTCCAGCCCGACCTGCTGCCCGCCGTCCACCTCCGCCGTCACGGTCTCCGCGCCGCCGGTGACCGCCGCGGCCAGGCCGGGGATGCGGACGTGCTGCCCCTGCTCGGCCAGCCCGTACCCCTTCGCGTCGGCGAAGACCAGCGGCAGGATGCCGACCGCGATGAGGTTGCGCCGGTGGATGCGGGCATAGCTGCGGGCGACCACGGCGCGGATCCCGAGGTGCAACGGGGAGAGCGCCGCGTGCTCCCTCGACGAGCCCTGCCCGTAATTGTGCCCTGCCACGACCAGTCCGCCACCCCACCGGAGTGCCCGATCGTGGAAGTCCGGATCGATCCGGCGGAACATGAACCGGGCGCAGTCGGCGATGTTCGACCACGTGGACATGGCGATGGCGCCGTCCGCGGCCAGATCCCCTGTCGAGATGTCGTCCCCGACGACGATGACCACACGCCCGTCGAGGTCCTCCGGCAGCGGCCCCGGGAGCGGCGGTGGCACGAGGTTCTCCCCGCGCTCGATCACGACCGCGCGGCGCTCGACCTCGGGGAGCACCTCGGTGACGTGCCGCTCGTGCAGCTCCGGGTTCGGCGGCGCAGCAGGTCGCAGCGGCGGCCGGTCGAGGGTCCGGGGATCGGTGATGGTGCCGGTCAGCGCGCTGGCCGCGGCCGTCGACGGCGAGCACAGGTAGACCAGGTCCTCCGCGGTCCCGCTGCGCCCCGGGAAGTTCCGGTTGAAGGTCCGCAGCGACGGCTTGCCCTTGGCCGGCGCCTGACCGATGCCGACGCAGGGCCCGCAGATGGGCTCGAGCATCCGGGCGCCGGAGGCGAGCAGGTCCTGGTACACCCCTGACCGCATGATGATGTCGAGGATCTGCCGCGAGCCCGGCGTGACGGTGAGCTGGATGCCGGGGCTCACCGTGCGGTCCCGCAGGGCGGCGGCGACGGTGGCCAGGTCCTCGTAGGCGCTGTTCACCGACGAGCCCACACACACCTGCACGAGCTCGGTCCCGGCCACCTCCGCGACGGGCACCACGTTGCCCGGCGACTGCGGCACCGCCACGAGCGGCCCGAGGGCGGACAGGTCGATGTGCTCGTAGGCGTCGTACTCGGCGCCGGGGTCGGCGGCCAGTGGTCGGAAGTCGCGTTCCCGGCCCTGGTCGGCCAGCCAGCGGCGGGTCTCCTCGTCGGAGGGGAAGACCGCCGTGGTGGCGCCGGTCTCCATCGCCATGTTGCAGATGGTCGCCCGCCCGGTCGTCGGCAGGCCCGCGACTCCGTCGCCGAAGAACTCGAACACCGCGCCGGTGCCGCCCCGGACGCCGTGGCGACGGAGGAGCTCGAGGATCACGTCCTTGGCCTCGACCGCCGGCCCCAGCCGGCCGGTCACCTCGACGCCGATCACCCGGGGGCACGGCAGGTCGAAGCCGTAGCCCGCCATCGCGACGGCGACCTCCAGACCGCCGGCTCCGGTGGCGAACATGCCCAGGGCGCCGGAGGTGGTGGTGTGCGAGTCGGCGCCGACCAGCAGTTCGCCGGGCCGGGCGAACCGTTCGATGTGGATGTAGTGCGAGATGCCGTGGCCCGGCGGGGAGAAGCGCAGGCCGTACCGCTGCGAGAACGAGCGCAGGTACCGGTGGTCCTGCATGTTCCTGTCGTCGATCTGCAGGACGTTGTGGTCGACGTACATGACCGCCAGCGGGACGGCGACGTCGTCGGCACCGAGCAGTTCGAACTGCATCCCGGTCATCGTGCCGGTGGCGTCCTCGACGAGGACCTGGTCGACGGCGACGCGGATGTCCTGCCCGGGCACCAGGTCCCCGTCGACCAGGTGGCTGCGGAGCAGCTTGTGCGTGAGGTTCACCGGGTGCGCCACGTCAGACCTCTCCGCCGGCTTCCGTGATGCGCCGGCGCGCGAGCTCCTTCACCTGGTCACGGTGCTGGTAGATGAGCCGCTTGGCCTCCACGAGGTCGCCGGCGCGGTAGGCCTCGACCAGCTGCGCGTGGTGGACGACGTCGAACTCCTCCCACCAGGGGCGCTCGGCCATCGTGCGCGTCCAGAAGGCCGGGATGCCCAGGCGCTCGTAGGACTCGCTCAGGTGGGAGCACCCGGCCAGTGACACCAGCTGCCGGTGGAAGGCGTGGCTGGTGTGGAGGAAGGCCGTGAGGTCGGGGGCCTCGCTCCGGACGATCTGCGCCAGGTCGTCGGCCAGCTGTGCCAGGTGGTCGAGCGACTCGCCGCCGACCGCCCCCACCGTCTGGTCGACGACGCCGACCTCGATCGTGCACCGCGCGTCGAACAGCTGCTCAGCGGCCTCGGCGGTCAGCGGGTTGACGACGTACCCCTCCGGCCGGCGGGACACGAGGTCGTCGGTGGCGAGCTTGGTCAGCGCGTAGTAGATCCGCTGGGCATCGACGTCGAGTTCCGCCGCCAGCCGTTGCGGGTCCAGCGGCTGCCCGGCCGGGAGGGTGCGCTCGATGACGCGCTTGCGGAGGTCGCGGTAGGCGGCCTCGTCCAGGGCGCTCTCGAGCCTGCCGAAGCGACCGCGGAAGTAGGTGAGCGGCGCTCCCTCCATGCCCGCCGCCTCCTTCACCCGTCCCAGGAAGACGGTGTGGGTGCCTCCGGTGACCGTCTCGTCGACCTCGCACTCCAGGTGGGCGAGCGCTTCCTCCACCAGCGGGATCCCGGTGCGCCCGCGCTGGATGCCCACGCCGGCGAACTTGTCCTGGCCCTTCTTGGCGAACTGGTAGGCGACCTTCCCCTGGTGCTCGGCCAGGATGTTGACCCCGAACACGCCGGATTCGAGGATCGCGGCCTGCGTGTCGCTGGTCTTGTTCAGGCAGATGAGGAGCATCGGCGGCTCCATCGACAGCGAGGTCACCGCGCTGGCGGTGGTACCGAAGTCGGCGCCGCCCGCCGTCGTCGTGATGACCGTGACGCCGCTGGCGAAGCGGCCGATGACGTCGCGGAAGACCTCGTCCGCGAGGACCGTCCGGGTACCGGCGCTTCCGGTCATCGCCGCCTCCTCCTCCTACGGTGTGGCACGCGCCACAACGGGTGTCCATCGACGGTAGGAAGTGCCGGCCCCGCCGACTATCCCGCCAGCGAACGCTCATGACCGCAGAGCGCACGTCCGCGGATGCGCCGACGTGGCGCGGACAGCCGCTGTCGCGCGCGGGATAGGCCGCAGGTGTGACCCCGCTTACGTTCGGATCGCGGCGACCGGCCGCCCGGTGGAACGGTCGCGCACCCCGACGAGGGAGGAAGACCAGCGTGACGCTGCCCATGCACGAGGCCGACGGCCTGCTCGGCAAGTACAAGCCCGTTCGCGAGAACCCGGTGTTCAACGACCAGAAGATGAAGCTCGGCATCTTCTCGGCCAACTGCAGCGGCGGCGTGATCATGAGTCACGAGCCGACCGGCTTCCGGGTCACCTGGGACCAGCAGCTCGAGATCGCCCGCACAGCCGACCGGCTCGGCATGGAGGCGATGGTGCCGGTCGGCCGGTGGACCGGTTTCGGTGGGGAGACCAACTTCAACGGGGTCTGCTTCGAGACCTACACCTGGGCGGCGGGCCTGGCCCAGGCAACGGAGGACATCGGCGTCTTCACCACCACCCACGTGCCTACCGTCCACCCGATCGTCGCGGCGAAGATGGCGACCACCATCGACCACATCTCGAACGGCCGGTTCGGGATGAACCTGGTGATGGGCTGGTTCACCCCCGAGATGGAGCTGTTCGGGCGCAAGCAGCTCGAGCACGACGAGCGCTACGCCTACGGCCAGGAGTGGCTGGACTTCGCCCAGCGGCTGTGGAACGAGCCGGGCAACTTCGACTTCGACGGGAAGTACTTCCAGTCGAAGAACGCCCACGCCTATCCCAAGCCGGTCCAGGACCCGCGCCCCGCGCTGCTCAACGCCGGCGCCTCCCCCGCCGGTCAGGACTTCTCCGCCCGCAACGTCGACGTCAACCTGATCGCGCTGCCGACCGAGGAGGTCCCGGCCTACGTCAAGGGCATCAAGGGCCTGGCCAACGACAAGTACGGGCGCGACATCGACGTCTGGACCTACTGCCTCGTCGTCTGCCGCGAGACCGAGAAGGAGGCGCGGGAGGCCCACCAGGCGATCATCGACAAGGGCGACTGGCCCGGCGCGCAGATCATCATGGATGTGCTGGGCCTGGAGAGTCAGTCGTTCGGCACTCAGATCAAGCAGTTCCAGGAGCGGTTCATCGCCGGCTGGGGCGGCCCCAACCTGGTCGGCACGCCGGAGCAGATCGTCGAGCAGTTCGCCGAGCTCAGCGAGGCCGGCATGAGCGGCGCGATCTTCGGCTTCCTCGACTACGCCAAGGAGCTGAAGGAGTTCGGCGACGAGGTCATGCCGCTGATGCGCAAGCACGGCCTGCGGCACTGACGACCGCGGCGGGAGGCGCCGCACTCCAGAGGACGGGTGCGGCCGCCCTCCCGCGTCGTTCAGCCGGCGGACTGGGCGCGGCGCGCGGTCTGCGAGGGCAGGACGCCGAAGCGCTCCCGGTACTGCTGGGCGAAGCGGCCCAGGTGGAAGAACCCCCACTTCATCGCCACGTCGGTGACCGGGGCGGTACCGGCCGTGGCGAGCAGCTCGGCGTGCACCCGGTCGAGGCGGACGGCACGCACGTACGCGGTCGGGGACATGCCCACGACCTCCTTGAAGCCCCGCTGCAGGGCGCGGGCGGTGGTACCGGCGGCGTGCGCCAGCTCGGCCAGCGTGAGGTCCCGCTCGGGGTGGGCCTCGATCAGCTCGACGACCCGCCGGACGTGCCCGTGCCGCACCGGCGGGTCCGGCGCCCGCAGCAGGTCGGCGTAGTTGTTCGGGACGGTGAGGAGCAGCTGGGTGAGGACCAGGGACTCCAGCTGGTCGCGCGCCGTGGGCATGGTGGCGATGCCGCCGGGCCGGGCCAGCTCCTGGCGCAGGAAGTGCACGGTCGAGAGCAGCGCCTGCCCGGTCGCCGACACCAGGTCGAAGCCGAGGTCGAACTCGATCGGCCGCTCGACCGGCTGGTTGATCAGCTTGCCCAGGTGCGCCTCGACCGACCGCCGCGGCAGCTTGACGGCGTACTGGATCGCGTCCGGGCTCCAGCGGACGGTGAACGGGTCGGTCGGGTTGAACAGGACGCCACTGCGCGTGGCCTCGGTCGCGGCCCAGCGGCCGTGCTGGGACACCATCGTCTGGCCGTGCAGCGTCAGGTTCATGTGGTAGCAGTCGCGCATCGGCGGCACGAGCAGCTCGGCGTCGGCCCCGTAGACCAGGTGGCCCACGGTGAGCCGTTCGGAGGCCAGGTAGCGCAGCCGGAAGTCCAGTACCCGCCCGTCCCGCGTCTCCAGGTCGTGCGGGATGTAGACGTCGGTGATGTAGTGCCGGGCCTGCTCGAGGTCCCGCGTCACCAGCAGCGGGTCCGGGGCGTCTCCCCCACCGGCGTGCACGGCGCGCACCTCGACGTCGTCTCGGGTCATGGCAGCCTCTCCGGTGGAGCCGTGTCCGCTCCCCGCTCGGTGCGGTGGTCGACCGCGCGGACCGCCCGGCGCAGCCACCTCACGATAGGTACCGCGTGATCGGGGTCACCATCCACGAAACGACGGTGCTGTCCGCGGAACGACGGTCCCCCGGCGGACTGCGGCCCAGCACGTCGCGGACCGGATAGCCGCCGTCCCGTCACCGGTCGTAGGTTCGCGGTGACGGGCGAGGGGTCGTCGGGGGTGAGGATGGTGCTGCCGGAGCGATCCGGGGAACCGCTGGCCCGCTTCGCGACGATGCGGACCCGCGACGTCGGAGAGGCCGAGCGCGTGGTGGCCGGCGCCTACGTCCCGCACCGTCTCACGGCCGACAGTGTGCTCGACGCCCGGCTCAACGTCGTCTCCTCGGGCGGCATCACGATCGGCTACCTCCGGTACGGGGCCGACGCCCGGCTCACCGTCCCGGCGATGGTCGACGCCTTCCACGTGAACCTGACCCTGACCGGGACGACGACGGTGCGGCAGGCGCGGGCCGAGGTGCGGACCGCCGCCGGCCGGAGCGGCGTCATGATCTCCCCCACCCGCCCGGCTACGGTGGACTGGTCGGCGGACGCGACCCAGTTCGCGATGAAGATCGGCCGGCGGTCGCTGGAGTCACAACTGTCGGCGCTGCTGCACGACGCGCTGAGCCGGCCGCTGCGGTTCTCTCTCGCCGTCGACCTGCAGTCCTCCGCCGGCGCGGCGCTGCTCACCGCGACCCGGTTCCTGGTCGCGCAGCTGGAGCTCCACGAGCCGGCGGAGCCCCTCGTCCAGCAGCAGATGGAGTCCTTCATCCTCACCCAGGTGCTGCTCGGCATCCCGAACAGCTACAGCGGCCGGCTCTCGGCCGCGGCCGGCCCCATCGGTCGCTTCGCGCTCGACGAGGCGATCGACTACATCGAGGCGTACCCCGAGCGCCCCCTCGGGTTGGCCGAGCTCGCCACCGTCGCGGGCACCACGGCGAGCGCCCTGCGCGCCGCCTTCCGGGACGAGCTGGGCACCACTCCGGCCGAGTACGTGCGCGCGGTGCGCTTGGCGCGGGCGCGCGCTGAGCTCCTCGGCGGCGACCCGTCCGTCAGGTCGCTCAGCGTGCTGGCCGCACGCTGGGGGTTCCCCGCCGTGGAGCAGTTCGCCGCCCAGTACCAGGCTCGCTACGGACAGGACCCCGCGGTCGTCCTGCGCTCGGCGCACTCCGGCGCGACACCCGACGGGAAGGGCGCGCCCCCGCACCGCTAGCCGCCGACCCTGCCGGCTCCCGGGTCCCCCGTGCGGTTGCTCAGACCTGTGGCCGCAGGCCGCCCAACGCTGCCGACGCGCGCACCGCGGCGGTCAGGTCGGCCAGCGCCGCGCCGTGCGCGGCGGTCAGCGAGACGCTGTCCTCGGTGAGGGTGCTGCGGTCGACGTAACCGCTGTGGTCGAGGTACAGCCCGGGGGCCAGCACCTGGACGGCGAAGAAGCCCGAGAGCACGTCACGCAGGTCGTTGACGGCCAGGAAGTGGTGGCCGCTGGCCCCCGTGAGGACGACGGCCGCCGCCTTGCCCTGCAACGGTGCGGTCGTCTCCCCCCACTTGCCGCGCTCGGTGCCCTCAAGCACGCCCTTGAGGAGCGAGCTGTACGTGGCTCGGTACACGGGACTGCCGAAGACGACGCCGTCGGTGGCGTCGATGGCCGCCGTCACCTCGGCCATGGGGGTCTCGCTGAGCTCGAGCAGCCGGGTGGCGGCACCCTGCTCCTCCGCGCCGGCGAGGATGCCCGCCACCGCCGTGGCGGTCCGCCCGCCCGCCTCGGGGCCGCCCACCAGTCCGAGGATCGTCGTCATCCGGCCTCCCTGCCCGTGTGCACGTCCGGTGGACGGCAAGCCTGCACTGAGGTCCCCGAGGGTAGGAACCGACACACCTGCCCGGTATCCGCTGGTCGCCGTTCGTCCAGCCGCTGCGCGCCCCACTCCTAGCGCCCGGACTGCGTGCCGGCCCGGTGCGGAGACCCCCGGGAGAGCCAGCCCTCGGCCACGGCGGCCTCCAGCGCGGTCTCCACGAAGCGCCGGACCGCCGCCCCGGCGCCCGGTCGCCAGTAGAGCTGGACGGGGATGAGCGTGGCCGGCTCGACCGCCCGCCACACGAACCCCTCGGGCACCGGGTCGAACTGGGTCGCGAAAGCCACCGAGAACGCCCGGCCGGCGGCGATCTCGGCGCGGGCGGCGGGATCGCGGTGGAACAGCGCGGAGGTCAGGTACTCGAACTCGGAGATCGGACCCCGGAACCCGTGGCCCCGGAAGGAGTCCACCACCTGGTCGAAGAAGTCCGGGGAGAACTGCCGGGGCCAGATGGCCAGGGTGCTGTCGGCCAACTGCTCCATGGCGAGGACGGGCTCGGCCGACAGTGGGTGCCGCTCCCCCAGCACGACGCCGATCGGCTCCTCACGCAGACGCACCGACTCCAGGTCGTCGTCCACGGTCGCCGGCCGGGCCAGCCCCGCGTCGACCCGGCCGGCCCGGACCGCCTCGAGGCTCTCGGTCTGCCACATCTCGCACATCTGCAGCGAGAGGCCCGGCGCCCGCTCGTGCAGTGCGGCGACGAGGTGGGGCAGGGTCTCGTGCACGAGGGTCGGCGTGTAGGAGATGACCAGTCGTCCGCTCTCCCCGGCGGCGACCCGCCGGGTCTCCTCGGCCGCGGTCGTCACCAGCTGCAGGATCGGCCGGGCGTGGCCGAGCAGCGCGGTCCCCGCCTCGCTCAGCTCCACGCGGCGGGTGGTGCGACGGAAGAGCTGGACCCCGAGCTCGCGCTCCAGCTGCTGCACCTGCGCGCTCAACGACTGCTGGGCCAGGTGCAGCCTGCGGGCCGCACGGGAGAAGTTCAGCTCCTCGGCCACGGCGACGAACGCGCGCAGGTGCCGGAGCTGGACGTCGTCGGCCACACCCGTCTCCTCCGCGCCGTGGATCCACCACGCTAGATGGTGGATCGACCAGGAAAGACTGTTACCCACGTCACAACCCCGGATCGTAGGTTCGCCCCGTCGGTGGTCACCGTGGACGACCGGATCGGAGGCGGCGCCGTGCAACTGGTCACCTACCGGACCGGGGAGGGTGCCCTCCGCCCCGGCGTCCTCGACGGCGATCGGATCGTGGACCTGGTCGACGCGGCCGCCGACCGCCCCGGCGGTGGCCCGGTGGCCGACTCGGTGCTCGCCCTGCTGCGCCTCGGCGAGGCGGGGCTGGACCTGGCCCGCGAGTGCCTCGACCGGTCGCGGACCACCGGCGACTCCACCGTCCCCGCCGGCGAGGTCCGCCTGGCCGCGCCGCTGCCCCGCCCGAACTCGATGCGCGACTTCATGCTCGTCGAGGAGCACGTCAAGAACAGCTTCGGCACCGTGCCGGCCGAGTGGTACCGGCTCCCGATCCACTGGAAGGGCAACCCCGACACCGTCATCGGCCCGGACGACGAGGTGCCCTGGCCGCACTACACCGACAAGCTGGACTTCGAGCTCGAGGTGGCGGCCGTCCTGGGCAAGCCGGCCTCCCGGGTGACCCCGGAACAGGCACTGGACTGCATCGCCGGCTACACGATCTTCAACGACTGGAGCGCCCGCGACATCCAGTTCCGCGAGATGGAGGTGCGGCTCGGCCCGGCGTTCGGCAAGGACTTCGCGACCTCCCTGGGCCCCACCCTGACCACGGCCGACTCGATCGACATCACGACCGCCCGGATGAGCGCGCGGGTGAACGGCGAGACCTGGTCCGAGGGCAACCTCGGCGCGATGGTGTTCAGCTTCGCCGAGGTGATCTCGACGCTCTCGGTGGACCAGCCGCTGCAGCCCGGCGACGTCCTCGGCGGCGGCACGATCGGCCGCGGCTGTGGCCTGGAGATGGACCGGTGGATCGCACCGGGGGACGTCGTCGAACTGGAGGTCGAGGGCATCGGCGTCCTGCGCAACCCCGTGGGCGAGAAGCGGCCGGCACCCGGTTTCGGCATCGACCTCGGTCCCCGCGCCGGCTGACCGTCGGTCCCGACTGCACGTCGCGGCCTGCACCCGGCAGACCGCCGTCCGGCAAGCATTGGAGTGGTCCCCGTGCCCGAAGTGATCCTGCAGGTCTATCCCACCCTCGGCGACGAGCAGGAGATGGCCGCCCGCCGACCGATCGGCCGGGACAACGACGCCTACCAGCGGATGCTCGAGGGCCTGGTGGAACTGGTGAAGGCCGCCGACGACCTCGGCTACTGGGGCATCACCCACGTCGAGCACCACATGCACTCCGAGGGCATGGAGATCTCGCCGGCCCCCCTGATGCTCAACCTGTACCTGGGGCAGCACACCAAGCGCCTGCGGCACGGGCAACTCGGCCTGGTGCTCCCGGCTCACGACCCGATCCGGCTGGCGGAGGAGATCGCCATCGTCGACCACATGCTCAAGGGCCGGCTGTTCGTCGGCATGGCCCGCGGCTACCAGGCGCGGTGGCAGAACATCCTCGGCCAGCGGTTCGGGGTGACCTCGACGGCCTCCGACATGAGCGAGGCCGACCAGCGCAACCGGCTGCTCTTCTCCGAGAACTTCGCGATCATGAAGAAGGCGTGGACCGAGCCGCTGCTGCAGTACGACGGCCCGACCTACCAGGTCCCCTTCCCGGTCGAGGGCATCCCGAACTGGCCGCCGGCCGACACGATCACCCGCCCCTACGGGCAGCCCGGCGAGGTGGACGAGCACGGCACGATCAAGGGCGTCAGCGTGGTGCCGCGGCCCTACCAGAGCCCCCACCCGCAGCTGTTCCAGGCCTTCGGCGCCAGCCCCGGGACGCTGCGCTGGTGCGGCGAGGAGGACGTCACCCCGACCATCCTCATGGGCTCGCACGAGAAGCTGCGCCAGCTCATGGACATCTACGTGGAGGGGGCCACCTCACGGGGCCGCAACCCCCGCTTCGGCGAGGGCATCGGCGTCTGCCGCACCTTCTACATCTACCCGAACGGGACGCCGGAGGACGAGGTGCGCGCCCGCATCCGGGAGAGCGTGGACCGCTACGAGAAGCCCGTCTGGCAGGGCTGGTACGAGCAGTTCGGCTTCATGGAGGGCGCTCGCTACGACGGCGAGGAGGGACCGGTGCCCAAGCCCGGCGAGCACCTCGCCGACCGGCTCATCAACAGCGGGCTGCTCATCGGCGGCACGGTCGACGACGTCAAGCGCCAGGTCGGGGACTTCCTCACGAAGCTGCCCATCGACTACTTCGTGTGGCTGTTCCACTGGGGGATGATCCCGCGCGACGAGGGCCTGCAGATGCTCGAGCTCTTCTCGACCGAGATCATGCCCGAGTTCGGGCTCGCCGAGGCCGGCGCCGGCCAGGCCTGACCCCCGAGCGGCCGGAGGCGCCCGTCGACGGCGCCTCCGGCCCCTCGCGGCCTAGCGCCCGGTCCACCGCGGCGGGCGCTTCTCGAGGTGCGCGGCGATGCCCTCCCGGCGGTCCTCGGACAGGTACGGGTTGGGCCCGACGTCGAGCCGCAGTGCCTGCCACAGCGGCAGCTCCAGGGCCTTGACCGCGGTCTCCTTCATGCGCCGGATCGAGATCGGGGCGTTGGCGGCGATGGTCTCGGCGAGGCGCAGCGCCGTGGGCAGGACGTCGTCGGCCGGCACGAGCCGGTTGACCAGGCCCCAGCGCTCGGCGACCTCGCTGGTCACGTACTCGCCGGTGTAGAGCATCTCCAGGGCGATCCCCATGGGGATCCGCTTGGGCAGGACGACGGAGCCGAAGTTGGCACCCATCCCGATCTTCGCCTCGGGCAGGCCCATCGGGACGCCGGTCGCCGCCACCCGCAGGTCGCAGGCCAGGGCCAGCTCGAAGCCGCCGGCCACCGCCGCGCCGTTGACCGCGGCGACGATCGGGACCGGCGTCTCGCTGACCACCTCGAACAGCGAGCGGGTGGGCCGGTTCATCGGCGGGCGGAAGCGCTCGCCACGCCGGTCGCCCTCGCGGATCTCCTTGAGGTCGAAGCCGGCGCAGAAGGCCGGGCCGGTGCCGGTGAGCACGACCGCCCGCACGTCGCCGTCCTCGCCGCAGCGCAGCAGCTCCTCGACCAGGTCGGCCTGGAGGGCGCTGGAGAGCGCGTTGCGGCGCTCGGGCCGGTCGAGGGTGAGCACGCGGACGTGCCCACGGTCCTCGACGACCAGTCCCGACTCCCGCCGCTGCGTTCCACTCATGCCGGCCAACCTCTCACGAACCGGCGGGGTGCACTCCCGACCGACGAGGTCGATCGGAACCGGCCCGTATCGGCGCCCCGAGACGGCTTCGTGACCCTCCGGAGGTGTCTCGGATGTGATCCGTGGTCAGACGGGCAGCACCCGTCACACCCGCCCCAGACGCCTCCGCCGCCTGACCGGACCGGTCCGTCCGGGCCGGTAGACAGGACGCCATGAGCACCACGGACCTCCGGCCCACCGATCCCAGCACCCGGCCGGCCGTGGCGATCCAGGCGACCTCCACCCCGGTGCTCAGCTACGCCCTGGCCCACAACCGGGTCCCGGTGGTCTCCCGGCTGGCGTTCACCAACCACGGCGGGCCGGTCCGCGCGGCCACGGTGAAGCTCGGCGTCCGCGACGCGGAGGGCCCCATCGGCAGCGCGGTCGAGGTGCTCGTCGACCTCGACGCCGGCCAGACGACGGTGCTCAGCGACGTCGGCCTGGTCATGGACCCCGCCGCGATGCTGCAGATCGAGGAGCAGCGCCCCGGCTCGATCGAGATCGACCTCCTGGCCGACGGCGAGGACATCGGCGGGACCGCCGTGCCGGTGCAGGTGCTGGCCGCCAACCAGTGGCTGGCCGCGCCGGTCCCGCTGGCGCTGGAGATGCTCGCCGCGCACGTCCTGCCCAACCACCCGACGATCACCACGCTGATCGCCGAGGCCGGCGCCCTGCTGGAGGAGCGCACCGGCAGCGGGTCGGTGCAGGGCTACCAGTCCGGCCCCGAGCGGGTCGACGAGATCGTCGCCGCGATCACCGAGGCGATGCGGCGCCGCGAGATCCGCTACAGCGAGCCGCCGGCCAGCTGGGCCGACGTCGGCCAGAAGGTGCGCACCCCAGGCGACGTCCTCGACGGGCGGGTGGGCACCTGCCTGGACACCGTGGTCGTCCTCGCCGCCGCCCTGGAGCAGGCGGGCATCCGGCCGCTGCTGTGGCTGGCCGAGGGGCACGCCTTCCTCGGCTACTGGCGGGAGGAGCGCAGCGCGGAGAGCGCCGCGACCACCGACGTCGCGCCGCTGGTCAACCTGGTCGACCTCGGCCTCATCCGGCTGGTCGAGACCACCCTGCTCACCAGCCGCGGCTCGGCCGAGGCCGACCTGCACCGGAGTGCGTACGACGCCTGGCTGGCCGGCGACCTGGACCGGGTGCTGGGCGTGACCGACGTCCACCGCGCCCGGCGCGACGGCATCGTGCCGCTGCCGGCCCGCACCCGCGGCCTGGACGGCGCGGTGCAGGTCTTCGAGTACCGGCCCGCGGTGCACAGCGTCGCCGCCACGCCGGTCGAGCGGGTGGCGGTGCCGTCGGCCCCGGGCCGCGGTGACATCCCCGCGCGGGTGCAGCAGTGGAAGAACAGCCTGCTCGACCTCTCCCTGCGCAACCGGCTGATCAACTACACCGAGCGCGCCGGCCTGCCCCTGACCGTCCCGGCCGACTCGCTGGCGACCCTGGAGAACCTGCTGCACACCGGCACGGCCGTGCAGCTGCTGCCCAGCGACCGGATCGCCGCGGTCCACCGCGAGCGCGGCCTGCGGTCGGCGGCCGAGCTGCCCGCCGACTCCCTCGCCGAGCTGCTGCTCGAGCGGAAGGGCGTGCACGCCGACGTCACCGAGGGCGGCTACCTGCCCCGGCTGCGCAACCTGGCCTACAAGGCCAAGACCGTGCGCGAGGAGACCGGCGCCAACAACCTGTATCTGGCACTGGGCAGCCTGGTCTGGGAGCTCGACGGCCGGCCGCTGCGCTCGCCGCTGGTGCTGGTGCCGGTCACGCTCACCCCGACCAGCCGCAACGGCGTCTACAAGCTCACCCTCGACGAGACCGGCAGCAGCACGCCCAACTACTGCCTGCTGGAGAAGCTGCGGCAGGTGCACGGGCTGACCGTCCCCGGGCTCATCGAACCCGCCGAGGACGGCGCCGGCATCGACCTCGACCGTGCCCTGCAGGCCATGCGCCAGGCGCTGGCCGACGCCGCCCTCCCCCACCGCGTCGAGCCCACTGCCGACCTCGCCGTCCTCCAGTTCGCCAAGTACCGGCTCTGGAAGGACCTCGACGAGCACTGGGCCGACTTCACCGCCAACCCGCTGGTCGCCCACCTGGTGCACGAGCCGACCGAGCCCTTCGCCGACCCGGTGCCGGACACCGCCGGCCGGGTCGACCTCGACGAGCTCGCCGCCTCCTGCCCCGTGCCGGCCGACGCCTCGCAGCTGCGCGCGGTCGCCGAGGCCGCGGCCGGCCGCACGTTCGTGCTCGAGGGCCCGCCCGGCACCGGCAAGTCGCAGACGATCACCAACCTGCTCACCCGCGCGGTGGCCGACGGCAAGAAGGTGCTGTTCGTCGCCGAGAAGCGGGCGGCGCTGGACGTCGTCGCGCGCCGGCTGGACGCCGTGGGCATGGGCCCGTTCGCGCTGGACCTGCACGACAAGGGCAGCCGGGCCTCTGTGGTGCGGGCGCAGATCCAGGCCGCGCTCGAGCACGCGGTCGCCGTCGACGAGCAGGGCCTGGCCGCCGACGGCGAGGACCTCCGCTCCGCCCGCCGCACCCTGGCCCGCTACGCCGACCGGCTGCACGCCCAGAACGCCGCCGGGCTGTCGTTCTACTCGGCGCGGACGGCGGTGCTGTCGGTGCGCGACGGCGTCCCGGCGCTGCCGCTGCCGACGCCGTTCGTGGCCGCCGCGTCGGCCGAGACGCTGACCGCGGTGCGCCGGGCGCTGGCCCTGCTGCCCGACATCGCCGACCTGGTCCGCCCCTCCCCGCGGCACGCCTGGGCGTTCGTCGACACCGCGCGGGTGGACCTGCTCGCCGCGCAGCAGGCCGCGGCCGCCGTCGACCAGGCCATCCGCGAGCTGCCCGTCGAGCCGCACCTGGCCCGGGTGCTGCGCGAGGTGCGCAAGCCCTCGGACCTCGACGCGCTCGCCCACGTCCTCTCCGGCCCGCGGACGACGCTGGACGTCCTCGACGAAGTGCCCACGGAGCGGTGGACCGTCGCGACGACGACCGTGCTCGGCGAGGTCGCCGCGTTCTCCTCCGCCGTCCACCCGGGCATGGAGCTGGCCACGCCGGCCGCGCTGGAGCTGCCGCTGGCCGATCTCTACGTCGCCGCGCAGACCGCGCAGGCCGGCCGCTGGCTGGCCCGCCGGAAGGGGCTGCGCGCCGTCCGCGACCGGCTGGCCCCCGTGCTGCGGCCGGGCGTGAAGGTGAAGCTCAAGGACGTCCCGGAGCTGACCGCCGCGCTGTGGCGGGTGCAGACCGCGGCCGCCGGCATCGTCGCCCGCGCCTCGGTCATCCCGGGGCTGTCCGTCCCGCCCACCTGGAACCCGCTGGCCGAGCCCGAGCTGCTGGTCGGCCAGGTCGAGTGGCTGGAGCGGGCCGGCACCGCCACCGACAGCGCCAGCGAGTTCGCCGTCGCGCTGCGCCGCTGGGTCGTCCAGGGCCCCGGCCCGGACGCCGCCGCGGCCACCGCGATCGCCCGGCTGCGCGGCGCGGTCGCCGCGCTGCTGCGGGTGTGCAGCAGCGACGAGCGCCGGCTGGCCGACTGGGCCGGGGACGACGGGCTGGTGCTGCGCTGGCAGATGACCCGCCCCGAGCGCGGGGTGGAGCACACCGGGCTGATGTCGCTGCGCCGCTGGGCGGACTTCATCGACACCCTCGAGCCGCTGCGCACCGCCGGCCTGCACGAGGCGCGCGCGCTGCTGGTGCGCGGGGAGCTGCTCGCCGACGACGCCGTCCGCGCCTTCGAGCACGGGATGGCCCGGGCCTCGGTGGACGAGCGCCGCGGCGCCTCCGGCCTCGACGGGTTCGACGCCGACGTCCACGAGAAGGCCATCGTCCGGTTCACCGCCGCCTCCCGAGCGGTGCGCGAGCACCTGCGGACCGCGCTGCCGGGCTCGGTGCTGGCCTCCCGGCCCTTCGACGCCGCCAGCGGCAACGGCCAGGTCGGCGCGCTGCAGCGGGAGCTGGCCAAGTCCCGCAGCCGGCTGGGTGTGCGCGGGCTGCTCGCGGAGTACGGGGAGCTGGTCACCGCGGTCATGCCGTGCGTGCTGGTCAGCCCCGACTCGGTGGCGCGGTTCTTCCCGGCCGAGGCGGGCCTGTTCGACCTGGTCGTCTTCGACGAGGCCTCGCAGATCCGGGTGGCCGACGCCGTCGGGGCGCTGGGCCGGGCGAAGGCGGCGGTCGTCGTCGGCGACAGCAAGCAGATGCCGCCGACGTCGTTCATGGAGCCGTCGTCCGGCTCGGCCGAGGACGACGCCATCGAGCTTCTCGGCACCGCGGTGGAGGACGAGGAGTCGATCCTCTCCGAGTGCGTCCAGGCGCGGGTGCCGCGGCAGTGGCTGTCCTGGCACTACCGCAGCCAGGACGAGTCGCTCATCGCATTCAGCAACGCCAACTACTACGAGAACCGGCTCTCCTCGTTCCCCGCGCCGACCCACGGCCGGCCGTCGGCGGACGTCGACGGCCGCGGCATCTCGCTGGTCCGGGTCAACGGCACCTTCCACCGCTCGGGCGCCGGGCGGCTGCTGCGCACCA
This sequence comes from Geodermatophilus sp. SYSU D00697, assembly GCF_054050175.1. Lineage (NCBI taxonomy): Bacteria > Bacillati > Actinomycetota > Actinomycetes > Geodermatophilales > Geodermatophilaceae > Geodermatophilus > Geodermatophilus sp. SYSU D00697. The sequence goes on from NZ_JBJGYV010000002.1 coordinate 177,667, forward strand.
ACCCGATGGAGGCCAAGGCGGTCGTCGCGGAGATCCGCCGCCGGTTCGACGCGTCTCCGGAGGCGCTCCCCTCGATCGGCGTGGTCACGTTCAACGCGCAGCAGCGGGCCTACATCGAGGGCCTGCTCCGCGACGCCGGCGACGAACGGCTGGTCGAGGCGCTGGACCGCACCGACGGCGAGGGGCTGTTCGTCAAGAACCTGGAGAACGTGCAGGGCGACGAGCGCGACGTGGTGCTCTTCTCGACCGGCTTCAGCGTCAACGACCGCGGGTTCCTGCCGCTGAACTTCGGCCCGCTCAACCGGGTCGGCGGCGAGCGCCGGCTCAACGTCGCGGTCACCCGCGCCCGCCGGCAGGTCGTCGTCTTCACCTCGTTCGACCCGTCCCAGCTGCGCGCCGAGCAGACCTCGTCGGTCGGCGTGAAGCACCTGCGCGCCTACCTGGACCTGGCCGCACTCGGCACCGACGCGCTGCCTCGGGACGCCCGTCCGGTCGCCGTCCCCGACCGGCACCGCGAGGAGATCGCGGCGGCGCTGCGCGAGCGCGGGCTGGTGGTGCGCACCGACGTCGGCCTGTCGGAGTTCCGGGTGGACCTCTCGGTCGCCCGCGCCGACGCCCCCGACGCGCCGGTGATGGCGGTGCTGCTGGACGGGCCGGCGTGGGCGCGGCGGCGGACCGTCGGCGACCGCGACGGCCTGCCGGTGGAGGTGCTGTCCGGGATGCTGCGCTGGCCCGCCGTCGAGCGGGTCTGGCTGCCGACCTGGCTGCGCGACCGCGAGGAGGTGCTCGACCGCCTGGCCGCCGCCGTCGCCGCCGTCCCGGCGCCCGCGCTGGCCGCCCCGGCGGCCTCGGCTCCCTCGGTCGCCGTCGCGGCTCCTTCGTTCGACGTCGCGGAGCCCGAGGAGGTCGCGGCGCCGGTGGTCGTGCCGGCACCCGCGGGGCCACCGGCCTCCGAGGTGCGGTCCGTCGCCCCGCTGCGCGCCGCGGCGCCCGCGGTGCTCGACGTGCCGATCACCGACCCGGCCCCGGTCGCCGAGTCCGCTCCGGGAGCCGACGCCACCCCGGCCGCCGAGGCCGCGCCGGCCCGGCCCGCCCGCCGGGCGCTGAGGAAGGTCCCGGCCGAGTCCCTGCTCGAGGGCGAGGTCCCCTTCGTCCCCTGGGTGCCCAAGACCGCCGGGGAGCGCAAGCTGCTCGACCAGCTCTCCGACGCGCGCGTGGCCCGCACGGTCAAGCGCGTGCTGAACGCCGGCATCCGGGCCGAGGGTCCGATCCACCGCGACCGGCTGGCCCGCCTGACCGGGAGCGCCTTCGGGCTCACCCGCGTCAGCGAGGCCCGCCGCGACGCGCTGCTCGGGCTGCTGCCGCCGGGGACCCTCGACGGCGAGTTCGTCTGGCCCGAGGCGACCGACCGCGCGACCTGGGCGGCCTTCCGCCGCCAGGCCGCCAGCACCGACCGGCCGCTGGAGCACGTCGCGCCGGAGGAGGTCGGCAACGCGATGGTCGCGTTGTGCCGGGCGAGCGCGGGGATGACGCCCGACGAGCTGATCCTGCGGACGGCGGAGGTCTTCGGCTACCGCCGCCGGACGCCGTCCCTCGCTCCGCTGCTGGAGTCGGCGCTGACCCGGGTGCTCGACGCCGGCCGGCTCACCCGCCAGGAGTCCGGGCTGCTCACCGTGGGCTGACCGCGGGTCAGGGGATGCGGTAGTCGTCCCCGTAGGTCGACCAGCGCAGCGGCACGTTGAGGTGGAGGTTGCCCTCCTCGAGGAAGACCCGCTGCGCCTCGTCCACCCGGCTGGTGTCGCGGTGCGCGCGCTCGGCCTGCATCGCCTCGACCCGCGCGTCCAGGAAGGCCTCGAGCCACTCGGTCTCGTCGCCGCCCTGGGACGGCGGGCTGGCCACGGCCAGCGCGGCCGCCCGGATGCCGCCGAAGCTGAGCCGGTCGTCGCCGGGCCCGTGCACGACCATGGCGTCGAAGTAGGCGAACTGGCCCAGGGCGTGCACGCCGTCGGCGAGCGCCTGCTGCACCGCCGGGTCGAAGTAGGCCTGGTCGACCACGTGGTCCTGCGCGGCCTGGAACTGCGGGTCGCGGGCGGCCGCCCGCCAGTCGGCGACGAACGCCGACCCGAGGCCCTCGCGGGTCACGTGGCCCATGCCGAGCTCCTCCTGCACGCGCAGGGCGGGCAGGTACTGCTCGAGCCGGTTGCCGGGCGCGATCGAGGTGTAGTACTCGACCAGCCGGGTCATGTCGCCGCAGCCGCTGCAGAAGCCGACGAGGCCGGCGGTGTAGCCGCGGTTCTCCTCGGGGACGCCCTCGACGTCCCACTCGATGTAGCCGTACTGGCCACGCCAGTCGAGGGTCGAGTTCTCCGCGCTGGAGATCAGCTGCATCGCGACGTCCCGCTTGGCGGGGGCGGTGAGGTCGGAGGTGTCCACCGGCGTCGGGCTCGCCTCCGCGGTCGGGGCCGGCTCGGCGTCGGGCTCCCCGCCGACGCGGGCGACGACGACCACGAGCAGCACGAGCAGCACCGCCAGCCCGGCCGCGCCGAGGCCGAGGACGACCGACGGCGAGGGACCCCGCCGCGGCGCCCGGTGCGAGGTGCGGGCGGTGTCCGGCCGGGAGCCGGTGCCGACACTGCTCATCAACGCCCCTGACCTGGCTGAGATCGTTCGCTCCCGCAACAACTCGGTTGTACCCGCGAATCCCGGTGCCGTGCGGGGTGGGGCGGAACTCCATGGATGTTCACAGGTTCGCGATCTACGGTCGGGGTCCGCCTGCTGACGACAGGGAGGGCCCCGCACGTGGACGAGGCACTCGACCCCACCGGAGCCGTCGCCGACCTCGCCGGGACCCGCCAGGTCGAGCTGCTCGAGCCCGGCGACCCCTCCTCCATCGGGCCCTACGAGCTGCTCTGCCGGCTGCCGCGCGGCGGCCAGGGCGCGGACGTCTTCGTCGGCTCGACCGGGCCGGACAGCCCGCTGGTCGTCATCAAGCGGCTGCCCGAGGCCGCGCCCGAACTGGCCCGCAAGCGGCTGGCGCGGGAGGTGGAGAACGCCGCCCGGGTGAAGAGCTCCCGGGTGGCCCGCATCGTCGACCAGGACCTCACCGCCGACGCGCCCTACTACGTGCAGGAGTACGTGACCGGCACGCCGCTGGACGAGTTCCTGGCCCGCCGCTCGGCCGGGCTCAACGCCGAGGAGCTGCGCCGGATCGCGATCGGCCTGCTCCGGGCGCTGCGGGACGTCCACGCCGCCGGCGTCGTCCACCGGGACGTGAAGCCGGGCAACATCATCATCTCCGGCGCCGACGTCTGGCTCGTCGACTTCGGCATCAGCCGCTACATCGGCCCGGAGCCGCCGTCGGGCACCTCGACCACCGGCATCGCCGCGCTGGGCACCAAGCTGTTCGCCAGCCCCGAGCAGCTGCAGGGCGCGGTGCTCACCGAGGCCAGCGACGTCTACAGCTGGGGCATGGTGATCGCCTACGCCGCCGGCGCGGTCCACCCGGTGGACCCCGACGACACCATGCCCGACTCCGACTACTTCCTCGCGCTGCGCGCGGGCCGGCTCAACCTGTCCCTCGTGCCGCCCAACCTGCTCGACAGCGTCTCCGCCGCGCTGAAGTTCGCCCCCGAGAAGCGCCCGTCGGTGGCCAGGCTGGCCAAGCAGGTCGAGCAGCACACCCGGTGGCTGGGCGGGACCTCGCAGATCGCCGACCCGCGGACGACGATGCGCGACCTGCAGTCGGTGGGGGCGGTCGTCGAGGCGGCGCGCTACGAGCTGGGCCGGCTGGAACGCGCGGTCGCCGACACCTGGGCCGGCTTCGCCGCGGCGATCGCGGTGGCGGTGGTCCTGGGGATCCTCGCGGGCCTCGTCCTCGCCGTCGCCTACCACCTGGTCTTCTAGCGCAAGGAGGTCTCCCCGACCGTGTCCGGACTGTACGAGCGGGCCCTGGCCCAGCAGCGCCTCGACGCGCGGCGGCACCGCTACCGCGAGCGGCAGCGGGTGCTGCTGGCGGTGTTCTGCGCGGTCGCCGTCCTCTTCTTCGTCGTCTTCGTCCGCTGATGGCGATGAAGCGCCGGGTCTGCCCCCGCTGTCTCGAGCCCCTGACCACCCCCGTGTGGCGGGACGCCCACGGCGTCGCGCACCGGCCGCCGGTCGAGCGCCGCACCCGGTGGCAGCGGTTCCTCGAACCGCTGCGCGCCGACCCGGTGCCGCCACCCACCCCGAAGGACGCCGCCGGCGCGGCCGCGGCCAACGTCAGCCCCACCTGCCCGCGGGGGCACCGGCTGCCGCCGGACTACCTCGACCGGCCCACGATCGTCGTCGGCCTGGTCGGGCTGACCGGCGCGTCGAAGAGCACCTACCTGACCGTGCTCATCGACCTGCTGCACGAGGGGGCACTGGCGCCGCTGGGCATCTCGGTGGAGATGGACGAGGAGAGCGCCGCCCGGTTCGACGACTACCGCTACCGGCTGATGGTGCAGCGCCGGCAGCTGCCGCTGACCCTGCCGCTCCTCGGCGAGGGCAGCTCACCGGAGCCGTTCATGCTGGTCCTGCGCGGCACCGGCCGCAGCGGCGCGGAGCGGGCGGTCAACCTGGTCTTCTTCGACGCCTCCGGCGAGCAGCTCTACCGCGCCGAGGACATGGGCCAGTACGGGAAGTTCCTCTACGCGGCGTCCTCGGTGCTGGTGCTGCTCTCCCCCGGCGTCTTCCCCCGGCTGCGCCACCTGGCCGACCCGGGCGAGGAGTCGATGGGCCTGGCCCGGCACACGCAGATGGTGGTCAACCTGGCCAACCTGCTGCGCAGCGCGCGCAACCTGCACCAGGACAGCCCGTTGACCGGCGTCTCGGCGGCCGTGGTGCTCACCAAGGCCGACAAGCTGCGCGGCCTCCCCGACTTCCCCACCGACACCCTGCGCGACACCGACCTGGCGGCGCGGCCGCTGGCGCACTGGTTCGGCGAGGTGCGGGACACCAGCTCCCGGCTGGTGGACTTCCTCGAGCTCAGCGGCGGCTCCAACCTGCTCACCGCGGTGCTCAACCGGCTCCCGCGGCCGACCGTGCACGCGGTGTCGGCCACCGGCGCCGACGCCAAGGACGGCGGCTACCCGGAGATCGCCCCGGTCGGCTGCCTGGACCCGCTGCTGGTCCTCCTGGCCCGCCACGGCTTCCTCTCCGAGGAGGGCCTCGACCCGGAGGAGGCCGGCTCGGCGCCGTACCGCGAGTGGTCCGGATGAGCGTCCGGGCCTGCGCGCAAGCGATCTACACCTCGGCCCCGCGGACGCTGGAGGGGCCGGGCTTCGGCGTCTTCGCGCACTCGGCGGACTGGCCGGCCGAAGTGGGCCGCACCCGTAAGGCGCTCGGCGCGCTGGTCGGGTTCACCCCCGACGCCACCGAGACCTTCGGGCTGGTGCACCGCCCCGGCGGCCGGCTGCTGCACCGCACGGTCGCCGCGAGCGCCGACGGCTTCGGCCGGCCCGGCAACTACCTGGTGCACCTGCTCTGGGACGACGGCGGCCGGCTGGGGGTCCGCGAGCTGCTGGCGCTGCGCCGGGCCGGGCGGTTCCTCGACGGGCTGCCCGAGGGCGCCACCCCGACCGACCAGCTGCCGCCGCTGCGGGTGCCGGCGACCGATCGCACCGTGCCGGTGCTGACCACCGACGAGGTCGACGCGCTCACCCCGAGCCTGGCCCGGCTGCTCGCGGTCCTCGCCGCCGGCGAGGGCGTCTGCCCGCTGCCGCGCCGGACGCCGTCGGGCCGGGAGGTCGCCGACGTCCTGTTCGACGTCCTGCCGCGGGCGCTGACCGCGGGGGTCTCGCTGACGGCCGGCCCGCGGGCGGACGACGGCGACACCGCCCCGGTGCGGGTGGAGCTCTCCGACGCCCTGCCGCGGTCGGCGGCGCGCGCGGCCGACACCGATCGGGCCCGCACGCTGCTCGAGGCCGCGAGCAAGGGGGAGCTGGCGCCGGACCCGGTCGGCGACCTGCGCCGGCTGGACGCGTGGCTGTTCGCCGACGCCTGGGCCGAGCAGGACGCCCCCGAGCTGACCGGCGAGCAGGTGGCGTGCGTGCTGGACTCCGAGGCCGGCCCGCGGTGGCTGGCCCGCGGGCGCAACGCCGCCGCCGCGCTGGAGCTGGCCGCCGGCGACCGGACCGTGGCCGCGTCCCTGAAGGCGGCGGTCGGGCAGTCGCCGGTCGCCGCCGAGCGGGTGCGCGGCGGTGTGCTGACCGCGCTGCTCGACGAGGTGTTCGACGGCGCCGAGGGCCCCGCCGAGCGGGCGGTGGAGATCGCCGGGATCACCCAGGGCGACCTGTGCGCCGCCCTGGCCGCCGAGGTCGCCCGCGGCCGGCGGATCGCCACCCTGGACCGGGCGGCGGGCCTGCTCGTCGAGCAGGCGCTGAGCCTCGGCGTCGCGCTGCCGCTGCTGGAGTTGACCGACGACGCCTGGGAGCTGGCGCTGCTCGCGACCCGCCGGCGCGTGGTCGGCGACGCGCTCGTGGCCCAGTGGCGGCGGGCCGGCGTCCCGTGGGAGGAGTCGCACCGGACGCTGCTCGGGCACCTGCTGCTCGCCGACGTCGGCTGGCTGGCCCGGCTGGAGGGCGCCGTTCCGCAGTCGGGACTGCCGCCGGTGCTGCGCTGGGCCGCGCTGCGGATGGACGTCCCCGGCGTCGAGAGGCTCGCCGCCGCGGTGGCCACCGGCGGCACCGCGGGCAACGGCTGGGCGCTGCGGGAGGTCGTCTTCGGCTCCGAGCTGCCGGCCGCGGACGTCGACGGCATCCTCGCCCGCCAGCTGGCCCTGCTGCTGGTGGACGACGGCTGGCCGGCCGACCTCGCGGAGTCCTTCGCCCGCAGCCGCGGCGCCGACGAAGAGCTACCCCGCCGGCGCCGCCGCCGTCCCGACTGAGCAGGTCCCCCGCCGCCGCCGTCCCGACCGAGCGGGTCCCCCGCCGCCGCCGTCCCGACCGACCGGGTAGCCCAGCGCCGCCGCCGTCCCGGTCGACCGGGTACCCCGGCGGGAGCTCGTGCTCTGCATGCCGTGGGCACGCAGAGCACGAGCACGCCAGGACAGGCCCCTGCCCGGTCCACCTCCCTCTCCGGGAGCTCGTGCTCTGCATGCCGTGGCCATGCAGAGCACGAGGACGCCGGGACCGACCCCTGCCCGGTCCACCTCCTCTCCGGGGGCTCGTGCTCTGCGTGCCGTGGGCATGCAGAGCACGAGCGTGCCCGGACCCCATGCCTCCGGGGTGGGCCGAGCGTGTGTGGGCAGAGCACGAACGCTGTGCTGTTCGGCTCCGGCCGACCCAGCGGTCACACCCGTCCCAGCCACCCCGGGGGCACCGGGCCCGGCTTCTACGCTCGGGGTCGACCACGCGCGGAAGGACATCATCGTGGCCCGACACCTGCTCGACGAGACCGCTGAGTTCCGGATGCCCACCCTCGGGCGGCATGCGGCTGACGACGAGGACGCCCAGGCCGACCTGACCCAGCGGCTGGACGGGATCGCCCGCCGGCAGCCGCCGGTCGGTCACCGCCGGCACGGCGACGACCGGGCCGAGTAGGACCGGTGCCCGGCCGCGCCCTCAGGTGCGGCCGAGGCCGACCAGGGTGACGTCGTCGGTGTCCGGCGGGTCCAGCGCGGCGAGGACGTCGTCGAGCAGCGTCTCGGGGTCGCGGCCGGCGGCCACCGCGGAGCGCAGCGCGCCCAGCCGTTCCTCGAGCGGCACGTCGCGGCGTTCGACCAGGCCGTCGCTGAACAGCAGCAACCGGTCCTCGCCGGCCAGGTGCAGCCGGGTCTCGGGGTACTCGGCGTCGTCGAGCAGACCCAGCGCGGGCCCGCGCCGGCCGGCCAGCAGGTCGACCCCGCCGGCCGTGGCGTGCAGCACCGGCAGGTGCCCGGCGCTGGACAGCGCGACCGCCCCCGTGGCCGGGTCGACCTCGGCGACGACGGCGGTCGCGAGCTCACCGGGCAGCAGCGCGGCGACCACCTCGCCCAGCCCCTGCAGCGCCGCGGCCGGACCGAGGTCGCGGAGCAGGTGCGCGCGCAGCGCGTGCCGCAGCTGGGCGGTGATCGCCGCGGCGGCCAGCCCGTGCCCGGCGACGTCGCCCAGCACGATCGACACCCGGCCGCTGGGCAGCGGGACCAGGTCGTACCAGTCGCCGCCCACGACGTCCGCGGCGCTCGGGCGGTAGCGGGCGGCCAACGCCAGGCCGGGGACCTTGGGCAGCTCCTCGAGCAGGAGGGTGCGCTGCAGCGCCGCGGCGAGCCGGTTGTCCTCGCCGGCCCGCTGCAGCGCGAACTCGGTGACGTGGGCGGCCAGCGCCTGCGCGGCGGCGACCTCGTGCTCCCGCCACGGGGTCGCCGTCCCGCGGACGGTCTCGCGCCAGGCGGCGAAGGATCGGCGCGGGGACAGCCGCGGGCCGGCGTCGGTCGGCACGGTCTTCGGGGTGTGCGGGTTGCCGCCCCAGGTCACCTCGCGCGGCGTCTCGGGCCGGAACCAGGCGAGGAAGTCCCCGCTCCCGCTGCCGACCTCGACGGCGAGCAGCCCGCTGGCGGTGGCCGCCACGTCGGCCGCGGCGGGGACCACCCGACCCAGTGCGTCGGTCGCCGGGTGTCCGGTGTCCAGCAGCCCGGCCACCAGTCCGGGCACCCGCTGCGCCGGCGGGGTGCTGCCGAGCAGGTGCAGCCGGCCGCCCAGCCGCACCGCGGCGCCGGAGGCGGGCACCAGGTCCAGCACGCTCGGGCTGCCCCCGGTGAGCGCCCGCGCGGGCGTCCGCGGGCTCCGGCCGAGCGCGGCCACCAGCTCCGCCTGCCGCTGCGCCACGCGGACGGCGTCCCCCCGCTCGGCGGCCTCGACAGTGGTGTGCAGCAGCAGGGACGCCGTCCGGCCGAGGAACTCGGCGGCCACCCGGTCGGCGTAGGAGGGGCGGTGCGGGCCGGCGTAGTGGTGACAGGAGACCAGACCCCACAACCGGCCGCGGTCGATGAGCGAGACCGACATGGAGGAGACCACGCCCATGTTGGCCAGGTACTCCAGGTGCACCGGGGAGACGCTGCGCAGCACCGCGCCGGAGAGGTCCAGGGGCCGGCCGGTGAGCGGGTTGACCGCCGGGTGCAGCGGCACCGGGCGGTAGGTGGCGTCGGGGATCAGCCGCAGCCAGTTGGTCGCGTAGAGGGCGCGCGCCTGGGCGGGGATGTCGCTGGCCGGGTAGCGCAGACCGAGGAAGGGCTCGAGGTCCTCCCGGCGGTCCTCGGCGACCACCTCGCCATTCCACTCCGGGTCGAAGCGGTAGACCATCACGCGGTCGAAGCCGGTGAGCGCCCGGACGTCGCGGGCGAGGGTCGTGGCGAGCTCCTCCAGCGTGGCCGCGGCCGAGAGCCGCTGCAGCACGACGGGCAGCCGGCGGTGCCAGTCGGCGCCGCCCTGCTCGGCACCGGTCAGCGGCTCCCACTCGGTGACCAGCAGCCCCTCGGCGCGGTGCACGACGAGGTCCACCTCGCCGCCGGCCACGGTCACCCGCAGGGGGTTGAGCAGCGCGAGGTCACCGGCCAGCCCGTCGCGCAGCCGGTCCAGGTCGGCCGACGTGAGCACATCGGCGAGGGACGCCGGCTCGGTCCCCAGCAGCTCGGCGGCGTTGGCCGAGGCGACGACGACCCGGAGGTCGGGCTCGGTGACGGCGAGCAGGACACCGTGCGGCTGGATCGCCCCGGGGACGGCGATCGGCTCGTCGGCGCAGCGGGCGAGCGCCTCGTCGCCGACCTCCGTGGGTGGTGCACTCCGGCCCGACTCCGCGCCGCGATCCGCTCCTCGCTCGTTCCTCGCTGCGATGCTCCCGCGGCTGTCGTCGGGCGATGTGCTCACCGCCGCGACCCTACGGGCCGACCTCCCCCTCGGTCAGGCTGGCCGCCTCGACGATCGGCACGAGCGCCTGGAGTTCCAGCAGGTCGACGACCAGCCGGACCGGTCGGTTGTCGCGGGGGCAGACCACCTGCAGCCGCACCCCGCTGCGGGTGGCCCGCCGCGCGCACCAGGCCAGCTGGCGGGCGCCGGAGGAGTCCAGGAACGTGGTGTCGGTCAGGTCCACCACCATCGAGCGGGGCTCGGTGGCCAGCACGGCGTCGACGGCCTCCGCCAGCTGTGGCGAGGTCGCGATGTCGAGCTCTCCGCGTACTCTCAGCGCCGGTCGCCCGAGAACCGTCGTCCGCTCGATCTCGAAGAGCAAGGGAATCGGTCCCCTCGTCGTGGTCCACTGGCCCTCCGCAGGGTAGATGCCACCGGACAGGAGAGGGGAGCCAGGCGTGGACATCGGGTTCAGCGTCCGCCTTCCGGTGGACAGCAACAGCGTCCCCTTCGTCCGGGGGCTGTGCCGGCAGGCGCTGGAGCACCTGCGCGTGGAGCGGGGAGTGATCGACGAGATCACGCTGGCGCTGACCGAGGCCTGCGCCAACGTCGTCCAGCACGCCGGGGAGCACGGCGGCTACGAGGTGCAGGTCGCCATCGACTCCGGGACCTGCCGGATCAGCGTGTTCGACGACGGCCAGGGCTTCGACCCCGACGCGCCGCCGCAGGACCGGGACGGCTCCCTCCTGGACGGCGGCGGGCGCGGGCTGCAGCTGATGCAGGCGCTGGTGGACCGGCTGGACTTCGCGCACGACCCCGACGGCCGGCACCGGGTGACCCTGGTGAAGCGGCTGACCTCTCCCCCGCCGCTGCGCCTGGTCGACCCGGTCTGACGCCGGCTCGCCCCCCCGGCACGCTCCGGTCGGCCGCACGGGACGCCGATACCGGGTACGGCGGCGCGATCCCACGAGCACGGAGGTGACCGGTGGAGCTGGCAGGTTCGGTCCTCGGGAACCGGTACGAGCTGGGAGCCCTCCTGGCGACCGGGGGCATGGGCCAGGTGTGGCGTGCCCGGGACGTCGTCCTGGAGCGGCCGGTCGCCGTGAAGCTGCTCCGCAGCGAGTACACCGACGACCCGGGCTTCCTGGCCCGCTTCCGCGCCGAGGCCCGGCTGACGGCCGGTCTGACCGCGCCCTCCATCGCGACGCTGCACGACTACGGGGAGACCACCGGCCCCGGCGGGCAGCGGCTGGCCTACCTCGTGATGGAGCTGGTGGACGGCGAACCGCTCTCGGCCGTGCTGGCGCGGGAGGGCCGGCTGGGCCCCGACCGGACGCGGGACGTCCTGCGCCAGGCCGCCGCCGGGCTGGCCGCCGCCCACGCCGCCGGGGTGGTCCACCGGGACGTCAAGCCGGCCAACCTCCTGGTGGCCGCCGACGGCACCGTGAAGATCACCGACTTCGGGATCGCGTGGTCGGCGTCGAGCGCGTCGATCACCCGGACCGGACAGGTCATCGGGACGGTGCGGTACCTCTCCCCCGAGCAGGCGCAGGGGGCCAAGGCGACGCCGGCCAGCGACGTCTACGCGCTCGGCGTGGTGGCGTACGAGTGCCTGACCGGCCGCCGGGCCTTCGACGGGGAGAACCCCCTGCAGGTCGTCGCGCAGAAGGTCTCTCAGCGCCTCGGCCCCCTGCCGCCCGACGTCCCGCCGCAGCTGCGCCGGGTCGTCGAGCGGGCCCTCGCCACGGACCCCGCGGACCGCCTCCCCGACGGCGCCGCCCTGCTGCACGCCCTGGACGGCGGAGCACCCGAGCGCGAACGGACCCGGGTCCTGGCCACCGCCGACGCCGCACCGGCGACCCGCGTGCTGCCGTCAGGGCCCGGCCGCCGGCCGGCGCGGCGGCTGCTCGTGCCGCTGGTCGCGCTGCTCGTGCTGGCCGTCGTGGTGGGCGCGGTGGTGCTCGGCACCCGCGGCACGTCCTCCCCCACCGCGGAGCCGGCCCCCTCGCCGTCGGCGCCGGCCGGGGTGGAGGTCGCCTCCGGGGACTACGTCGGCCGCCCGGTGTCCGAGGTCGCGGACGAGCTCGGCGCGCTGGGCCTGACCGTGCGACCGCGGCCGCTGCAGACCGGTGACGTGCCCGCCGGGCAGGTGATCGCCCTCGACCCGCTCGGCACCCTGCAGCCGGGCGACACGGTCACCGTCACGCACGCCGTCGCCCCGCCGGCCCCGTCCTCCGCGCCGGCCGAGGAGGACCCCGACGAGGACGAGGCCGAGCCCGACGAGGGCAACGGCAACGAGGGCGGGGGCAACGGCAAGCAGGGCGGCGGGAACGGCAACGAGGGCAACCAGGGCAACGGGAACGGGAACGGGAACGGCGACAAGAAGGACGAGGGCAAGAAGGACTGAGGCCGCCGCGCGGGGTACCGGTCGGGCGTGGAGAAGATCAGCGACCGCCTGCTCAACTGGGCGTCGATCCTCGAGCCGACCACCCGGATGCAGGCCGAGCGCACCGCCTCGATGCCGTTCATCAACCCGCACATGGCACTGATGCCCGATGCGCACCTGGGCCTGGGGGCGACCGTGGGCTCGGTGATCCCGACCGACGGCGCGATCATCCCGGCGGCGGTCGGGGTGGACATCGGCTGCGGGATGATGGCGGTCCGCACCCAGTTCACCGGCGACGACCTGCGCGGCCGCAACCTGGCGACCCTGCACGAGCAGATCTCGCGGGCGATCCCGCTGTCGGCCGGCCGCTACAACAAGAAGCTGCGCGAGACGGCGGCGCCGCGGGTGGACGAACTCCGGGACCTGCCGGGTGCCGCGCAGGCCGGCGGCGTCGCGCACAACTGGCCGCTGCAGCTGGGCTCGCTCGGGTCGGGGAACCACTTCATCGAGGTCTCGCTGGACGAGGCCGACCGGGTGTGGCTGTTCCTGCACTCCGGGTCGCGCGGGGTGGGCAACCGGCTGGCGTCCCGGCACATCCGGGTGGCCAAGGACCTCACCGGAGCGCGGGACGTCGACCTGCCCGACCGCGACCTCGCCTACCTGGAGGAGGGCGAGCCGGAGTTCGACGCCTACATGGAGGCGCTGCACTGGGCACAGCGGTTCGCCTACCTCAACCGCGAGGAGATGATGGACCGAGTCGCCGAGCAGGTCTCCCGCTTCCTCACCACGGAGGTCGAGCGGCTGCAGGTGGTCAACGCGCACCACAACTACACCGAGCGCGAGGAGCACTACGGCACGCGGGTCTGGGTGTCCCGCAAGGGGGCGATCTCCGCGCGGGCGGGCCAGTGGGGGCTCATCCCGGGGTCGATGGGCACGGCGTCCTACATCGTCGTCGGCCGGGGCAACGTCGAGTCACTGCACTCCGCACCCCACGGCGCGGGCCGCAACCACTCCCGCGGCCAGGCCCGCCGGCTGTTCACCCGCGCGGACCTGGACCGCCGGATGAAGGGCATCGCCTGGGGCCGCTCGGACGCGTTCCTCGACGAGCACCCCGACGCGTACAAGCCGGTGGACGTCGTCATGGCCGACGCCGCCGACCTGGTGGAGGTCCGGCACACGTTGCGCCAGGTGGTCAACGTCAAGGGCGACTGAGCCGCCGGGCGGGTGCTCACCTGCGGGTGCTCGTGCTCTGCATGCCCCCGGTACGCAGAGCACGAGCACCCGCAGGTGGTGACCCCGCCGACCGAGGGTCGGCCGAGCAGTCCCGGGTCCGGGCTCAGGACGACGGCGTCAGCGCGCGCACCCGGCCGATGAGTTCCCGCTCGCAGACGTCGAGGAAACCGTCCGGGTCCGGGCCGGTGTTCTGCAGCACCAGGTGGTCGAAGCCGGCGTCGACGTAGGGCTGGGCCTGCTGCACGTGCGCGTCCAGGTCGGGGCCGCACGAGAACTGCTGCCGGATGTCGTCGGGCGTCACCGTCTCGCTGGCGGCGGCGAAGTTGACCGGGTTGGGCAGCTCGCTCATCACCTTCCAGCCGGTGACCGCCCAGCGGCTGGTCTCCAGGGCGGCCTGGACGGCGGACTCCTCGTCGGCGGCCCAGGCCATCGGCACCTCGGCGTAGTGCGGCCCCTTGCCGCCGGCGTCCCGGTACGCGCCGACCAGGTCCCCGCGCGGCTCGGTGGCGAACAGCCCGTCGCCGTGCTCCGCGGCAAGCCTGGAGGCCTCGGGTCCGCCGCTGGCCACCGCGATGACCGGGAGCTGGTCGGGGAGGTCGAAGACGCGGGCGTCCTCGAGCTGCAGGTACTGGCCGTCGTAGGACCGGTAGCCGCCCTGCCACAGCAGCCGGATGATCTCCAGGGCCTCGCGGAGCATCTTGTGCCGGATCCGCACCGCCGGCCAGCCCTGCCCGACGACGTGCTCGTTGAGTCGCTCGCCGGCGCCGACCCCGAGGGTGAAGCGGTTGCCCGAGAGGATCTGCACGGTGGCCGCGGCCTGAGCGATCACCGCCGGGTGGTACCGGATCATCGGGCAGGTGACGCCGGTGGCCAGGCCGATCCGCTCGGTCCGCGCGGCCATGGCGCCCAGCAGGGACCAGGTGAACGCGCTGTGGCCCTGGTCGTCCAGCCACGGGTGGAAGTGGTCGCTCAGCTCCACGAAGTCGAAGCCGGCCTGCTCGGCGCGGACCGTCTGCCGGATGACCTCCTCCGGCCCGAACGCCTCGGTGGCGAGCTTGTAGCCGACCTGCATGTCGTCGTCCCTCCGTGGATCCCCTCGGTCCCCCGGGGCCTGCCCGGGGTGCGGAGGGGGGAAACGACTCGCCGGGGCGGCACCGGCCGCCGCGGTCAGCTCCCGGGGTCCGCGTCCCCGGCGCGCCGGACGTAGCCCAGGCCGATCGGGCGGTCACCGGCCAGCCGCAACGCCTCCATCGCGCCGGCGTCGTCCAGGCCGTCCCGGCCGCGGCTGGCCTCGAAGAGCTCGACCTGCTCCTCGATCCACCGCTGGTGCCGGTTCCACGCGTTGAGCGGCGTGGTGCCGAGCGACTCCCCGATCCGCGCCCACGACGCCCCGGTGCGCAGCGCCGCGCGGATGCCCAGGTGCTGCGCGTCGTAGGCCCGGCGGGCGAGGACGACGCCCAGGTCGAGCAGCTCCAGGGACTCCTCCTGGTCGAGGGGGTCCACCTCGCCGCGCAGGTGGGCCGTCCAGGAGTGCGTGGGTGCCGGGGCGCGCCGCCGCGAGGACGCCGTCGCGTTGTCCCGCCGGCTCAGGTAGTCCAGCCGGGTCGCCGCCGTGACCATCGGCAACGCCAGCCCGGGGACCCCCACTCTGCCCGTCATGACGACGGAGCCTCGGGCAGCCGGACCCGCGGCCCGCCGCTCCCCCGGCCGTGTCGCGGGGATCCCGTCCCGACACGCGGCGGGCGTGACCCTCCGCGATCGGTCCGCGCCGGGACGTCAGGGGGTCCAGCCGGTGCGGGCCAGCCAGGTGGGCAGGTCCTGCAGGCCGGGCGCCAGGGCGCGGGTGGCGGCGACGTCGGCCCGGTAGGCCGGCGGCCGCGCGAACCAGGCGAACATCGCCCGGGAGTCCTCGTCGTCGCCGAGCGCGTCCAGCGGCAGCGCCTCGTAGCGGCCCGGCAGCCCGGCGCGCTCGCCGAAGGCGGCGGCGACCTGCTCGCCGGTCCGCTCGTCGCCCCCGATCTCGATGCTGCCGCCGGGCACCCGGGAGGGGTCCAGCAGGACGGCCGCGGTGACCGCGCCGATGTCGGCGACGGCGATCATCTGCAGCGGCACCCCGGCCGGCAGCGCCATCCGGACGACGACCGCGCCGTCCTCGGCCGACGCCATCCACCGCAGGTTCTCCATGAAGAAGACCGGCCGCACCAACGTGGCGGGCAGGCCGAGGGAGACGATGTGCTCCTCGACGCGGCGCTTGCTCTCGAAGTGCGGGATGCCGGTGCCCCGCTCGGCGCCGCCGACGGAGCTGAACACCAGGTGCTCGACGCCGGCGTCGGCGGCCGCGTCGGCCAGGGCGGTGCCGTCCGCGACCTCGCCGTCCACACCCCGCGGGCCGAAGGGGGTGGTCATCGCGAACACCCGCTGCGCGCCGCGGAACGCCGTCCGCAGGCTGTCGGGGTCCTGGAGGTCGGCGGGGACGAGCTCGGCGCCGCGGTCGGCGAGGTCCCGGGCCCTGCCCGAGTCGCGGACGAGGGCGCGGACCCGGGCGCCGGCGTCCAGCAGTGCGGCGGCGGTGGCGCCGCCCTGCTGGCCGGTGGCTCCGACGACGGCGATCACGGGTCCGGGCACGTGTGACTCCTCGCTGAGGGGGCGGGTCCCCCTAGGGTGCCCGAGCATGGCGGAACGGCAGCTCAGGACGGTCCTGGAGGGCGGCGGGTTCTTCGAGGGGCCGCGTTGGCACGAGGGCACGTGGTGGATCTCGGACTTCTACCGGCACACGGTCAGCCGGGTGACCCCCGACGGTGCGGAGACCGTCGTCGTCGAGGTGGAGCAGCAGCCGTCCGGGCTGGGCTGGCTGCCCGACGGCTCCCTGGTGGTCGTGTCGATGAAGGACCGCCGGGTGCTCCGGTACGCCGACGGGTCGCTCACTCCCCACGCCGACCTGGCCGAGCACTGCGGTGGGCACCTCAACGACCTGGTGGTCGACGCGGGCGGGCACGTGTTCGTCGGTGACTTCGGCTTCGACCTGATGGGCGGCGGGAACGCCGCGACCGCGTCGCTCAAGCGCATCGACCCGGACGGCACGGTGTCGGTCGCCGCCGAGGGGCTGCAGTTCCCGAACGGCTCGGTCATCACCCCGGACGGCGGCACGCTCGTCGTCGGCGAGACGCTGGGCAACCGGTACACCGCGTTCGACCTGGGCGCCGACGGGTCGCTGACCAACCGGCGGGTGTGGGCGTCGCTCGGCCCGGAGGTCACCGGGACGACGGTCGACGA
This sequence comes from Geodermatophilus sp. SYSU D00697, assembly GCF_054050175.1. Taxonomy (NCBI): domain Bacteria; kingdom Bacillati; phylum Actinomycetota; class Actinomycetes; order Geodermatophilales; family Geodermatophilaceae; genus Geodermatophilus; species Geodermatophilus sp. SYSU D00697. Next base: position 194,398 of record NZ_JBJGYV010000002.1, read on the forward strand.
GGTGCTCGGCCAGCTGACGGTCGCCCCTGACGGCTGCGCGCTGGACACCGAGGGGCGGATCTGGGCGGCCGACGCGGTCGGCGGCCGGGTGGTCCGCGTGGCCGAGGGCGGGGAGGTCCTCGACGAGGTCGCCGCGCCGTCCGGCCTGGGCGTCTACGCCTGCATGCTCGGCGGGGACGACGGCCGCACGCTGCTGATGTGCTGCGCGCCGGACTTCTACGAGCACAACCGGGCGCCGGTGCGCGAGGCGGTCCTGGTGGCCACCGAGGTCGACGTCCCCCACGCCGGCCGGCCGTAGCCGCGAGGTCAGCCGTTCCGGCCGCCGAGCGGGTGGTCGGTGTCCGGGACGCCGCTGGCGCTCTCGCCCGGGTTGGTCGACATCTCACCGTCCCGGGCGGCGCGCGGCTCCTCCTGCTGCGACGGCGGCCCGACCAGGTCCTCCTCCGGACGCGTGCCCGGGACCCCGTCGGTCGGTTCGTTGACGCCACCGGCCGGCCGGCCGGTCAGGTTGCCCTCGGTCATGCCGCGGGAGTACCCGCGCCGGGCAGCGGTCACGCGGGGTCGAGCACCCGGACCGGGGAGCCGGCCATGAAGGCGGCGACGTCCTCGACGACCTCGCGGTAGAAGACCTCGTAGCCGCGGCGGGTGACGTAGCCCAGGTGCGGGGTGAGGACCGTGCGCGGCGCGCTGCGCAGCGGGGAGTCCGCGGGCAGCGGCTCCCGGTCGTAGACGTCGAGGCCGGCGCCGGCGATCCGCCCGTCGGACAGCGCCTCGACCAGGGCGGCCTCGTCGACGACCGGCCCGCGCGAGGTGTTGACCAGGATCGCGGTGGGCTTCATCCGGCCGAGCTCGGCGCGCCCGACGATGCCGCGGGTGCCCTCGCCGAGGACCAGGTGCACGGTGGCGACGACGTCGAAGGGGGCGAGCCGCTCGACCAGGGCGTCCTCGTCGTCGAGGTGGTCGGCGAAGGCGACGACGTCGAGCGGTTCGGGGACGCGGGACCAGTCGGCGAACTCGGCCGCCACGGACTGGTGGTCGTCGAGCACCGCGACCCGGTGGGTGCTCACCGGGAGCCCCCGCCCGGTGCCGGGCGGGGGCTCCCCAGCGGAGCCGTCAGTGGACGGGGCCGCGGCCGTAGCCCTTGCCGCCGCCGCGCTTCTTGTTCTGCTCGCCCATCTTGGCGATGAACTCCTTGATCTTGGCCTGGTTCTGCGGCTTGCGGGCCTCCTGGATGACCTTCGCCGCGATCCCCGACGCCACCAGCTTCCGGATCATTCCGGCCATGGGGTGTGTCCCTCCTCGTTCTCGGTCGTCTGTGGTCGTGCCCGCCCAACGCCTGCGCCAACCCCCGGGTTCCAGCTGCTGTCCGCGATACGGACGTCACGCCGTGTGAGAACACTCCGCCTTCCACATACTTTGGTCCCACGCCTCTGACCTGCGGAAACGCACCCATGACATTCCTGCGCGCTCCGTAGTCCTCCGTGGTCACGGCGGCGTGTCGCCATCCGGACACGCCGCCGCCGCGCGACCGTCCGGCCGCCTGCGACGGCCGTCGCGCTCTCCTACGGTCGTCCGCGGTCCTGCCGGGCCTCTCGTCACCGAACCGCGTGACACCGGCCGGACTACGCCGAACCGGACGCGGTACCCGCCGCGCCCGGACCGGGGACCCACCGCATCCCTGGGGTGAAGCGCATCTCGCGCCGGGCGACTCCCCCGTCCGAACCCGTCAGCTAACCCGGTAGGCGGCCGTGGAGAACAGGAGACCCCGTCGTCCATGACGACTGCACGCACGTCTTTCGCACGCCGTTCTTTCCGTGGGATCGCGATCGCCGCCGTTGCCGGCGCCGCCGTGACCCTCGCTCCGGCCACCGCCCAGGCTGACGCCGGTGACGCCGGTTCCGGCGCCGTCGCCCTCGCTGCGGCCGCCGCCCCCAACGGCGCCGCCCAGAAGGCCGTCGACACCGCCCTGGCCCAGCAGGGCGACCCGTACGGCTGGGGCGCCACCGGTCCCAACGCCTTCGACTGCTCGGGGCTGACGACGTTCGCCTACCGGGCGGCCGGCGTCGAGCTGCCGCGCACCTCGCGGGCGCAGTCGACCTTCGGCGCTCCGGTGGCGAAGTCCGACCTCAAGCCCGGTGACCTGGTGTTCTTCTACAGCCCGGTCTCGCACGTGGCCATGTACATCGGCAACGGCCAGATGGTGCACGCCTCCACCGCCGGCCAGCCGGTCAAGGTCGTGAACCTCGACTCGATGCCGAGCTACGTCGGGGCCCGTCGGGTCGCGTGAGTCGCGGCGCCCCGGCCGTCCTGAGGGCGGCCGGGGCACCGTCCGTCAGTCGCAGGCCAGGCCCGCGGTCCCGATCGACGGCGTGATGATGACCTTCCGGTTCTGCGCCGCCGGGCCAGGGAGCAGGTTGCCTTCAGCGTCGTGGTCCTGGACATAGCCGGGGAACTCGCTCCCGACGCCGTCAGGGGTCAGGTTGCCGGCCGGGACGTCGAGGTCGACGAGCAGGTCCCGGACCGCCTCGGCACGTAGTCGGCTGAGGTCCTTCTGTCCGGTGATGTCACCGACGTCCGCCGTGGTCCCGGTCAGGGTCGCCGTCACGCCGTTCCCGACCAACTGCCCGGCGATGGGTGCCAGGACCGTCCGGGCCTCGGCCTCGTCGACGAACTCGGCCGAGTCCGGCCGGAACGCGACGTCGGCCCCGGTGAGCACGATGGTTCCCTTGACGCAGACCGGCCCCTCGGGCACCGGCACAAGCGTGACTCTCGGCAGCTCCTCATCGAGGAGCTCCCGGCTCAGCTGTGTGTCCTCGACCTCGGGCTCAACGCCCCCATTGGCGGCGGCGATGATCGCCTTCCAGATGGCGATGAGGTTGTTCCGCTGCGCGATGCTCAGCCGCTGTTGAGGTTCGGCAGTGTCGCCGATTCCCTGCAGGATGACCCTGACTCCACCTAGGTCCGGCAGGGCATCGAGCGCCACCAGGTTGTCGACGACCTCCTCCGGGTCCGCCTCCAACAGGCCGGGCTGGGTGAAGTCCAGCGGCGCAACGGTGGAGAGGCCTGAGTCGACGACCACGATCGTCCGAGGCGGCGTCTCCACCGCTGAGATGCTGCGCGCTGCCTCCTCCAGAGCTGTGAGGAGATCGGCCTCTTCGTCCTCCGCACGGAGCGCTTCGATCTCTGCGGCCAGGGTCTCCCTGTTCCGCTCCCGACTCTCCTCGCGTGCAGGTCCGTTGTTGCCCGTGATGAGCATCTGCCCCGAGAACTGCACCGCGGGTTCGCCGTCAGCGACGACCATGGTCACGAGTGACTGGTCCTGGAGAGCCTGATCGAAGACCGCGGCCGCCGGACCGTCGAGCTGCGGCGGCGGCATGTTGCTGCGTGCTCCGGCCACCAGGGCCACCGCACCGGTCGGGTCCCCCACCGCCTCGTCACCCCCACAGCCGGCCAGGACACCGGCCAGGGTCAGGACGGTTGCCACCGCGGAGACACCGCGGGGGATGGCGCTCTTTCGCACAGGGAGGCCTCTCGGATGTGGTGAGGACCGCAGTGGTCAGTGGCTGCCGGCGTGGGTGCCGTTGCCGTGGAAGCGGTCGTGGGCGTCCCGCGAGGTCGGGACGAGGTTCACGCCGTGTCGGCGCGCAGTCGGCTCCGAGGAGACGTCCGCGCCACGCCCGGCGGTCAGTCCGCTGGTGGCCTCCGGCAGCCCGATGTAGCGGGCGACCTCCACGCGGACGAACTCCTTCAACGCATCGATGCCGGCGTCGATCTCGGTGGAGGCATCAGCAGCGCGCTGATGTGCTCGCGCCTCCTCGGTGCGGGCAAGCGCCAACTCCTGCTGTCGGGCAGTCGCCACTGCTGCAGCCTCGGCAGCCGCCCTCCGGTGGGCCGGCAACGTCTCCCGTAGCGCCAAATAGGTCGTCATGTGGGGGTGGTGCTCGGTGAACCCCGAGTAGAAGGCCAGGAGCCCCGAGGCCACGTACAGCCCAGCGAGCAGGAGTGCGGACAGCAGAGGGTCGTGCTGCGCCTGAGCAGCCCCGGCCGACCCGAAGACGTCCGACGCGGCGGAGGTCGAGTCCTGGCTCTGCACGCGGAAGACGAAGGCGACTGCTCCGAGGAGCAGCCATCCGCCCAGCATGAGGAAGATCGACGGTCGCCCCAGGCCTCCCCGAGCCTGGCGCAGCTCCTTCCAGGCCCGCCCGACGAAGTGCATGAGGCCCACCGAGGCGGCGGCGAAGGCGAGTGTGAGCATCCAGACGACGTACTCCTCGCCGTCCGTGAACGTCGTGGCGATGACGAGGCGGAACGTGGCCACGTCACCCAGTGCCGCGACGACCAGGAACGCGATGACGAGGAACCGGTGGAACCGCGGCCGGACGAGTCCCTCCAGGGGATCCGAGGTGGCACGGGGCCTGCGCCTGCGCTCCCGCTGGTCGATCGCATGGTTCTCCGCAGGCTCGAGCACCCGCCGCTTGGCAGCGGTGAGCTCGCGCTCCGCGTCCTCGACGGCGGCGGTGGCCGCGTCGGAGAGCTTTCGTGTCTTGAGGACCTCCGCCTCGAGCTCGGCGACTCGCCCTTGTGCCGCAGCGGCCGAGTTGGTCCGCTCGCTGGCACGGCGGGCGTGCATCTCCCGGCGCAGACCCTCGAGCCACGCGTCCATCACGTCGCCGTTGCCGGCGTCCAGGGAACCCGCCTGGGCGAGTTGGGCGACGTGCGCGACCACCTGGTCACGCGCCCCACGGAGCTCGGACTCCACGACCGACGTGGGCGGTGCCGGGGAGGGCTCCTGCACGGGCAGGCTCGAGCGGTTCACGCGGCGACTCCAGACGGTGCGGCAGCCATGGTGGGATCGGCCCACGCGGGCAGAGGACAGAGTTCCGTCGTCCAGCCCCGGATGAGCTCGTCACGCTCCGGATGACGACGAACGAGAGCCCGCCGGTAGATGGCGGCCTTGCGGCTCGCGACTGCCTGGTGGTGGACGACGTGCGAGCGAGCGACGTCCGTGCGGGTGTCGCACTGCGCCTTCAGCTCAGCCCGCTCGGAGAGCCGAGCGTCGATGCTCGCCTGGGTCTCCTGGACGACCGAACGGGCCCGTTCGACAGCCCGCTGATGGGCGACGATGCGCCGCCGGCGGACCGCGGACTCGGTCAGCTGCTCCTCACCGGGGTACCGGAGCGACAACCAGTCTTCCGACAGCGGTTCTGACAGCCGACCCACGTCGTTGGCCTCGCGCTGCAACGCTGCCCTCAGGTGGTCGAGTTCGGCGTCGATCCGATCCATGCTCACCTCACGCGACTGGTTGTCGCGCAGGCACCCCGTCCACTCGCGCTCGCAGACCTCGCGGTACTCGGCGACCAGCTCGGAGAGGACGGGCGTCGAGTCCGCGCTCAGACCGACCGGGAGACCGGCGCGCCGGTCTGATCGCGCGTACCACTGCAGCCGCCACCGGGTCCGCAGTGGGATGCGCACCAGGCGGTAGCGGCGGTCGAGGTGCTGGGCACCCGTCGAGGCCACGACCACTCCCCCGTCACGGGCGCAGCGCCCGATCATCAGCCAGATCCATCACGGAGGCGCGACGACGCGGTGGTCCCCCGGTCTCCCGACGGGCACCGCGCAGGAGCGTGCGCACCGGGTGCGGGAGACGTCTGGATGCTATTGAGGTCGATCTTGTTCCGGTGGGCGTCGACCGGGGGCCTCATCCCATGGGGTGAGCGGGGCGGCCCTCGATCACCCTCGGCAGGGCTCGGGGGCCTGCTCGGCCGGCTGCAGCGAGAAGACCGCGCCGGTGTCGCGCGGCCAGGCGTGCAGGAAGAGCAGCCCGACGCGGGTGTTGAGGAAGGCCTCCGCGCCGGCGCTGCCCACCCGGGCGGTCAGCTGGTCGGGATCGTGGTTGCGGTAGCGCCGCAGCTCGTCCCCGGCGGCCAGGGTGACCACGTCCCCGACGGCGCCCATGACGACCACCGGCTGCCAGTGCTCGGCGGCGTCGTTCTGGCAGAACTGGACCTGCGCCGGGTGCGGCGCGTGGCCGCGGGCGTAGCGGGAGCACCGCGGAGGCTGCCCGACCCGGCTCGGCCCCGGGTGCGGCTCGAGGTGGTCGGACATGTGCTCCCCCTTGCTCCGTGCGCGGTCGGTCAGCCGGCCGGCTGTCCAGTGGAGCACCCAGGTGTCCCGCTCCCATCCCGCACCAAACGCGGTGGACGCCGAAGTCCCCCGCGGGCGTGGGTGACGCCGGAGGCCGGTCACGCACGGTGAGCGGCGGTCGGGCATCAGGACGGCGGCACCACCCACGCCCCCGCCCGCAGCACGCCCCGCACCTCCAGGCTCCGGTCGAGCAGGACGACGTCGGCCCGCCGCCCCGCTCCCAGTGCCCCGACCTCGGACAGGCCCAGCGCCGCCGCCGGCGTGGTCGCGGTCACCCGCGCCCCGTCGACCAGGGACAGGCCGAGGTCGGTGACCGCCCGCCGGAACAGCGCGGCCGAGGTCGCCGTCCCACCGGCCAGCGCGCCACCGTCGGCGAGCCGGGCGGTGCCGCCGGCCACCGTCACGGCCAGCCCGCCCAGGTCGTGGCGGCCGTCGGGCATCCCGGCCGCGGCCGTCGCGTCGGTGACCAGCGCGACCCGCCCCGGGCCGGCCGCGCCGAGGACGTGCCGCTCCCACGCCGGGTGCAGGTGCACGCCGTCGGTGATCAGCTCCACCGTCACCCGCGGGTCCTCGAGCAGGGCCAGCACCGCGCCGGGGTCGCGGCCGGCGGGCGCCGGCATCGCGTTGAGCAGGTGGGTGGCCATCCGCGCGCCGGCGTCCACCGCCGCCCGGACGACGTCGTACGACGCCTCGGTGTGCCCGACGGCGACCACGACCCCGGCGTCGGCCAGCGCCGCGACCGCGTCCAGCGCCCCCGGCAGCTCGGGCGCGAGCGTGACTACCCGCACGATCCCGCGGGACAGCACCCGCACCAGCTCCTCCGCGGACGGCGGGCGCAGTGCGGCCGGGTCGTGGGCACCCCGGCGGGACGGCGCCAGCCACGGGCCCTCCAGGTGCACACCGGCCAGCTCGCCCTCCTCGACCAGGCCGGCCAGGCCGTCCAGCGCCCGGTCCAGGTCCGGCGGCCGCAGCGAGACCAGGGAGGCGACGACGGTCGTCGTCCCGGCCGCGCGGGACGCGACCAGCGCCCGGCGCGCGGCCGCCGGGCCGCCGTCGTACGAGGCCCCGCCGCTCCCGTGCTGGTGGACGTCGACGAAGCCGGGGACGAGGGTGTGCCCGGCGCAGTCGACGACCCGCTCGGCGGCCGGGGCCGGACCGGTGCCGAGGGCGGCCAGCCGGTCCCCCACGACGTGCACCCAGCCGCCGGCGAGCACCCGCTCGGGCGTGACGACGTCCCCGCCGGTGAGCAGCAGCGAGCCCCCCGGGCCTCCGGCCCCTCCCATGCGGGCATCGTGACGGCCGGTCGATCCCGGTGCCCGTCGGCCAGCCGCCCGGGCGCGCCTACCGTCGAGGCGTGGACGGGACCCGGGGTCAGGGACGTGCGCCCGGAGCGCTGATGGCGAGCGAGATCCGCGAGCAGCCGGAGGTCTGGGAGCGGCTGCTGTCCACCGGCCGGGACCCGATCGCGGAGGTGGCCGCGGAGCTGCGCGTCCGCCGTCCGCGGTTCGTCCTGTTCGTGGCACGGGGGACGTCGGACCACGCCGCGCTGTACGCCAAGTACCTGGTCGAGGTGCGGCTGGAGCTGCCGACGGGGCTCGCGTCGCCGTCGACGACGACCACCTACGGCGCCCGTCCTGCCCTGGCCGACGTGCTGGTGGTCGCGGTGAGCCAGTCCGGTGAGTCGCCGGAGCTGGTGCGCTCCCTGGAGGTCAGCCGGGAGCAGGGCGCGACGACGGTGGCGGTGACGAACGCGCCCGGCTCACCGCTGGCGACGGCCGCCGAGTTCGCCGTGGACGTGATGGCCGGGCCGGAGCGCTCGGTCCCGGCGACGAAGAGCTACACCGCCCAACTGCTCACGCTCCTCCTGCTGGTGGAGGGACTGCGGGGCGCCGAACCGTCGCTGGACCGGCTCTGCGACTGGGGGCGGGAGGTGCTCGCCCTGGAGCCGGCGGTGGAACGCGCCGCGCTGCGGCTGCGCTACGCGCAGCGGGTGGTGGTGACCGGGCGCGGCTACGCGTACCCGACCGCACGCGAGGCCGCGTTGAAGCTGATGGAGACCTGCTACGTGTCGGCGCACGCCTTCTCGGCGGCCGACCTGCTGCACGGGCCGTTGGCGATGCTCGACGCCAACGTCCCCGTGCTGGCCGTGGCCCCGGTGGGGACGGCCGGCGACGCGCTCGGGCCGGTGCTGCCCCGGCTGCGGGAGACCGGTGCCGACCTGCTCACCGTCGGGTCGGAGGACGCCGCGATCGCGTCCACGGCCGGGCTGGTGCTCCCCCACGGCATCCCCGAGGTGGTGAGCCCACTGCTGGAGATCCTGCCGTTCCAGCAGCTGGCGTTGCACTCTGCACTGCTCCGCGGCAGCGACCCCGACCAGCCGCGCGGCCTGCACAAGGTCACCGAGACGCTCTGACGTCCGATCTGCCGCGTGCGGTGTGGCTCGCACCGTGCCGGCGGCCGCGTCACCCACACCCTGAGCCATAAGCCGTCCTTATGGCGCGATCCGCGTCGGCCCTCTACCGCGGGTTCCACCGCGCGTGGTCACATCGGCGAGGACGAGTGGCGGCCGCCACACAGGGGTGCGGCTGCGGAATGGGGACCGCCGTGATCATCCTGCACGCGAGCATCGCCATCCTCGCCGTCCTGCTGCTGATCATCTGGCTCAAGGTCGAGCCGGTCATCGCCCTGGTCGTGGGCTCGCTGTACCTGGGGATCGCGGGCGGGGTGGGCCTGGTCGGGACGGTGGAGACGATCGCCACCGGCTTCGGCGAGATCATGGCCGAGGTCGGCCTGCTCATCGGCTTCGGCGTCCTGCTCGGCGCCCTGCTGTACGCCCTCGGTGCGCTGCAGAAGTTCGTCGCCCTGCTGCTGCGGCTGCTCGGCGCCCGGCGGCTGCCCTACGCGATGAGCGCGGCGCTCACGACGCTGTTCCCCTCGATCTACGTCGACGTCCAGCTGGTGCTGGCCTCGCCGCTGGCCCGCTCGGCCGCCCCGCACGTCGGGCGCAGGGGGCTGCCGCTGATGGCCGGGTCGCTGACCGCCGGCATCCTCGTGGGCTACGTGTTCGTGCTGCCGGGCCTCGGGACGATCTCCATCGCCGGCCTGCTCGACATCCCGCTCGGGACGATGCTCATCTACGGCCTGGTCGTGGGGCCGGTGACCGCCGTCGTCACGACCTACCTGTTCAACCTGGTCCTCAAGCGCGGCTTCTGGAAGCCGGAGAGCGACGAGCACGAGACCCAGGCCCTGCGGGACGAGGAGCAGGCGGCCAGCGAGCGGGACGACGAGCACGAGGCCGCCATGCCGCCGCTGGGCATCTCGCTGCTGGCGGTCATCGTGCCGCTGCTGCTCATCGCCACCGGGGCGATAACGAGTGCCGCCGGCGTGGAGAACTCGGTCATCGCGTTCCTCAGCAACCCGGTCTTCGCCCTGTTCCTCGGCATGACCGGCGCCTACGTCCTCGCGCGCCGGAGCCTCGGCCGCGACCGCACCGACGACGCCGTCGGCAAGGGCCTGGCCACCACCGGCCAGATCCTGCTGATCACCGGCGTCGGCGGCTCGCTCGGCGCGGTCATCGGCGAGACCGACCTCGACCAGCGCCTCGGCGCGCTGTTCTCGGCCGGCACCGGCACCTCGGTGATCCTGACCCTCCTGCTGGCCTGGCTGGTCGCCGCGCTGCTGCACTTCGCCATCGGGTCGATCTCGGTGGCCGCCATCGCGGCGTCGGGCATCCTCGCGCCGGTGCTCGGCACACTGGACGTGGCGCCCGTCGTGGTGGGCCTCGCCATCGGCGCCGGCGCGCTGTTCGCGCTGCAGGTGAACAGCAACTTCTTCTGGATGTTCCAGAGCCTGCTGGGGATCTCCACCTCGGGGGCACTCAAGGCCCTGACCTTCGTGACGGCGCTGGCCTCGGTCGTGGCGATGCCGATCATCATCGTCCTCGGCTTCCTCGTCCCGGCCTGAGGTGCGGGAGCCGGCCGTGGAGATGACCCAGATGCGCGACTTCATCGCGGTCGTGGACGCGGGCAGCTTCACCCGCGCCGCGACGGTCCTGGGCATCTCCCAGCCGGCGGTCAGCCAGCGCATGGCCCAGCTGGAGGCCGCGGTCGGCACCCGGCTGCTGGAGCGCGGCCCCCGTGGGATCGAGCCGACCGCGGTGGGCCTGGTGTTCTACCGCGGCGCCCAGGAGCTCGTGCGCCGGCACGACCAGCTGACCAGCGCCCTGGCGGCGGGCGGCGAGGAGCTGCGCGGCACCGTGGTGGTCGGCCTGCCCGCGACCGTCGCGGGCCTGCTCACCCCCGAGCTGTTCGCGCTGGTCCGCCGGCGCCACCCCGGGATCCGGCTGGACGTCTTCGAGTCGATGAGCGGGTACGTCGCCGAGCTCCTCGGCCGGCACCGGCTCGACCTCGCTGTGCTGTTCCGCGAGGACGCCGGCCCGCGTCCCGGCGAGGTCGTGCTCTACCGCGAGGAGCTGTTCCTGGTCCGCGCCGCGCGCCCCGACGACCCGGACGAGGACCCCGACCCCGTGCGGGTGCCCGACCTCGCCGGCGTCCCGCTCGTCGCGCCCGGCGCACGCAGCAACCTGCGCGACCTCGTCGAGCGCGCCTTCGCCGTCCACGGCCTGGTGCCCGACGTCGTCGCCGACGTCGGCTCGCTGCCGGCGATGGTGCGCATCGCGCAGTCCGGGACGGCGTGCGCGATCCTGCCCCGCTCCAGCGTCGAGGGGGTCCCGGGCCCGCCGCTGCGGATGCGGCCGGTCGTCGACCCCGAGCTGCGCCGCTGGGTGTCGGTCTGCCTCTCGACCGACCTCTACGAACCCCGGGCCGCGGTCGTCGCCGTGCGCGACGCCGTCGTCGACGCGGTCAGGGACCTGACCGCCCGCCACGCCTGGCCCGGCATCCGCACCACCTCCGCACCGCCGCACCAGATGGGACAGGCCGACACCGCATGACGCACAGCACCGCACCCGACACCGGCACGCCGCTGCTCGCGGGGACCCGGGTCCTCGACCTGTCCACGATGATCGCCGCGCCCACCGCCGCGACGATCCTCGGCGACTACGGCGCCGACGTGGTCAAGGTCGAGATGCCCGGCACCGGGGACTTCGTCCGCCGCTTCGGCCGGCAGGTGGCGGGCCAGGGCCTGTACTGGAAGGCCCTGTCGCGCGGCAAGCGCTCCGTGGCCCTCGACCTGCGCCGACCCGAGGGCCGCGACCTCGTGCTGCGGTGGATCCCCCAGTTCGACGTCCTGGTCGAGAACTTCCGTCCGGGCACCCTGGAGCGCTGGGGCCTGGACCCGGCCGACCTGCGCGCGGCCAACCCGCGGCTGGTGGTGCTGCGGGTGACGGCGTACGGCCAGGACGGGCCCTACCGCGACCGGCCCGGCTTCGGCACTCTCGCCGAGGCGCTGGCCGGGCTGGGCTCGGTGTCGGGGTACGAGGACCGTCCCCCGCTGCTGCCGGCCTATCCGCTCGCCGACATCATGGCCGGCAACCTCGGGGCCACCGCCGTGCTCGCCGCGCTGATGCGCCGCAACGCCACCGGGACCGGCGACACCATCGACCTGGCGATCTACGAGGCCGCGCTGAAGCTGGTCGAGATCAACGTGCTGGAGTACCAGCAGACCGGGCACGAGCACGGCCGGACCGGCAACCGGTACGGGCCGGCCGCCCCGCGCGGCAGCTACCAGTGCCGGGACGGGCTGTGGATCGCGCTGTCGGGCAGCACCCAGCCGATGGCCCAGCACGTGCTGCGCACCATCGGCGGCGAGGAGCTGGTCGAGGACCCGCGGTTCCGCACCAACGCCGACCGGGTGCAGCACGTGCAGGAGCTCGACCAGCTGATCGCCGGGTGGTGCCGCACCCGGGACCGGGACGACGCCATCGCCGAGCTCACCGCGGGCGGCTGCGCCGTCGGGCCGCTGGAGAGCGTCGCGACGATGCTCGACAACCCGCAGGTCCGGCACCGCGGGTCGATCGTCACCGTCGACGACCCCGACCTCGGGCCGCTGGCCATGACCGGCGTCTACCCCGCCTTCCAGGACGGCGGCACCCGCGTCGGCCGCCCTGGTCCCGCCGCCGTGGGGGCCGACACCGACGACGTCCTCGCCGCCGACCTGGGCCTCGATCCCGACCAGCTCGCGGCCCTGCGCGCGGCCGGCGTCACGACCGGCCCGGTCACCGTGCCGGCGAGCCACCAGAAGGACGCGGTGTGACCCGGCCGGACCGCGAGGCGGCGCTGCGCCGCCGCACGCAGCTGTTCGTGCCCGCCAACAAGCCGGCGTTCCTGCCCAAGGCGGCGGCGTCGGGTGCGGACGCGGTCATCCTCGACCTGGAGGACAGCGTCCCGGCGGGCGCGCGCAGCGACGCCCGCGCCGGCCTGGCCGACGCGGTGCGGTCCCTGCCCGGCGGGCACGTGCTGGTGCGGGTCAACTCCGACGCCGACCTGGCCCGGGACGTCGAGGCGGCGGTGACCGCGGGCGCCGACGGCGTGCTCGTCCCCAAGGCGGAGGACCCCGAGCGGGTGCGGCTGGTCGACGCGCTGGTCACCGCGGCCGAGCGCGGCTGCGGCCGACCGGAGGGCTCGGTCGAGGCGCAGCTGCTGGTGGAGACGCCGCGGGGGCTGCTGCGCATCGACGAGGTCGCCGGCGCGAGCGCACGGACGACCGCGCTCATGCTGGGCACCGAGGACCTCGCCGCGGAGCTCGAGGTCGACCCGACCGACGAGCAGTTCGACCTGCGCTGGGCCCACGGCCTGGTGGTGTGCGCCGCCCGCGCGCACGGCCTGGCCCCGTACGGGCTGATGCGCAGCCTCGCCAACTTCCGGGACCTGCCGGCGCTCGCCCGCGACGCCCGGGCGGCACGGTCCTTCGGCTACGTCGGCGCCCTGTGCATCCACCCGGCGCAGGTCCCGGTGCTCACCGAGGCCTTCTCCCCCGCGCCCGAGGAGGTCGCGCACGCCCAGCGGGTGCTCGACGCGCTCGCCGAGGGAGAGCGGGCGGGGACGGCGGCGGTGTCGGTCGACGGCCGGATGGTGGACACGCCGATGGCGACGCGGGCCCGCCGCCTGCTCGCCCGCGCCGGGCGGGGGCAGGTTCCCGAGCAGGGGTCCTGACGGCATCCCTTGGGTACCGGGACGGCGACCGCGAGTACGGAGGAGTCCGCATGCGAGCCGTGCAGTACCGGACCATCGGCGGTGAACCCGAGGTGGTGGAGGTCCCGACGCCCGAGCCCGGCCCCGGGCAGGTCCGGTTGCGGGTGACCGCGGCCGGGCTGTGCCACTCCGACTCCTTCGTCATGGGCCTGCCCGCCGAGCAGTACGTCTACGGGCTGCCGCTGACGCTGGGGCACGAGGGCGCCGGGGTCGTGGACGCGCTCGGCGAGGGCGTCACCGGTGTGGCCGTGGGCGAGTCCGTCGCCGTCTACGGACCGTGGGGCTGCGGGCTCTGCCTCGAGTGCGCGCGCGGGGCCGAGAACTACTGCCCGCGAGCCGCGGCGCTGGGGATCCGGCCGCCGGGGCTGGGTGCGCCCGGCGCGCTGGCCGAGTACCTGATCGTGGACGACGTCCGGCACCTCGTCTCGCTCGGTGACCTGGACCCGGTGGCCACCGTGTCGCTCACCGACGCCGGGCTGACGCCGTACCACGCGATCGTCTCCAGCCTCGGGGCACTGCGGGCAGGGAGCACCGCCGTGGTGATCGGCGCCGGCGGGCTCGGGCACGTCGGCATCCAGATCCTGCGGGCGATCACCGGCGCCACCGTCGTCGCGCTCGACATCTCCGAGGAGAAGCTGGCGCTGGCCTCGGAGGTGGGCGCCCACCGTGTCCTGCCGTCGGATGCCTCGGCCGTCGGGGCCATCCGCGAGCTGACCGGCGGGGTGGGCGCGCAGGCGGTGTTCGACTTCGTGGGCACCGCGCCGACCGTGGAGGTCGCCCGGAAGTCGGTGGCCATGGACGGCGTCGTCCAGGTCGTCGGCATCGGCGGCGGGGTGCTGCCGACCGGCTTCTTCTCCACGCCGATGGGGGCGTCGGTGCGGGCCCCCTACTGGGGCACCCGGCCGGAGCTGATGGAGGTGCTCGACCTCGCGCGGGCCGGCGCGGTGCACGTCGAGGTGGAGCGCTACTCCCTGGACGAGGCGCCCGCGGCCTACCGGAAGCTGCACGAGGGCACGGTGCGCGGCCGCGCCGTCGTCGTCCCGTGACCGCGACCGAGAACGTCCCGATCCTGCTGCTCGACGTCGACGGCGTGCTCAACGCGGCGTGCGCCGACCTGCCCGAGGGCTGGCAGCGGGGGACGTTCAACGGGTTCGTGCTGTCGTGGGACCCGACGATCACCACCCGGCTGCGGGAGCTGCACCAGTCGGCCCGGGTGGAGATCCAGTGGCTGACCACGTGGGCGGCGCACGCCGACGAACTGCTGGCCGAGCCGATGGGGTTGCCGCGGGGGCTGCGGGTCCACGCCCGGGAGGACGCCGCGCCGACCGGCTTCCTCGGGCCGCTCGGCGGCGCGTCGGGCTGGTGGAAGCTGGACGCCGCCCGGGCGGTCGCCGAGGCGGAGCCGGACCGGCGGATCGTCTGGATCGACGACGACCTCGCCGAGCAGGCCGACGACACCGGCGAGTGGCTGGCCGCCCACCCGCACGTGCTGGTGGTCGCGCCGGACCTGTGGCGCGGGCTCACCCACGACCAGCTCGACGAGGTCGAGGCGTGGCTGTGAGGTGCCGCTAGGCGACGCGGACGAAGTCGCGCCCGTCCCAGTGCCAGCGCACGGTGAGCGGGACCGACGGGCCGGTGGCGCGGGAGTCCTCCGGCGCGTAGGCGCGCATCCCGGCGACGACGTCGCCGTCCTGCACCGACAACCCGGCCGGGTCGTAGAGCGGCGCCAGGATCGTCGCCTCCCGCAGCGTGCGCGGGCTGGGCAGGGAGCCGAGCAGCCGGCCGGAGGCGTCGAGCACCTGCACCTCCTCGAGGATCCCGTTGGACGGCTGCGGCGAGCACTGCAGCAGGACGACGGTGTCGGGCCCGCCGTCCCCGTCGACGTCACCCCGGGCCTCGGCGACGAACCGGACGTCGTAGTGGTCGTAGTACGGGGGCCGGCTCGGGTCGGCGGGCACCCGGGCGGCACCGTCCACGAGCTCGGCCGGGAAACCGTCGGGGACGATCTCGTCGCAGGTCACTCGGTAGGTGGCGTTGCGCGGGTCGGGCGCGGTCGCCGGGCTCGGCGCGGCCGCGCTGCCGTCCGCGGCGGTGCACCCGGCCAGCAGGCAGGCCGCCAGGCAGGCCAGCGCCGTCCGCCACCGTCGCTCCTCGGGGCACGACAGGGACATCGGCGATCACCTCGGCCGCGGTGGGCGGGGCTCCCCAGCGTCCCACTCCGCGGCCGTCGTCTGCGCGTCTCGACGAGCGGTCCCCCGACGGATCTGACTCCTGCCAGCACATGCAGATCGCATGTGGCGTTCTCCGCGTGAGCAAGATGCTGCAGGTCCGTCACGTACCGGACGACGTCCACGCGGAGCTGACCCGGCGAGCGGCGGCGGCCGGGCTGTCGCTCTCCGAGTACGTGCTGCGGGAGCTCGAACGCGTGGCTGCCCGCCCGACCGTCGAGGAGGTCCTCGCCCGTTCCGCCTCCCGACGGCTGGACCTGTCGGTGTCGGAACTGGTGGCGACGATCCACGCCGACCGCCCGGACCGGTGATCGTCCCCGATGCGTCGGCCGTCGTGGCGGCTCTCCTGGTGAGCGGGCCGACCGCAGACGCCGCCCGGGACGCGCTGCGGTCCGAGGAGGCCCACGCTCCCCACCTGCTCGACGTGGAGGCGACGTCGGCCATCCGCCGGTGGGTCCGCTCCGGCCGGCTGACGATCGATGCCGCACGGTCCTCCCTCCGCGACCTGCGCGACCTGGCGGTCGCACGCCACGCACACGACCCGCTCCTCGACCGCGCACTGGACCTCCGGGACACGGTCAGCGCCCACGACGCCGTCTACGTCGCGCTGGCCGAACTGCTCGGCGCGTCCCTGCTGACGGCCGACACCCGACTGGCCCGCGCGACCGGCGTCCGCTGCCCGGTCGTGGCCATCTCGTGAACGTGCCGCTCTGGCCCCGCCCGGCAGGCACGGGCCCGGTGGTGGCGCTGGGCAAGCTGGTGGCCGACCAGGTGCTGGAGCTGTCCGAGCCGCTGGTCGTCGGCGGGCAGCAGCGGGTCGTGCGGACGACGACGGCGGGCGGCGCGCCGGCCAACGTGACCGCGAACCTGGCCCGGCTGGGCGTGCCCGCGCGGCTGGTGGGCTGGGCGGGTGCCGACCCGGTCGCCGACGGGTTGCTGGCCGCGCTGGACGGGCGCGGGGTCGGGACGGCGGTGGTGCGCCGCGGCCGGACGCCGCTGACCACCGTGCTGGCGCACCCGGACGGCGAACGCACGCTGCTCGCCGACCGCGGGGAGGGCGGGCTCGAGCCGGCCGACGTACCGCTCATCTGGCCGGCCGATGCCGCCGTCGTCCACCTGGACGGCTACGACCTGCTGCGCTTCCCGGACGCGCAGCGAGCCGCGGCGTCGCTGGCGCACGAGGCAGGCGTGCCGGTCAGCGTCGACGTGGCGGCGGCCGCGCGGGTACGGCGGTTCGGGACCGACCGGTACGTCGAGCTGCTCGCCGGACTGCGGGCGGAGGTCCTGTTCAGCAACGCGGACGAGGCCTCGGTGCTGGGGCTGGACGGCGACCTGCCGGGGTGGGCGCCGGAGCTGGTGCTGGTGCACGCGGGTGCCCGGCCGACGCGCGTGGTCACCCGGGCCGGCGTCGACGAGGTGGCGGTCGAGCCCGTGCCGGAGCTGCGGGACACCACCGGCTGCGGGGACGCCTTCGCCGCCGGTGTCCTGGCCGGCTGGCGGGACGGGGCGGACGTGGTCGACGCCGTCCGCAGGGGCACGCGGCGGCTGGGGTCGTCGCCGGGGTGGTGGGCGCGCAGCCGCCGTCCTGACCTCGGGTCAGCGAGGCACGACCCGGAGCCGGTCGGCGATCTCCTCGACGTCGGCGGAGCCGGCGGCCACGTCCATGACCAGCTGGAAGGCGGCGTCGTCGGTCAGGTCCGGTGCGGAGCCGTTGAGGTCCAGGAACACGACGGTGGCCAGCCAGCCGAGCCGCTTGTTGCCGTCGACCAGCGAGTGGTTCCGCGCGAGTGAGTGCAGCAGCGCGGCGGCCTTCAACGGCAGCGTCGGGTAGGCCTCCTGCCCGTAGACGTGGGTCCCGGGTCGCGCAGCGGCGGAGTCGAGCAGGCCCACGTCGCGGACAGGACCGGTACGCAGGGCCCGGACGAGGCCGAGGAGGTCGTCGAGATCGAGGTGCTCGACCTCGCTCACACCGTGCCCAGCCGGTGGAGCACGTCGCCCCACTTCTCCATCAGCCGGGCCGAGCTCTCCTGGACCCGCGCGGCGTGACCGCTGCGCTCGTACCGCTCGAGGACGGCGCGCCGGATGACCTCCTGCCGCGACGTTCCTTCTGCGGCGGCGAGCGCCGTGAGTGCCTTCTCGAGCTCGTCGTCGGTCCGCAGCGTCAGCGCCATGGCGTCGATGGTATCATGCTGATACCGCACGGCGTCCCGGTCACGTCGCCAGCAGGCGGTGGACCTGCTGGATCGCGATCGACCCCTCGCCGACGGCCGAGGCCACGCGCTTGACCGACCCGTGCCGGACGTCCCCGGCCGCGAGGACCCCCGGGATGCTGGTCTCCAGCGGAACCGGCGGGCGCCCGAACGCCCGCAGCGCCTCGGCACTGAGGTCCGTCCCGGTCAGGATGAAGCCGGCGTCGTCGCGCTCGATGGTCGGGGGCAGCCACTCGGTGTGCGGGCGGGCCCCGATCATCAGGAAGAGGGCGAAGGCGTCGACCGTCTCCCGCGCCCCGGTCGCGCGGTCGCGCAGCACCAGGTGCTCCAGCCGGCCGTCGCCTCCGCCGTCGACGACCTCGGTCGCCGTCCGGACCTCGATGTTCGGGGTCTCCTCGACCTGGCGGACCAGGTAGTGCGACATCCCGGCGGCGAGCGACTCGGCGCGCACCACGAGCGTCACGCGCTTGGCGTAGTGGGCCAGGTGGACGGCGGCCTGCCCGGCGGAGTTCGCGCCCCCGACGATGTAGACCTCCTCCCCCGCCACCAGCGACGCCTCCGAGGCGGCGGCGCCGTAGTAGACGCCGGCACCGCGCAGCTGCTCCAGCGGCTCGACGCCGAGGCGGACGTAGCTGGCGCCGGTCGCCAGGACGACGGCGCCGGCCACCAGGACCCCGCCCGTGTTCAGGGACACGACGATGCCGTCGTCCTCCCGCGCCAGGTGCGTCACCTGCTGCATGAACGCGAAGCGGGCCCCGAAGACCCACGCCTGCTCGTAGGCCCGGCGGGCCAGGTCCGCGCCGCTGACCCCGCGGGGGAAACCGAGGTAGTTGCGGATCGACGAGCTCGCCGTGGCCTGCCCGCCGAGCGCGCCCGAGTCGATGACGATGGTGCGCAGCCCCTCGGAGGCGCCGTAGACCCCGGCGGACAGCCCGGCCGGCCCGCAGCCGACGATCACCAGGTCGTACTGGTCCCGATCCGGGTCGACCGCCGTTCCCGCGGATCTCGCGATGTCCACGTCACTGGGGTCCTCCACGACCTTCCCGGTCGGCATGACCATGAGCGGGAACCGCCGCGGGACCGCATCTGCGAGGAGCGTGCGCCCCTCCTCGGAGCCGGCCAGGCAGAACCGGTGCGGCATCGCGCACCGTTCGAGCTTCTCGCGCAGCTCGTACGCCCGGCCGGACCAGGTCTCGCCGACCACGTCGATCGTGTACGGCGCGCGGCGCTGCGCCTCGGCCCACCGGAGCAGGAAGGTGGAGACCGCCTGGTGGAACAGCTCGTCGGGTGGCGGTGCCGGTCGCATCAGGTACTGGTCGATGCGGCCGCGGGCGATGGCCTCGAAGACGGCGTCGCCGGTGGCCGGGTCCCCCACGTGGACCCACGGGAGGAGCAGGGCCCGCTGGGCGTGCGGGAACAGGTTGGGCACGCTCGCCAGCAGCTCGGTGCCCGGCGCGCCGGCGAGCTCCTCGGCGGCGAGCACCAGGGCGACCTCCGAACCGTCTGCCGCGAGCTCCTCCAGCGTGTGGCGGGCGTCGTCCGCCGAGCTCAGGCAGCAGACGCGGTAGTCGGAGGCGTAGCGGTTGCGCAGCTCGCGCTCGACGTCGGCGAGCAGGCCGGGGTCGTCGTCGACGGCGACGAGCAGGGGCGCGCTCGTGCCGGCCGGCGCGGTGGGGTTGCCGGGCACGCCGCGAACCGTAGGAGCGGGCGCATCCGGTCGCCAGGTGCCTAGGACCCTGTGCGCTGCAGTGCGTCCTGCGGTTCGGGGTGGCGCTGCCCGGCGGCGACGGCGTCCACGACCGGCGCGACCGTGACGTTGAACGGCGCGGAGACGGCGGTGAGGGA
The DNA here is from genome assembly GCF_054050175.1 of Geodermatophilus sp. SYSU D00697. Taxonomy (NCBI): domain Bacteria; kingdom Bacillati; phylum Actinomycetota; class Actinomycetes; order Geodermatophilales; family Geodermatophilaceae; genus Geodermatophilus; species Geodermatophilus sp. SYSU D00697. Next base: position 213,976 of record NZ_JBJGYV010000002.1, read on the forward strand.
GTGCAGGTCACTCGGCTCGTCGGCCTCGATCACGGCGTGACCGCCGAGGTCGCCGAGCCGCACCACGGCCTCCCGTAGCCGGAGGCTCGCCGGCAGCTCGCGGGTGAGGACGTCGAGGATGCGCTCGTGCGCGGCTGCGTACTCCTCGACCGACCCCGTCGGCCGGTCCTGCCACGTGACGACGTACCGCATGCCGCTCTCCCCCTCGGACGTTCCGGACGAGGAGGTTCTCCGACCGCGCCGCGGCGGCGCAAGGCGTGCGACGGCGCTTCGGCAGCCGTTCAGCCGGTCGACACCTCGGATGACCCGACGGAGTGACGACGGCGGTCTGTGAGTCGACATGGCTCAGCGACGGGGGCGGAGCCGCGCGGACACGGCTCAGCGGTTCGGGGTGAGGAACGCGCACCGTGGACCCGGCGCGTCGACCAGCCTGCGATCGAGGGTCCACAGCGGCGCGTCCAGCTCCTCGGCGAGCGCGACGAACGCGGCGTCGTAGGCGGTGACCGTGGGGTGCAGCTCCCAGACGCGGTCGCCGAGCGGTTCGAACGGGAAGACCGTCACGGGCAGGTCCACGAGGTCGCGGTGGGCCAGTGCCGCCGCGTCCCGCCCGAGGCGCTGGGCGAGGACCGCGCGCCGGAGCACGTCGGACACCTCGACGTACAGGTGAGCGGGCGCGGCCAGGACGTTGCCACGCAGCCCTGCTCGCGCCCACGCGCCGTCCGAGCCGTCGTCCAGGAGCGCGGCGACCACCGCGGAGGAGTCGACGACGATGGTCACGCGCGGTCGGAGTCGCGCAGCTCGAGGATCTCCGCCGCCGGCAGCCGGGTGCCGGTGGCGCGCACGCGGTGCTCCACCCGGTCCCACAGGAGATCAGGGCTCGGTCGCCTGGCCAGCTCGGTCAACTGGGCGCGCACGTACTCCTGCAGCGACTGACCCGCGCGGGCGGCGCGGGCGGCCAGCTCGTCGCGCGTCTCGTCAGGGACGTCGCGGATGGTCATCGACACCGGCATGCATGCAGAATAGCAGCAGGAGCAGCAATCTGATGCTCCCATCGCCCATCCAGGCCGAGTCCGCCCTGCCCGCCGGTCGGCGTGCCCGGGGATCCCCGCTGCGATCGGCTGGGTCCTGCGCGCCATGGCTGCGTCCGTCCCCGAGATGCCCCTGCCGAGGTCGTCTGCTGGTGCGTGAGGTGGAGGGCGTAGACGACGCCCGGACCGCTGCCACCAGCGCGCAGGCGCTGGAGCTGGCCCGCGGGGCCACCGGTCGCGCAGCTGGCCGCCGTCGGGGTCTGACGAGCCAGGACCTGCAGCGGTCAGCCGCCGCCTCGGAAGCGCGAGACTGAGCGGGTGGTCGGTGCGGTCGAGCGGGGCCGTGAGTCCTTCGGACGGCGGGCATGGGCAGAGGCGTGGTCGCAGTTGTCGGCCGCGGAGTCCGAGGCACCGCTCGAGCTGGAGGACCTGGAGCGGCTCGCCGTCGCCGCGTTCCTGATCGGCAGGGACGAGGACAGCGTCGACGTCTGGGCGCGAGCCCACCACCTCTGCCTCCGGCTCGGCGACGTCGCCCGTGCCGGCCGTTGCGCGTTCTGGTCGGCCTTCATCCTGCTGAACAAGGGAGAACTGGCCCGCGGCGGCGGGTGGGTCCACCGGGCGCAGCGGCTGCTGGACGAGAGCGCCGGGGACTGCGTGGAACGGGGGTACCTCCGCTGGGCCACCGCTCTCCGCTCGGCCTTCGAGGGAGATCCGGCCGGCGCCGCAGTCGGGTTCGCCGAGGCCGCTGACGTCGGTGACCGGTTCCACGATCCCCAGCTCGGAGCGCTCGCCCGGGTCGGTCGAGGCCGCTGCCTCATCCTCCTGGGACAGGTCGCCGAGGGCATGGCACTGCTCGACGACGCCATGGTGGCGGTGACGGCGCAGGAGGTCTCGCCGCCGGCGGTCGGCGACCTGTACTGCACGGTGATCGAGGGGTGCCAGCAGGTCTTCGACGTGCGCCGAGCCCGGGAGTGGACTGCGGCGCTCAGCCGCTGGTGCGAGGCGCAGCCGCAGCTCGTGCTGTACCGCGGCCAGTGCCTGGTGCACCGTGCCGAGCTCATGCTGCTGCACGGGGCGTGGCCGGACGCCGGCATCGAGGTGCAGCGGGCCTTCGACCGGCTCGTCCGACCCACCGGTCAGCCGGTCCTGGGCGCCGCGTGCTACGTGCGGGCCGAGCTCCACCGGCTCCGGGGTGAGCTCGCCGAAGCGGAGGAGGCGTACCGGCAGGCCCATCGATGGGGACGGCAGCCGGAACCCGGTCTGGCCCAGCTGCGGCTGGCTCAGGGCCGCGTGGCCGAAGCCGTCGCCGCCGTGCGCACCGCCCTGGACGAGGCCGAGGACCCGGTCTCGCGGTCGAGGCTGCTGGGCCCGTACGTCGAGATCGTGCTCGCCGGTGGCGACGTGGCCGCCGCGCAGGCAGCGGTCGACGAGCTGTCGGCGCTCGCGTCCGCGTGGGGGACGCCCTGGCTTCGCGCCCTGACCCTGCACGCGACCGGCGCGGTCCGCCTGGCCGAGGGGGTCCCGCGCGCCGCCGTGACGGCGCTCCGCCGCGCGGTGACGGCGTGGTATGAGCTGGAGGCGCCGTACGAGGCGGCGCGTGCACGAGTGCTGATGGGCGTGGCCTGCCGCTCGTCAGGGGACGAGGCCGGCGCGCAGATGGAGCTGGACGCGGCACGGTCGGTGTTCCGGGGCCTCGGGGCGGGACCCGACCTGGCCTCGGTGGCAGCACTGTCGCCGCAGGCGACGCAGCGTGCGCCGGGCGGGCTGACTGCTCGGGAGGTGCAGGTGCTGACGTTGCTCGCGACGGGCAGGACGAACCGGGCCATCGCGACCGAGCTGTTCATCAGCGAGAAGACGGTCGCCACCCACGTGGGCAGCATCTTCACGAAGCTCGGGTTGTCGTCCCGTTCGGCTGCCACGGCCTATGCCTACGAGCACGACCTGGTGCACCCACTCGCTCGGTAGGACCACTGACCCCCGCGGACCTCGATCTCGGTGATCTGCCCGATGCGGCGACGGCTTGCGTCGTCCTAGCTTCGCCATCAGCCGACGCCGAGACACCACAGCTCGCCGGCACGCACGACATCGAGGACGCAGCCATGCCCACCGACCACGGAACAGCGACGGCCACCGACCACGACGTGGCACCACCGGAGGCCTGGGACGCGATCGCAGCGGGGTACGACGTGTTCGTCGCACCCGGCGAGAAGTCGATCGCGCAGGCAGCTCTCGACCTCGCCGGCCTGCGACCGGGCGACCGGTTCCTGGACGTCGCGGCAGGGCCGGGCGGCCTGAGTCTGCCCGCCGCGCGCCTCGGCGCCGAGGTCGTGGCCACGGACTGGTCCCCGGCCATGATCGAACGGTTCCGGGCACGGGTCCGGCAGGAGGGGCTCACCAACGCCCAGGGTCGCGTGATGGACGCCCACGCGCTCGACCTCGAGGACGGCGTCTTCGACGTCACCGGATCCCAGTTCGGCGTCATGCTCGTGCCCGACCAGGCGCTGGCCCTGCAGGAGATGGTCCGCGTGACGCGCCCAGGAGGACGGGTCCTGCTGATCGCGTACGGGGCACCGGCGGAGTTCCAGGCCCTGCAGGTCTTCCTCGCCGCGCTGCAGGCCGTGGACCCCGGCATCGAGGGACTGCCTGACGATCCCCCGCCCCTGGAGTTCCAGGTGGCCGACCCCGACGTGCTCCACCGGCGGCTGACCGACGCCGGCCTGAGGGACGTCACCGTGGACACCGCCCACGAGGAACGACTCGAGATCGGTTCGGGACAGCAGTTGTGGAACTGGATGCTGGGCAGCAACCCGATCGCCGGGACGATCGTCGGTGACCTCACGTCGGAGCAGCAGGCCGACGTGCGGCGGGTCCTCGACGACGTGCTCCGTCGGCGCTCGCAGGGCACGGGCCCAGCCGTGCTCACCGCTCCGCTGAACATCGGCATCGGGACCGCGTGAGGACCGGCGACTCGACGCCGCCGGAGGTTCCGCGGCACGCCCCCGGGTGCGCCTCGAGGGGTCGAGCGCCGGACCTCGTCCGTCGCCGCATCAGCCTCCGAACACGGCCCGCTCCCCGCGGCGGAACGGAGGGACCAACACGGCGAGGACGAGGCGCAGCGCCATGACCGCCACGGCCTCGCCCGATGCGGGCTCCCCTACCGCCGCCCGGTTGCTCGGGCTCTGGGTGCCACAGCACTCAGAGCCCGAGCAACCGCGACCACCGCCTGTCTCCCTCGGTCACCCTCGACGTCGACGACCACCAGTCGCCCGGCGCACGGCCCGCCCATCCCGTGCAACGTGCACGGGGAGACGGGTACGGAGCGGGGGTGGACGCGCGGACGCTGCTCCTGGGCGACTGGACGCCGATCATCCGAGACGGCATCGACGTCCTCCGGCTGGTCATCCTGGGTGGAGCGGTCGTGTACGCGGCCAGTGGAGAGTGGGGGTCGGCTGCCCTGCTGGCCGCGCTCGGCGGCATCACGCTCATCGCGCGGCTGGTCAACCTGCCGCGGCTCTACGACCTGTCGCTGACCCTCGGCATGGCACTGCAGGGGTTCGGCGAGACGCTCGGCCTGTACGACGAGTTCGTCCGCTTCGACGACCTGGTGCACTTCACGCTGCCCATGCTCACCGCGCCGGTCATCTACATCGCCCTCGCCCGGGTGGAGGTCGTGCCGGACCCGCGTGACGAGACGCACCTGCAGCACTACATCGGGATCGGCGTGGTGACCGCGGCGCTGGGCATCGCGGTCGGGGCGCTGTGGGAGCTGTTCGAGTGGCGGTCGGACGTCTGGTTCGGGACGGACCTGTCGGAGGACAACGACGACACCAACGGCGACCTCTTGCGCGACACGCTCGGCTCGCTCGTCGGCGCCGGGTTGCTGGTCGTGTGGGCGCGGTTCGGCTGGGGGTCGGTGCGGCGCATCCCCGGGGTCAACACCCACGAGGAGGTCAGCGCCTGATGAGTTCGGCAGCAAGGGGCGAAAGGGGTGGGAAAGCCGTCCGGGTCGCTGCGCGTCCCGGGCCTGGGGTCGGAGGACCGAGCGTTGCATCGCTCGCCGCACCCCTGCTTCCCGGCGGTTGAGGCACAACGACGCGCCGGCTAGCACAAAGGTCTGGACCCGAGAGAGCGGCCGCCGACACCATCGAGGCGTGGACGAGCACGGAGTCAGGGAGTGGTTCGGGGCCTACCTGAGCGACTTCATCGCGCTGGGGCGGGGAGACACCGACGACGTTCAGCGGCTGCTCCTCCACTACGGCGTTCCGTTCCTCATCAGCACTGACGCGGGAACGACGGCGCTGACCGACGAGGCCGAGGTTCTCGCGATGGCACGTCAGCAGGTGGACGGCATGCGGGCGGCCGGGTATGACCGGACCGAGGAGCTCGACGCGACGACGGTCGTACTCAACGACAGCTGCGCCGGTCACCGGGCCAGGTTCGTGCGCCTACGCGCGGACGGTAGCGAGATCTCTCGGCTTGAGGTGACCTACCTGATCACCGACCGGCCAGAGGGACGCCGGATCTCCGCGCTCGTCGTCCACTCCGTTCCCTGACTGTGCTCGTGAGAACCGGACGCCGATCTGCGCGCACGGCACGGCGTGCGCGCAGAGCCGGGAGGCGCTGACGACTTCCCCACCCGGATCACCCCTTGCTGCCGAACTCAGCGCCTGACGAGGCCGGATCAGCCTTCCTGCGTCCGTGTCGTCCGGCCGCGCGCGCCCGGCCGCCATCCGGGATGCCTCGGCAGTACCGTGCTCGCCCGCCTGCCATCGAGGAGACGACGATGGACGACCGGCCAGCGGCCTCCTCTACGCCGCGCATCCTCAGGGCCGCGGACGGCGTGGTCATGGGCGACCCCGCCGGGGTCCGTGACCGGTTCATGATCGACGGCGAGGATTCCGACGGCCGGTTCGCCCTCGTCCAGCACCTGTTCGCGCCCCGGGCACTGGCCGCCCCGCTGCACCGTCACCACCGGGAGGACGAGTACACCTTCGTGCTGTCGGGGCGCATCGGCGCGATCCTCGGGGAGGACGAAGTGGTCGCCGGGCCCGGTGATCTGGTCTTCAAGCCGCGGAACCAGTGGCACACCTCCTGGAACGCAGGTGAGGAGCCGGCCGCGGTGCTCGAGCTCATCTCCCCCGCGGGGCTCGAGCAGTTCTTCCGCTGGCTCGGCGGCCTGGCCGAACCCCCGACGCCGGAGCAGCTCGCCGAGATGGCCGCCCCCTACCAGTGCGATGCCGATCCCGACGGGACGCAGCGGATCATCGAGCGCCACGGCCTGACGTCCTGACCCGTGCGGGAACACTCCCTGCCGAGTTCGTCGCGTCGTGCCGAGGACCCGTCGGGACCACAGCCGTCCCCATGCCTGCCGGCGGCCGGCGTCGGCGCGACCGGGGTGACGGTCAGGGATCTCGATGCCGCGGACCCTGGTCTCGCGGGAGCGACCCCGATGCGGTCACCTGGTCGGCGCAGTTCCTGAACCCCTTGTCCGCCCAGGACCACGGGTCCACGCTCACCGACGAGGCAGCAGTCGCGTTCCTACGGAGCCTGGCGCCAAGGAGCAGTCATGACCCGTGCCGCTCCGTCCCCGAGGGGTGCCGAGCACCGGGGGACCCTCGCCCGACGTCACCCCCTCACCGCCTTCCTGCTGCTCGCGTTCGCCATCGCAGTGCCGGGACTGGTCATCCCGCTCCTGGTCGGCATCCCGCAGGCGCCCTTCCTCCTGCTGCTGGTCTTCGTCGCCCTGTTCGGCGGTGCGCTCCTGGTCACCTGGCTGGCCGACGGCCCGGCCGGCGTGAGGAAGCTGCTGTCCCGGGTGGTGCAGTGGCGGTTCGGTGCCTGGCGCTGGGCGATCGTCCTCTTCGGGGTGCCGGTCCTGACCGTGGCGCTGGCTGCCGTCTCCGGGACGCTGACCAGTCCCGAGCGCGGCTGGGCCGCCGAGATCGGCTGGTACCTGTTCAACACGCTGGTCTTCGGCGCGCTCAGCCTCAACCTGTGGGAGGAGACCGCCTGGGCCGGCTTCGTCCAGTCCCGGTGGATGGCCCGGCACGGCCTGATGACCGCCTCCCTGCTCACCGCGGTCTTCTTCGCGGCCATCCACCTGCCGCTCCAGTTCGCAGGGAACCCGAGCGCGTTCCGGCTGCTCGCCAGCATCGGGTTCCTGTTCCTGACCGCGCTCGTCGCCCGGTACCTGGTCGGCATGCACCTGCTGGACACCGGCGGCAGCATCCTCGCGGTCGGCGTCCAGCACGCCTCCTGGAACGCCGCCCAGAAGATCGAGGCGGTGCAGGGCGGCGACTGGTCGTGGCAGATGGTGACCGCTCTCGCGCTGCTCACCGCCCTGCTGGCCGCCGGCCGCCGGATCCACCGGCCGCAGGACCGCCCGATCGGACGGGAAGCCGAGAGGGCGGCCGCGGCACAGTGGGTCGCACCACCGGCTCCCCCGAGCCCGGCCCCGACCCACCCTGAGCCGACGAGAGGCAGGAGTTGACCCCGCAGACCGGTGCGCGGAGTACCGCCAGGGGGCGGCCGGCATCGGGGGGATCACCGCGTCGAGGGTGGCCCGCCGCGGCACGTGCACCCCTACCCTCGGTGCCCGCCGCACCCGTCCACCTCCCACGCCGAGGGCTCGGGTGACACGGCCGAGGAGGTGGTCGGCATGGCGCGGACGCGTCCCGGCACAACGGTCGCCCGGCCGACGCAGCCGGGCAGCACCGCCCCGGTGGTGGGTGACCACACCGAGGAGGAGGTCACCGGCTACGTCCGGTCCCCGAGCGACGTCCTCCGCACCGTCGTCTTCGCCGTCGTCGGCCTGGTGCTCGTCGCCCTCGCCCGGTGGTCGCGCGACGCGGTCACGTCGCTGGACGACGACCTCGCCGGGCGGTTGTCCTTCCTGACGCCGGCCGCCGAGCGGGTCCTGGTCGGGACGGCCGGCCTGCTCCTGCTGGCGGCGGTCACCGCGGCGTGGGTCGCCCCGCTCGTGACCCGCCACCACCGGTTGTTCGGTCACCTCCTCGTCGGCGGCGTGCTCGCCGTGGCGCTCCTGCGTGGCGCCGAGTGGGCGGTCGACCGGGAGGACGCGCGACGAGGTGCGGTCGACGGCACGCTGACCGTGGACGGCCTGGCGGTGGTCGCGGCCTCGTTCGTCGTCCTCGCGCCGTTCGTGTCCCGCCGGTGGCGGCGGGCCGGGGCGGTGCTGCTGGCGGTGGTCACGCTGCTGCGGCTGCTGGTGCCGGTCACGTTCCCCGCCGCGCTGGTGCTCGCGCTACTCCTCGGGCCGCTCGCGGGCTCCGGGACGCTCCTGCTGCTCGGCCGGCCCAGCACCCGGCCGACAGCGGGTGCGGTCGCCGCCGCGCTGACCGGCGGTGGCCTCCCGGTGGCGCACCTGCAGCCGGCCTCGGTCGACGCCCGCGGCTCGGTCCCCTACGTGGCCACCCTGCGGGACGGCAGCTCCGTCTTCGCCAAGGTGATGGGCGCGGACAACCGGGCCGCCGACCTGCTGTTCCGGGCGTGGCGGTTCGTCCGGCTCAAGAACGTCGGGGACGAGCGCCCGTTCTCCTCGCTGCGCCGGACCGTCGAGCACGAGGCGCTGGTGTCGCTGCTCACCCGGGACGCCGGCGTGCGGACGCCGCGGCTGCGGACGATCGCGCCGGTGGGGCGTGACTCCTTCCTGCTGTCCCACGACCTCATCGACGGCACGACCCTCGACCGGCTGCCGGACGACGCCGTGACGACGGCGGTCCTGCACGGGATCTGGCAGCAGGTGGCCGTGCTGCGGCGCCACTCCGTCGCCCACCGCGACCTGCGCCGCGCCAACGTCCTCCTCGACGAGGAGGGTCGTCCGTGGCTCATCGACTGGGGCTTCAGCGAGGTGGCCGCCGCTCCGCCGCTCCTCGACGCGGACGTCGCCCAGCTCCTCGTCGCGCTGGCGCTGCAGGTCGGGGTCGAGCCCACCGTCGACGCCGCGATCGCCGAGCTGGGGCCCGAGGCGGTGGCCGCGGCGCTGCCCCGGCTGCAGCCCAACTCGTTCAGCGGCGCCACGCGGGACGCCCTCCACTCCCGCAAGCAGCTCGTGGGACAGCTGCGGGCGACCGTGGCGCAGCGGTGCGGGGTCCCGGAGCCGCGGCTGGCCGACCTGGAACGCGTCCACCCCAAGACGGTCCTCACCGTCGTCCTGCTGGTCGTCGCCACCTACCTGCTCGCGCCCCAGTTCGGCGACGTGCCCGGCATGATCGCCCGCGTCCGCGAGGCCGACTGGGCCTGGGCACCGGCCATCCTGGCGACGTCCGCGCTGACCTACGCAGGCGCCGCCCTGAGCCTGGCCGGCGCCGTCCCCGGCCGGCTGCGCGCCCTGCCCACGTTCGTCGCGCAGCTCGCCTCCTCGTTCGCGTCCAAGCTGGCACCGGCCGGCCTCGGCGGCATGGCCCTGCAGGTGCGCTACCTGCAGCGGAGCGGCGTCGACCCGGCGGTGGCCACCTCGGCGGTCGGCCTGGACTACGTGGCCGGATCCGTCGTCCACGTCTTCCTGATGGTGGTGTTCGCCGTCTGGGCCGGCACCTCGGCCTTCGGCTCACTCCGGCTGCCGGACCCGCAGGTCTTCCTCTGGGGCGTCCTGGCCGTGCTCGCCCTGGCTGCGGTGATGCTGGCCTGGTCGGCCGTCCGACGGCGGCTGGGAACCCGGTTGGTCCCGGTGGTGCGCCGCTCGGTCGACGGGCTCGGCTCCGCGCTGCGGAAGCCGGGGAAGGTCGCGCTGCTGCTGGGCGGCTCGGCCGTCATCACCCTCGGCTACATGCTCTGCCTCTACTTGTCCACGCGCGCCTTCGGCGGGGACGTCGGCCTGGCCACCGTGGGCGCCGTCTACCTCGTCGGCGCTGCGGTGGGGGCCGCAGCCCCGACGCCCGGCGGCCTCGGTGCCGTGGAGGTCGCGCTGATCGCCGGGCTGGTGGCCGCCGGGATGGATCACACGATCGCCGTCCCGGCGGTCTTCCTGTACCGGATCGCGACCTTCTGGCTGCCGATCCTGCCCGGCTGGGCCGCATTCATCTGGCTCCGCCGGTCGGAGTTCGTCTAGGGCGAGGCGGACGCCATAGGGGTCTAGTGCCTCCGATGCGTCATCTCGTGCCGGCACGCGTGTCGCGGGACGGGAGAGGGGCCCCGGCGGATCGCACGGGGCCCCTCTGGTCCATCAGCGTGCGGCGCCTACTTCCGCGCGGTGACGGACTTGACGCACTGACCCTGGTTCCTGAAACCGGGGTCGAGGTCCTTATAGCCGCCGTCCTTGCAGTCGTCGGCCGTCAGAGGCACGACGTAGGACTCACCGGTCCGCTGGTCCACGACGGTCATGCCGTGGTTGGCCTGGCTGAGGGCAGCGAGGTCCGTGTAGAGGGCCGGGTCCGTGGTGGGGAACACGACGAAGGTCCACTCACTCCGCGCGGTCAGGTCGCCCGGGCGGTTGCCGACGAAGGTGAAGTCGGCGTTGTCGATCAGGAAGTCGCCCTTGGTGTCGTACAGCGTGTTGTCGCTGATCGTGCCGCCGCTCCGGGGGTTCAGGTAGGCACCCGAGCGCATCGAGTGGATCGTGTTGCCGGTCGCGGAGAAGCCTGTGATCGAGCCCTGCGTGACGAAGCCCCGGTTGCTCACCCACTTGTCCATCGGCGTCGTCTGTTCCGGACCGTAGATGGTGTTGCCGTCGAGCGTGACGTCGTTGGCGCCGATCTGCACGAACTCGCGGGCGTACGGCTTGTCGCTCGTGATCGTGAGGTCGGAGAGCGTGGCGCCGGCGCCGTTGATGAGGAACGTGATGGCGGTCGCGGTCTGGGTGACCGTGGCGCCGTCCAGACCGGTGACGGTGACGTCCTTGTTGATGGTGGTCGTGCCGCTGACGGTGAGGTGGCCGCTCACGGTGATGTGGTCGCCGGCCTCGGCCGCGTTCACCGCCGCCTGGATCGTGGTGTGGTCGCAGCCGGTGGCGCAGACCGTCGTCGGCTCGGCAGCCCCGGCCGGGGACACCACGCCACCGAGGGCCACGACCCCCGCGGTCAGGCCGGCGGTCAGTAGTGCTGCACGTGCGCGCTTGGTCGTCATCTGAGTCCCTGTGTCGAGTGATCGAGTCCGGTGCTCGCGGCCTGCCTGCTGCGGCGGCGAGGACGCCCAGGCCCGGAGGGGGTGACCGGCGTCGGTCGAGCCCGGTCCCCTCGGATGGCGCGGACGCTACCGAGGGTTGCTGCGCCATCACGGACGGCTCGCGGAGGCGGCGCTCGCTGCAGCCACAGCCGTCCCGCCAGTGACCAGGAATGGTCGTCGCTGACCGGCTCAGCAGCCCCAGGTGCCGGGTCGGCGTGCACGCTCGTGGATGACCTCGACGACCGAGCTCGGGGAGCACCTCGGGACGCGTGCTCAACCAGCGCCGGATACGCCGGCGGTTGACCACCGCCACGTCCTCAGCCGGTCTCTTCACGACCAGGTCGGCTGCGTCGACCGGAACGACCACCCCCGTGACCTCGACCGGGAAGCCACACGCCTCGGTCAGCAGCCGGCCCGCTCGCTCGGCCTCGTGGCGACTGTTGCGGATGTAGGGATGGCGCACGCCGGACACCAGGAGCACGTCGCCGGCCGTCCAGATGCGGGCACCTGGGTGCTTCTTCGCGTTGAGGGTGAAGACACCGGCGGGTCCGATGACGAGGTGGTCGATGTCCGAGCCTCGCTCGCCGACCGGCACCGCGTGCAGGCAGCGCCAGCGCGGGTCTCGGCGCATCAGCCTGTCGAGCTGGGCTCCGACGGCCACCTCACCCTCGGCGCCGAGTCTCCACGCGCGCTCGTCGGTGTGGACGCCCACGAAGCAGGCCAGCACCGAGCGGACGGGAGCGGCAGCTCGGGCAGCCTCGGCCCGTGCTCTCGCGGCATCCCCGGCACGCCGGCTCGCCAGGTCCTGGGCTGCCGGGTCGCTGTCGAGCACGTCGTCACCCTGCGGTGTCGGCGCTCCGCGGGGCAGCGGCGGGCGGAGACTGCGCCCCCGGTCGGGGCACTGCGGCGCCGGGCCGGGTGACGCTGGGGTGCGACGGTGACCCTGCGCTCAGGCCCGGGGCGTCAGCCGCCGAGGTGACGCTTCCGGAAGTCCTGACTCCAGCGCGACAGCTCAGCATGTCGGTGAAGATGCGGGCCTGACGCAGCTGACCCCCCTCACGGTGCACCACCTCGTCGGCCCGTGTCCTGGCGTACTCGGCGGCTTCCTGGCTGAGGAAGCTGGACCGCCAGTGGTCGGGCCGCAGGTGGTTGCCGAGGGGCCGGCCGCGCCGGTCGGTTCCGGCCCGCAACCGGAGCACGTGCTGCCGGTGGTCGGACCGTCGGCGTCGCTCACGTCGGGTCACCCGGTCGTCCGAGGCCACGAAGGTGATGTCCGGAGCGCTCACTCGGCCCTCCCCCGCTGGAAGAGGGCGTACTCGAGGCGGTCTGGGGTGACGAGGCTCCCGGCGGTCGCGTCGGACAGCTGTGCCGACCAGCAGACCAGGAGGTCGCAGTAGGCGGCGTAGTCGCCGGAGGACCAGGCGTAGCGGCCGGTGAGGGACGCCCATCCGCAGTGCCGGCGCAGACTCCGTGCCACCATCGAATCGAGGATCAGACAACGGTGGGAGGAACTACCCCCGCCCGCGAAGTACAGGAACTTCGTGAAGAAGGGCGGCCCGAGGTACGGCACGGCGTTCCAGTGAGGGCGCAACTCCAGGTAAGCCGTCTCGGGATCGGTTCGTCCGAGCTCCGCGGCCTTGCGCAGTCTCTCGCTCCGAGCGTCGAGCGACGTGGTGACGGCGCTGATGCGGGCGCGGTTGTTCCTGTGTCGCCGACCGGTCCCCCACGCAAGGGTCGCCCACAGCAGGCGCCTCGCGTCCTCCGCGGAATCGGTGGCCTGCTTCCCGAGCTCGAACAGCTGCGCACGGGTGAGTTGGTCGTGGGGCGCCTCGAAGCACTCATCGGCCAGTCCGCGGCTCTCGAGCGCTCCTCCCCACCACTGGGGTGGCACGTCGACGGTCTGGTCCAGCACGGTGCTGGCGGGCGTCGTCCGGACCGCCTCGGCCAGCCAGTCGGGCAGAGGCAGGGCGCACGGTTCCTTCACTCGGACTCCTCAACTCGGGCGAGTCGTGTCACGGGCTGAGCCGCCGGGCGACGGCCTCGCCGCCGACCCGGCGGATCTGCTCCAGGTCGCCGCAGACGACGAGCAGGTCGCGCGCCCGGGACAGCCCGACGTACAACATCTCCCGGGCACGCGCCTCGTCGCGGAAGCCGTTGACCGCCAGGACGACGGCCGGCCGCTCGAGCCCCTTGAACCCGAGCACGTGCCCGTAGAAGAGGTCGTCGTCCTCCCAGTAGGTGGCCCAGTAGGCGTCCTGGCCGCCGGACTGCCGCTCCACCTGGACCGGGTGCCGCCGGTGGGTGGTCAGCAGCGCGACCGCCTCCGGGGGCCAGTCCTCCTCCTCGAGCAGCGCGCTGGCCACGCCGTCGGCCACGTCGACCGCGTCCTCCGGAGAGCACTGGACGAAGCGCACCGGCACGCCGGGCAGACCACGGATCCGCATCTGCTCGGGCGCCAGGCTGGAGAAGGTGCCGGCGATCTGCTTGGTGTTGCGCAGGTTCTCGGTGAGCGGGATCGGCACGAGGTCGACCGAGGGCCGGCCCTGCCGCGCGAACACCCGCTGCCCCTCGTCGGCGAAGACGTAGAGCGAGCCCGCGTCCGGGTCGCGCAGGGCCGCGAGCACGGCGTCCCACCAGCTGTCGGCGAAGTCCTGGCCCTCGTCGATGACGATCGCGTCGAAGCGCTGCTCCGGCGGGAGGTCGGCGGCCAGCGACACCATGCGCGCCGGCAGGAACTCCTCCCAGTACCCGCTGTCGTCGTCCGAGCCGGGCGGGACGCCCCAGCCGATGCCGAGGTTGTGGAAGGTGCCGACGTAGTCCGGCCGCTGCCGCTTCGGCAGGCCCTCGACCCGGCGCTTGAGGAACTCCGCCAGGCCCCGCGAGTAGCACATGAGCGCCACCCGCTTGCCCTCGGCGGCGAGCCGGCGGGCCTTCTCGACGGCGAGCCAGGTCTTGCCGGAGCCGGCGCCACCCCGGATCTCGACCCGCGAGAACGCGGCCAGCATGTCCAGGACCCTGGCCTGGTCCCGGGTGAGCAGCTCGCATGCGGCCTCGCGCTCGGCGAGCCAGGCCACCAGGTGCTGCTGCGGGATCGCCGTGCCGGCGAGGCAGTCGACGAGGTCCGCGACGTCCTCGGCGGTGGGGGGATCCGGCTCGTCGCGCACCTGCTCCAGCGCCGCGCGGACGCGTGCGACACGTCCGTCTTGTCGATGGCCATCCACCGGGCGAGCCCCGGCGCGCGGAAGGCGGCCGGCAGCGTGGTGGCCGGCAGGGCGACGAGGTGCGCCAGGCGCGGGCGGCCGGCGGTCCAGCGGGGGTGCTCGGCGAGGTAGTCGCACAGCAGGTACTTGCAGGCGGTGGCCTGGTCGACCGGGTGGATCTCGCGGTCGACGCCGTCGCCGACCTGGCGCCACTCCCCGCCCTGCAGCGACACGCTGCCGCCCTTGACCTCGACGACGGCGACGCCCACACCGGGCCAGGCGACGATCAGGTCGGCCTCGCGGTCCTCCGTCCGGTCGCTGAAGCGCACGTTGCAGAAGAGGACGGCGTCGTCGGGCAGCTGCTCCTGCAGCGTCCGGACGAACAGCTCCTCGGACGCCGAGGCGAACTGCGGCTCGTCGGGGAAGACGCGCGCCGTCACGGGCGCGTCTCCGCGTCAACGGTCACGACGACTCCTCTGTGCTCACAGCCGCGCTGTACGGCGGTCCCTCCGGTACGGCGTCCGACGGACGATGACACGGGGCCGGCCGGAACCCCGGCGTTTCGGACGGATGGCGTCCGCATCCATCCCACCCGCCCCAGGGCCACCGGTACCGCCCGTCCTGGGCCTCCGGCGCCCGGACGAGGCCGTCGAGCCGCACGCTCGCGGCGGAGCTGCGGTCGACAGAGCGCCCGAGGGGCCTGTCAGCGTCGCCGTCCGCGTGGTCAGCGGGTGGCGACCGCGCCACCGCCGTTGGGGACCAGCTCGACCCACGTGCTCCCGGGCGCCAGCGCCACCGGGTCGCCGTCCGCTCCGGTCAGGCTCACCCGGTCACCGATCCCGGGCTTGGACCAGGTGGCCTCGACCGTGTGCCCGCCGGAGGCGACGAGGGCTCGGCCGGTGCCGGTCAGGATGGTCTCCGGGACGGGGTTGCCCGCCGGGTCCCGGGCCTGGGTCGCGACGACGTCGACGCGCAGCACGACGACGTTGGTGGCACCGATCCGCCGACCGTCCGCCTCGACGGCCAGGGTGCTCCCCTCGCTACGCAGCCAGCGGCCGTCCGCCGCGCTCCACTCCCACCGGGGGGAGCTGACCCCGGACAGCGTGAGATCCAGACTCGTCGCCGGCTGCCCCGCGGCGACGGCGGTGGGAAGGCCGTCCGCGGCGTGGTCGAGCTGGACGCCGGGTGCGGCGCGGTGGGCGGCGTCAGCCTGGTCGACGAGGGTCTGCGGCACCGCGTAGACGTTGTGCGGCGCCGCGCGGGTCGAGGTCCGGGAGAAGCCGTCGGCGCCCGTGTCCTGGCTGAGCACCTGCAGTCCCGCGTCCTGAGCCGCGGTGACGTAGGTCTGCACGCCCCCGGAGAACGCGAGCAGTCCGCCGAGCGGTGCGGCGATCGCGGCGTCCATCGGCCGGATCGAGCGCACCGGGCCGACCTCGGGCGGCAGGGCGGAGTGGTAGACGGCGACGAACCGGGTGATCCCGCCCTCGACCACCTGCTCCCACACCACGTCAGCGGCGTCCAGCCCGGTCTGCGGCCGGGCGTCGACAGAGTTCTCGATCTTCACCGCGAGCGCCGGCCGGTCGGCGACCGCGTCGGCCGGGACGCCGGTCAGCGGCCAGGTGGGCGCGGACGGCGGCGAGAGGGCGGAGACGACCGAGTCGAGGAACGGCACCGCGGACAGGTGCTGCCGCAGCGTCGGCCAGGCGACGACGCCGGCCGCCACCAGCACGACGAGCAGGGCGGCTCGGAGGCCCCGTCTGGGTTTCCTGCGGGGGCACCCCTTCACCGGCTTCCGCTTCGCCGGCGTGCGCTTCGGGGGGCGCGCGCTGCTCGTGGTGCGGGCGCCCCTCGTCGTGCGGACACCCCTCGTCGACCCGGAGCGCGGCCGGGCCGCGGTGGACCTGGGCACGGCGGGACTCCTGGGTCAGCGGGGTGGTGCCTCCTCTGTATCGGCACGCTCGCCCCTGTCTGGCACGTGGCCACGGCGGGACGGCGCGGCCATCACCCCAGGACCCTCGCGTCGCCGAACACCGACGCGCAGCGCCGGCAGGTCGCCGACGCACCGACGAACCACTCGGGCGCATGGGCACGGCGGCAGGAGCGGCACCAGCGGAACGAGCGGCGCCGCCGCGCGGCGATGGCCTCAGCCGCCTCAGCGACGACCTCCGGAGTCCAGAGCAGGTCGTCGCGGCTGAACTCGCGCCGATCGGCCGGCTGCAACTCCGTCCGCTCACCCCAGCGGGTCAGCGGACGGGCCAGCACGAACCACGGCCCCTCGACGCCGACAGCCACCTGCGCCGGCTCGCCGCTGACGAACCACTGCACCAGGTCCTCGCCGGTGCCCTCCCGCCGCCACCCGGTGCCGAGTGCACGGACGACGTCGACGTACCCGACGCCCAGCAGATCGGCCAGCGCCTGCTCGTCGGTGGTCGGGTCGCCCTCGTGCCCCCACTCGAGCCCGCACGACCGGCACGTGAAGGCAGGCTCCTCCTCGGGCAGCATGCAGCCGCCGAGCGCGACCACACCGCGCTCGGCGAGCCGCATGTCCTCGACCGCGGGCAGGCCCCACCGCAGCGGGACCGAGTCCTCCCGCCCGCACTGCGGGCAGCCACGCCCCACCTGGACGCCGACCGGCTCCGCCATGCCACTCCCCGTGTCATTGACCGTCCCCGCGACGGCCGGGCGCGGATGCTGACACGCACCACTGACAGGAGTCGCGGGAACCGTCGGACGCCCTCGTCGTAGGTCAGTCGCCGACGAGGGACTGCGCTCGTCGGTAGAGCTGCGCCGGCTTGCCGACCGTCCCCTCCGACCTGCGCTGCGTCTCCTCGAGCATCGGCAGCATCGCGCGGCGGAAGGTGTCCGCCGAGAACCGGAGACCACCGGCCACGGCGTCGTGCAGCCGGAACAGCTCGCGCATCGTGAACGGCTCGTCGAGCAGCCCCTCGGGGTCGGGCCGCTCCCGGTACGCCGTCCGCAGACGTGCGGCAGCCCGCTGCACGATCTCGTCGTGGTCGAAGAGCAGTCCGCGGACCTCCTCGACGGGCCGCACGACGACGCCATCAGGCCGGTCCGCGAGCACCGCCTCGACCGCACGCCACGGCAACGCGGCGGCGTGGGCGACGGAGAGCACCCACCCCCGGTCGTCGCGGCCCGGGTCGTCGAACACGTGCAGCTGACGCGGCGCGACCTCCGGCGTCAGCCCGGCCTTCTCCCGCAGCGACCGCTGCACCGCGACCGCGAGCGTCTCCCCCTCGTGCAGGAACGTCCCGGGCAGCGCCCATTCCGCACGCCGGTCCTCCCCCGCCCGGCGCACCAGGAGGACGGCGAGCCGCGGGTCGTCGTCCGGCACGGTCAGGACGGCGGTGTCGACGGCGACCGACGGCCGCGGGTAGTCGACCAGGCGCCTGCCCGAGCTGTCGCGGTACACCCGGTGGACATTAGCGCAGATCCCGTCTAACCTGGAGTTGGCGCAGGGATGCGCTAACTCGACGATAGGCGTCCCGACCGCCCCGTCCCCCGCAGGAGGCCCGAGTGACCGTCCCGATGCACCGCTCGCACCGCGTCGCCGGCGCGCTGGTCGGCTCCGCCGTCGGCGACGCCCTCGGCGCCCCCTTCGAGTTCGGCCCTGCCGGGGCCTTCTCCGCCCGCTTCCCCGGACCGGCCCGCGGCGCGCGCACCGAGATGTGCGGCGGGGGCTCGCTCGGGTGGGAGCCCGGCGAGTTCACCGACGACACGCAGATGGCCCTGCTCGTCGCGACGTCCCTCGTCGAGCGCGGTGACCTGGACGAGGCCGACGTCTTCGACCGGTTCCGCACCTGGGCGCAGGCCGGCCCGCCGGACGTCGGCGTCCAGACCCGCGCCGTGCTGGCCTCCGGCCGGCCGTGGGACGTCGCCGCCGCCGAGCACTTCCGCCGCACCGGGCGGGCCGCCGGCAACGGCTCGCTCATGCGCGCCACCCCCACCGCCGTCCGGTTCGCCCACGAGGGACGCGCGGCCACGATGGACGCCGCCCGCCGGATCTCGGCGCTCACCCACGGCGACCCGTCGACCGGCGAGGGCTGCGCGGTCTTCCACGAGCTGGTGCGCGTGGCGCTGGACGGCGGCGACCCGCTGGCCGCGATCCCGTCGGCTCTGGAGCACGTGGTGCCCGAGCACCGGGAGCGGTTTGCAACGGTCCTCGCGCCGGACTGGACGCCGGAGGACGCGACCGAGTCCAACGGCGCGGTGTGGCCGACGCTCGGGCAGGCGGTGTGGGCGCTGCGGCGCGGCCGGGACTTCGCCGAGGTGCTGCGCCTGGTCATCGACCTGGGCGGGGACACCGACACGGTCGCCGCGGTCGCCGGCGGGCTGGCCGGCGCGGTGTACGGCATGGGCGGGATCCCGATGCGGTGGGCGTCGGTGGTGCACGGCCGGGTACCCGGGCACGGCGAGAAGGCGTGGCGCCTCGCCGACCTGCAGCAGCTGGCGGCGGCGCTCGACGGCAAGGACGGCGGACCGTACGACCCGGGCGTCATCCCGCGGATCGGCCCGCGCGAGGTCATCCCGGCCGACGAGGACGGTCCCGGCATCTGGGCCGGCAACCTCGACGGCGCCCGGTACAGCGAGGAGGACTTCGCCGTCATCTCGCTGTGCCGGCTCGGCGAGCCGTTCCCCCACCGGACGCACCGGATGGCCTACATCGCCGACAACGACCACAACCACGGCCTGGACGCCGTCCTGGCCGACGTCCTCGACGACATGGCCGCGCTGCGCGCCGAGGGGCACCGCCTGCTCGTGCACTGCCACGGCGGCGCCTCGCGCACCGGCCTCGTGCTGCGCGGCTGGCTGGTGCGCCATCACGGCATGTCCGTCGACGAGGCGACCGACTACGTCGCCCGGAGGTGGGAGCACCTGGGGCTGTGGAACGACAGCTTCACCGCCGCGCTCGAGCGGCTCGCCGCTCACCGCTGACCAACCGTGCCGGCGATCGTCGCCGCCGCACTCAAAGGAGAGGAGAACGAGTGACCACGACCCTGGAGGACCGCCGGTCGATGGGGGCCGGACCGCTCAGCGAGCGTTTCGACGAGGCGCTGACGTACGCATCGCGGCACCACCGCAAGCAGGCGCGCAAGGGCTCGCAGGTGCCGTACATGTCGCACCTGATGAGCGTCAGCGCGCTGGTCATGGAGCATGGCGGCAGCGAGGACCAGGCGATCGCCGCGCTGCTGCACGACGCGGTGGAGGACGCGAAGGCCGGGACCGGCGGCGACGTGCTGGCCGAGATCCGGACGACGTTCGGGGACGCCGTCGCCGACATCGTGCGCGCGTGCTCGGACGGCCTGGACGCCGACGGCAACCGCAGCGGGACGTGGGCCGAGCGCAAGATCCCGTACGTGGCCGGCCTGGCGCACAAGCCGCTCGACGCCCTGCTGGTGACCGCGGCCGACAAGACCCACAACGGGCTCTGCATCGCCGCCGACGTCCGCCGCTACGGGCAGGGCTTCTGGTCGACGTTCAACGCGAGGCGCGACGAGCTGCTCTGGTACTACACGAGCGTCGAGCGGGCGGTCGCCGACCGGCTCCCGGGCAGCTCGATCGCCGATGCCCTGCACCGAGCGGTCGACGAGCTGCTCGCAGCGGCCGGCACCGAGCGGGACGCCGTCCCGCCGGAGATGCCAGTCCGCGCCTGAGAAGGCCGTTGCCCGCGGTCAGGACGAGGCGAGTTGGCTGGTGACCTCCGCCCCGTCCAGGAGCCTCTCCAGGTCGACGTAGTGGCGCCACTGCGTCCAGGCGACCCTCGTCCCGGACGGGGACACGGTGTCGTTCTCGACCGGCGATGGGAGATGGACGGTGTTCGGGTTCTCCGGAGCCGACAGGAGCATCACGCCGTAGCACCCGTCGTGTGTCCTGAGCCCCACAGCCAGGAGGTGGTCGACGAGGTCCGCGGCGCGCCGTGCAGGACCGTGGGCCGCGAAGCCCCCACTGGTCGCGAGGATGAGCGGTTCAGGTCGGCCGCCGTCGCCGCGCCGACGCTCGGCCCGGAGCGGCGCGAGCAGGTGGCGGTGGTGTCCACGTGCGCCCTGTCAGCCGAGCCGCTCCACCACGGCCGGGGTGGCGCAGGCACCGGGACGCCGGGCAGCCCAGGCGGCGGCCTGCGCCTGCGGCACCGCCGTCACGAGCACCGGCCCACCCGCGGGTCCGGCCAGCGGCTGCCGTCCCCACCCGCCGGCGTAGGCCAGGACGTCGTCGATCCGCTGTCCGTCCTCGGTCGTGACCGTGCCGGTCCGGAGGACGCCGAGGTGGTAGATCCCGGCCGCGCGACCCTCCACCCGGTCGAAGCGCGTCATCTGGGCGGACGTGCACAGCAGGACGTGGTGGGTCTCGACCGTGCCCGGCGCGGCGATGAGCGTCGCGGGGATCTGCCCGTCCCTGCGCGGGTCGGTGCACCACGCGGCCGCGAGGTCGGTGGTGGTGGCCCGCAGGGCGACGACGGGGCCGATGCGCAGGCCGGCGAGCTTCGCCGGGTTGGCGTTGCTGCCGTAGGCCAGCACCGGGACCCGCTCGGCGGCCAGGCCGGGTTCGCCCACGCCGCCGAGGAGGGCGTCGACGTCCGAGCCGTCCGTGGTCGTCCAGCCCGACCGTGCAGACGGAAGGGGCAGCACCTGGCGGACGCGACCACCCATCAGCAGGAACGACCCGTCGGGACGGCGGCCCGGGTAGGGATCGGCCGGGAAGTCGGTGGCAGGGGCGTCGTCCCAGGAGGCGACAGGGTGGCTCGGGATGCAGTCGGTGGTGCTCATGCCGCCGACTGTCCGGACAACTAGGACACGACCTCCCGCCGTCGGGCCGGGCCCGTGTCCTAGTTGTCCGGACCATGGGCTCCCGATGCACACGCCTGGCTCGAGAGGACTGAACCCATGGCACCGCACGACAACGACGTCCCGGCGGCCGTCTTCGTCTACGGCACGCTCAAGCCCGGCCGGGCCCGCTGGCCCGCCCTGGCGCCCTTCGTCGACCGCTCCAACGGCCCGCGGGTGGCAACCGTCCACGGTCGCCTGTGGGACACCGCCTACGGCTGGCCCGCGATGACGGACGGCGGCGACGACGTCCCGGGCGTCGTCGTCCCGCTGGACCCCGCTCGCTGCCCCGAGGTGCTGGCCCGCCTGGACCTCATCGAAGGGGTCGCCAGCGGCCTGTTCGAGCGGGTTCGGGTGACCACGGCGGACGGGACGCTGTGCTGGACCTACCGCTGGCCAGGCGCCACCGCCGGCTTCGCCGCCGTCGAAGGTGCCTGGTGACCCCGTCCACGTGGGCGGCCATCGTGACCGAAGCCTGGTTACGGGCTCGGCGCCGGGTCGCCGTCGTGTTCTTCGCCGGTGCGATGGCGATGGGCACGGGCTTCTGCGGCACCGCTCCGAGCGAGGTCCCTCCCCCGCCGACGACGATCTCGGGCGTTGGCCATTGAGCCGTCTTCCGGGCAGACGGGTCAGTGCCAGCCTCGCTGGGATCGGTGACGTCGGGCCGGCCCCATCTGACGAGGCCGGCGTCACGCCTCGTCGGCGCAGACTCAGATCCGGTTGCCCTTCTGCGCGTTGCACCGGCGGCAGAGCAGCTGGAGGTTGTTGACGGACGTCGCGCCACCCTTGCTCCACGGGATCTTGTGGTCAAACTCGAGGTACTCGGTGGCATGGCAGGACACGCACTTGCCACCGTCCCGGCGGTAGACCTCCCGTTCCATGAGCGCAGTCACGTGGCGCGAGTCCCGCTCGCCGCTCTGCGCTGCGACGGCGAGCCGCTGAGCGACGCGGAGGGCTCCGTAGGCGCTCCCCCACGCGTACGCCAGCGTGGTCATGCTGCGGAACTGGAAGCGCAGCGTCCCCCTCGCCGTGGTGCTGCGCACCTCCAACAGGTCCCGTGCCGAGTCCACGCCCTGGACACGCGCCCAGGTCACCTCGTGGCCGACCTCCCCGGTGAAGTACAAGCCGCGGTTGGTGACCATGAGGTCGCCGACGTGCACCGCGTTCCCCGTGACGTAGCGGGCGGGCTCGAGGAAGTGCACCCACTCGTCCGCCGGCAGGCTGCGGTTCGGGGGCAGTGGCAGCCGCGGGAGATCGCCGGACAGCAGGCTCGTCAGGCGGGACTCGTCGATCGCGGCGATCTCCGCGTCCCGCCGAGCTCGCGCCTCGGCCTCCCGCTGTTGCCGCGCTCGCTCCTGCTCGTCCTGCACTCGCTGCCGATGCGCCGCCGCGCGGGCCTCGGCCGCCTGCGCGCGCGCTCGGGCCGCTGCCCGGCGGCAACGGCGCGAGAGCCACAGGCAGAGCGGGATCGCAAGCAGCCACAGGGGACTCTCCGGGATCGAGAGCAGCGCCCAGCCTGCTGCCACCACCAGGCCAGCACCGGCCAGCCGCCACAGCACTGCCTTCACGTCGCACCCCATCCTCGATCTCCTGGCGGCTGTCCAGCCGCGGCGGGATCCCGTCTCTCGACACCCCATCGGTCCCCCGGGAGTCGGCATCGAGGGGCACGTACTCCAGCCCGACGCGTCATGTCTCACCCCGAGGGGCGAACCGCCGGGCGCGCCCGGCCTCTCACGAGGGTGGGGAGCCGGTGGGCACCAGCTGCCGGCGTCGGAGGGCCAGGACCATGCGGTCCGGCCGGACGACGAGGAGCCGTGCGCCGCCCTGCCCGGCAGCAGGACGGCGCACGGCTACGGGGAGGTCGTGACCTCAGGGGTTGACGAGTTCGGCGAGCTTCTCCCGCGTCGCGTCGTCTGTGGCGTAGATTGTGGTCGCCGACATCGCGCGGGTGAGGAGCACGCGGTAGTGGTTGCGCACCAGGTCCTCGGCGTCCGCTGCCGCCTCCGGGTCGCCGGCCCGCCGTGCCGCCCGCAGCAACTGCCCGTACCTGGTCTGTGACACGTCGACGACCCACTCGTCGGACTCCGGGTCCCACCGGAAGTCGGGGCCGATGATGACGCCGCAGCGGCCGAACTCGAAGCCCTGGGCCGTGAACACCGATCCGACCTGGTCCTTGCCGCTCGGCTTGGACGCCCAGGACGAGTCCGCCGGGTACCCGTCGACACCGTTGCGCAGGTTCCAGTGCTTCTTCCACGGCCCGATCTCGATGTCGAACGGGACGTCCTGGATGCTGCGGGCCCCGTCCGGCCAGCGCTTCCAGTCCCAGCAGAACCCCGCCAGCAGCCGCGCCCCGGAGTCGGCCCCGCGCCCCGTCGGGTCGAACGTCACCTCCTCGAGCTCCTCGGGGGAGTCCACCACCCGCACCGTGAAGTCCTGCTCGTCGTTCCAGACCTTCGGGGTGCCGGCCACGAGCGCGTCGACCCAGGCCTCGTAGGCCTCACTGCCACCCGACCGGTGCTGCTCGGTCAACTCGAACTCCTGGTAGGAGGCCTTGACACGCGTGGCGACCTCCTTGATCCGGGTGATGGAGCAGTCGTCCTTCGGCGTGATGCTCTGGTCCTCGTCGATGAAGAGGACGAGGACCTTCGCCGAGTTCACCAGCTCGTAGAGCTGGGTGATCCTGCGCTGCTCCAGCCTCTGCTGCAGCGCACGCGAGTTGGCGTGACCGGTGCGGACGGTGTACTCGGTGATCCGGTGGGCCTCGTCGACCAGCAGGACGTCGAGCGGAGTGCGCCACCGCTCCTCGTCCCAGAACGTGCGGGCGGAGGTGATGAGCGCATCGACCGGCCGCCCGAGCAGGCGGACGCCCTCACGCGCCCGCCGGGACAGGGCCGTCCGGAGCGACGAGGAGTTGGTGGCGTAACTGATCTGACGCTGCGCCTGTGCGTTCGAACCGAGCAGGTGCATGGCGATCCAGGTCTTGCCCGTACCCGGGCCGCCGTTGACCACGATGACCGCGCGAGGGTGCGCCGGGTCCGACAGCGCCTCCTGGACGGCCTGCAGGACCTTCGCGTGGACCTCCCCCTGTTCGTCGCTCATCGGGTAGCGCTCGGGGTTGGTGAGGATCGTGCTGGCCGCGTCCAGCAGCGCCGGCGCCTGGCGGTAGCGCCCCTGGACGAGGGCCCGCGCGACCGGCGCGTGGGCGCCCTCCACCGCGAACCAGGACTTCAGCGTCTCGGCGAACCGCGCCTCCCCCTCGGCGTCGCCCGTGAAGACGTGGCGCTGGCCGCCGCCGAGGAGCGTGCCCACGGAATCGACAGTGGCGTTGTGCAGGTAGGCCACGGGGTGGATGAGGACCTGCTCCTCGTCGTGCATCCCGTCGGTGTAGTTGCGGATGAAGGCCGCGTAGTCACGGGCCTGCTCGAACGGGTCCCGCAGGCCCTCGGGCTTCTCGTACCGGGCTCCGGTTCCCCGGATGCGGCCGCTCTCGGGATCGCGTTCCCCTGCGGACCACTGCTTGACCTCGATCACGGCGTACGTCGGTGTGCCGGACGGCGACAGGCCCGCCACGATCACGTCGACCCGCGCGCTGCCCGACTGGTACGGGTTGTACTCGAGGATCACGTGCACGCTCTGGAGGCCGGCGCGCTGCAGCACTGCGGCGACCCGGGGCAGGCTCTGGGTCCAACTGCCGGTCTCGCCGCGCCGGGCCGCGTCCTCCCGGGCGAACGCGCCCGGTGTGGCCAGGCGCTGGACGAGGCGGCCGATGATCCCGGGCTCGGTCGCAGTGATGAAGTCCTGCGCTGAGCCGTGCCAGCGGCAACGAGACATGTTCGTGTTCCACCTTCCCCGTCGAGCCACGTGGCTCGTCTTGGTTCTCGTCGGTCCTTGGTCAGTGCCGTGCGCACGCCCGGTGGGACGGGATGGCGCCGGCCTCTCGCTCGAGGTCAGCCGCGTACGAAGGGCGTGCGGCCGTAGAACTCAGCCCAGCAGCGCCAGGCCAGCGAGGCCTCCTCGCACGCCTGCACCGTCAGGTCCACGGTCATGTAGCAGGCGTCGCCGGCCGGGTCGTCGATGCCTCCCTCGCGGAAGGTCGGCCACGGAGCCAGCCGGTCCTGCATGAGGCAGACGTCGATCACCAGCCGGTGTTCGTCGTCGTTCCACTCGACGAGTCCGAACGCCACCGTCGGGCTGGCGAACCACCTACAGCGGTCACCCCCGTACTCCTCGCCGGCGGCGACGGCGTCGAACCAGTCCGCGGCGAGCACGAGGTCGTTGGGCGACCAGCGGCTCTCCCGTCCGATCGGGCTCCACTCGTCACCTCCGCTGCTCGTCTCCGGCCGGAGCCAGAGCCCACCGGCCGGACCGGGAACGCGGGTGAGACGCAGGCTCGGCCCCTGGTGCGGGGGCGTGCGGCCGTGCGGTAGGAGGACGCACGAGGTGTGCGGCTCGTCGAGGTTCATGGCCCGTCCTCCGTGGCTCAGGCGGAGAGCCCGAAGTGGGCCCGGAGGTGGTCATCGGCAAGCGCGGCCTGGACCATGAACACCGCCACGGCAGGGTCCAATCCCAGGGAGTGAGCCCAGAGCACAGACGGGCAGTGCCACGGCCAGTCCACGTCGAGCGGGAACTCGAGGTACTCCCCTTCTGCGTCGAGCACCATCAAGTGCCACACGTCGATGTCGGGGTCCTCGAAGCCGCCCCACATCGTCTCGGCCATAGGCAGCAGCACCAGGTGGCGACCACCGGCGATGGCGACCTCCGCGGTGTCGAGATCCGCGTAGGTGCCACGCCGGACCTCGTAGCGGTGCTCGCGGAGGACGGCGATGGCCGCGGTGACCAGCATGGCCTGGGGCGGGGCCACCTCCGCCGGCATCAGTGCGCTCTGCGCCGGAAGGGACAGGTACGAGGGGTTCGATGAGGTCGGCATGGGGACTCCTCTGCTCGGTGGGCCGTGACCGGCCGCTGTTGACGATGCCGAGGACGATCCGGACATCTAGGACACGGCCCGTCGGAGCAACCCCGTCCGCGCCTGTGACGAGCCTCCGAACAGCCGCCTCCGCGAGAGCCTCAGCGGTGTAGGAGGCTCACTTCCGTGCCGTCGGACCAGACGTTGGACACCCTGCGCGACCGACTCAGGGCCTTCGCGGAAGCCAGGCAGTGGACCCGCTTCCACACCCCCAAGAACCTGGCGATGGCGCTGGCCGGTGAGGTGGGCGAACTGGTCGCCGAACTGCAGTGGCTCACCGAGGAGGAGTCGTCCGGCCTGACCACGGCCGGCGACCGACGTGACCGACTGGTGGACGAGGTGGCCGACGCGGCGATCTACCTGCTCCGGTTCTGCGACGTCCTGGACATCGACCTGCTCGAGGTCGTGGCACAGCGGATCGACCGCAACGAGCAGCGCTTCCCGCCGGAGCGGGTGTCCGGTCGCGCCCTCCGCTCACGCGACATGCGGAGTCCGGGCGTCCCGGGTTAGCCCGTCCGCGGCTGTGGATGGCTGAGGGCGTCCACCTGATCAGCGAGCAGGGCTCCGCCTGCATCCGCTGCGGCGTGTGCGTGGACGGCCGGGGAGACGTGGTCTTCTCGATCCCCAGGCGCTGACTCCTCAGCGGTGGCCGGCTGCTCCGACCGGTTCCCAGCAAGGGCGCCCGACCTCCACGCGGCAGGGTGACTGTTCCCGCGACCGAGCAGGGTGAGCAGCCGGCGGGAGGCCCGGTCGACGCCCGTGTCCTAGATCTCCTGACCATCTGCGTCGACCGGACGACGTCGATGCGAGGGAGCCCCCGTGCCCCGTCAGACCACTGCCACGCTTCTGGTCGGCCCCACAGCCCCCGAGGACTTCTACGGCAACCCGCTCCGGGCTCGCCACCTGCTCACCCTCACCACGAACTCCCGCGCCACGTGGACGGTCCACTCGCTGGTCCCCGACCAGCGGCCGGCCGTCCCGGTCCTGTTCGACGCCGAAAGCCCGGAGCACCTGCTGGCCCAAGGGATGCTCGCCTTCCTCTGGGTGGTCGTGCCCGAGTCCCTGGTCGACCGCGACGATCTCCAGTCGCTGGTCACGCCGACCGAACGGCACTTCGGGGTCATCGTCCCGCTCCCCGTGCAGCAGGCCGACGACGTCGCGCGGATCTTCGGCGAATGGGCCCAGGCCGTCGTCACCACGCTCGACTCCTGCTGCGTCACCCGCGCGCAGATCCGCGCCGCCCAGACCGCCGGCGTGGCCCTGCGGGTCGCCGCCGCCACCCGGACGGAGGAGCCGGCGTGACGCTCGCGTTCAGGAACCGCCGGCGGCCGCCGATGACATGTCCGAACGCCAGCACCGTCAGGAGTACACGCGCATGACCGTCGAGACCCCCGGCTCCCTCCGGGTCGTCGTCTTCCCCACCGACCCCGACGAGCGGGTCGCGGTGACGACGATCGAGCACTCCGACCTCGGCCTCTGGCGTGCCCTCGGCAACGGCCGGCCGCAGTCCGTCTACCTTCCCGACCTGCCCCGCACCGTGCTGGTCTGCAATGAGGACGGCAAGGCGAAGGGCCTCGATCCCAACCCGCGCGCCACCCGCTTCGTAGACCGCTGGGTCCCCGGGTTCGCCCGCGTCGACCGGATCGTCGGTCCCTGTCTCGTCGCCGGCATCACCGACGACGACTTCGCCGATGCCTCAGACGAGGCCGTCACCGCCGCCCTCGCCGAGCAGACCCACCGCGACCATGCACCGGCGTGGCAGGACTACTCGGCGCCGCGACTCTCGCCCGTGGCCGACGCTCCGAACGCGTAGCCGGCAGACCCGAAGGCCCGAGGCCCTCACCCGTTGGGAGAACCGTTGACGACCCCGTTGAGCACCGGTGGCGGCACCAGCGCCGTCGCCGCCTCCGCCCACGCCGCCTGCGAGCGGTTCCGTCGAACCGACCCGCTGGTCACCCGCATGAACCGGCGGGCACTGGCCGCGAAGGTCGGCGCCCCCGACCTCGGCGCTGGCATCCCCGAGGCCCGCTGGATGCGAGCGATGACCTTCGAGGCCCTCGTTCGGCACAAGGACTTCGTCTCCGAACTGCTCACCACGGCCGTCGGTCGGCTGCGGCTCCCCCGTCCCACAGCCGTGCGCATCCGCTCCGGCAGGGTGAACGTCGCCGTCACCGCCGAGGAACTCGCGCTGGCTCACGCCGCGGCGGTCACCGACGGCGCGGCGACGATGCTCTCCTCCCTTGCGGTCCCCTTCCTCCATCTGGAGCACGTCGAGGGCGGCGCCACCGAGGTCAAGCCCGACTTCGCCATCGTCTGCCCCCGTACCGAGGACGACGAGATCGTCGGCTCCTGGCTGATCATGGGCGACGCCAAGGACTACGAGCGGGTGCGCTCCCGCATCGACGACGGCCGCCTCCTCAAGGGCTTCCTCCAGGTGGCGCTCGGCGCAGAGTCCGCGGCCAACTGGAGCAGGTTGCCCGCCGGCATGCAGGTACACCGCTGCGGCGCCCTCGCCGTCCCCCGCAACAACTTCCTGCGCCCCGAGGCCCTGGTCGAGCGGCTCGACGACCACCGCGCCGAAGTCCGCGCCCGGGCGCAGGAGCGCCTCCAGGCCGGGGAGGGTGTCGACTTCCACTCGCTGACCGCCGACCGGATCCGGGACCACCTCGAGCACCTCGAGGCCGCCTTCGACCCTGCCGCCTGCACGACGTGCAACCTCTTCTCCTACTGCCGCGACGAACTGCGCAGCGGGGTCTCGCCGGAGTCCCTGCTGATCGAGATCGGCGTCGACCGCCTCCTCCACCCGGCCCTGGTCCCGCTGGTCGAGGGAACCGGCCCTGCGGGTGAGGCCCCGGCCGCCACGATCGCCCAGGTGCAGGCGACCCTCAGCGGGTTCCCCGTCCGGGCGGCCCGTCGCCGCACCGACCCGGCCGGCCTCCCCGGCACGGTCAACGTCGTCCTGGCCAAGTCGGACTCGGCCGCCCTGGGCGTGTACGGGATCGCCCTGCAGCGGGTCACCGCCACCGGACCCGGCGCCTGGGTACGGCGCGAGTTCTACGACCCGCAGTCGCCGGACACGCGGCGTGCTGTCATGGGGCTGCTCGGGTCCGAACTCAGCAGTGCCATGGCCGAACTTCAGGCGGCCGCCGGGCTCGACGGAGAGCCGGAGCCCGTCCACGTCGTCGTGCCGGACAAGCCGACCGCCGACCTGCTGGTCGCGATGGCCGACTCCCTCGCCGGCGTCGAGATCAGTCGCCTGCGGTGGCAGCGCGACGAGGAGATGGGCCGCGAACCGCAGACCTTCGACGGGGGCAGGGCCACCATCCCGCCTGCCCTCACGCCTGAGCAGCGGCTGGCCGTCAGCTTCCTGCTCGAGGAGGACCGGGCGCGGGCGATGAGCCTGCGCCAGCCCATCATCGACCTGCGCACCGTCCTCGTGTCACACCTCGTCCCCGGTGGCCCCGCGTCGGACAGCGGCCGCCTCGACTACCTGCTCCGGTGGGCAGTGGCCGGCGAGCGGCTCGACCACCAGGAGGTCTCCGACGAGATCGCGCAGCAGCGGTCGACGCCGGGGGCGCGGCTGTCCAACGTCGAGTCCGACGACATCCACCGCGCGCAGAAGGAGCCGGAGCGGTACACCGCGCTGGTCCGGGCCGCGGTCGACTACAAGATCGACGTCCTGGAGCGGGCGCTGACCTTCCTGGCGACGCTGCCCGACTCGCGACTGGGCGAGGCCCACCGGCACCTCGAGGGTGCGGCGCAGACCGTGTGGCGCCGCCGCATGAGCCTCCAGGCCTCCGACCTCGTGCGGTTCTCCCGCACGTACCGCACGTGGCGCAACGCGCACGTGGACATGATGGCCGACGACGAGGCCTGCTTCGCGCAGCTGTCGGCGCTCGCCGACCCTGCCGCGGCGCTCGACCGGGCGCAGGACGCCGGCGTCCGCGATCTCGCCGTCGCCACCGTGGTCTCTGTCGAGCCCGTCCGGTTGGCGGTCGGCTCCCGCCGGCTCGTCCACGGCTGCACCGTCGTGGCCCTGCACGTCAACGGCGAGGCCGTGGTCGAGCGGAACCCCACGACGCTGAGGATCCAGAAGGGCTCCTTCAAGGTCCAGCACCTCCCCGTCGGGATGCTGGTCGCCGAGGACGGCGTCGACGGGCTGCGCTGGACGCCCCCGGACGGCGGCCTGGACCTCGCCGTCGGCGACCGGCTGGTGCTCGCCGACGTCGAGTGGTTCGGCGGCACGCTGAGCTCCGGGCACGAGATCAAGGTCAACCGGCCGGCCGTCGACACCCGCTCGGCTCCCAAGCCGGACTGCGAGCCGGAGTCCTACGCCAACTCGCCCGACGAGCACCGGTGGTGCTGCCGCCCGCACGTCGCCGTCGAGGCGGAGTTCGCCGACCTGCTCGCCGAACGGCGGGAGCGTGGCGAACTCAACCCGCAGGCATGGCCCCCGGTGGTGGACGACGAGCGCTTCGACATCGTCGCCGCCGAGACCGACCTCGCCGTGCCGCTGACCGTGACCACCCCGCCGGACGGCCGCACCATGGACGACCACGAGTGAGCGCAGCGATGACCGTTTCCTTCACCCCTCCCCTCACCACCGCGGATGACGCCCGCCACCACACGGAGGCGGCAGTCGGCAACACCGCGGCGACCGCGCAGGCGATCGAGGCCCTGCTCGCCGTCCTGGACGGGAGGAGCAGCCACGACAAGATCCTGCTCCGCGCCGCCGCCGGTGCGGGCAAGTCCTACGCCCTGGTGCGGATGGTCGGCGAGGCTCTCGCCCACCCGTGGTGCTCCCGGGTCGGCATCACCGCCTTCGCCAACAAGCAGGTCTTCCCGCTCGCCAGGGACCTGGGCGAGGCGCTGGGGGCCGAGCGGGTCTGCCTGTTCGTCTCCTCGAAGCGGCGCGCCGACGTCCCGCCGGACGTGGCGGAGTCCGTTGCCATCGCTGAGAAGGCCAGCGAGATCCCGGCCGGCGCGACCGTGGTGCTCGGTACCTCACACCGGCTCGGCGCGCCCCGTGAGCGGGGCCGGCTGACCGAGCACCTGGGAGCCGCAGCCAACGGCGACACGCCGTTCGACGTGCTGATGGTCGACGAGGCGTGGCAACTCGCGCTGCACCGCTTCGCGGCCGTGGAGGGGCTGGCGCCGGTCGTCGTCGGGGTCGGCGACGTCGGCCAGTTGCCGCCCATCGACTCGAGCCAGAACCCGTGGCGTGGGGACCCCGTCTACAACCCGTACCGCGCTTGGCCGACGGTGTACGAGGAGGACTCCCCCACCACGTTCCAGGTCGACCTGCCGGCCGTGTGGCGCCCGACCGGCGAGCAACTCCCCCTGTGGCGTGCCTTCTACACCGACTGGGACCGGCTGGACTGTGTCGCCGCCCCCGGTGACCGGTCCATCGACCTGCCGCACCTCACGGGCCCGGCAGCCGACGTGTGGGCCGCAGTGGCCACCGGGCAGCCCACCTTGCTGGAGGTCGACGGCCTGCGCGACCCCGAGGCGGCCGACATCGACCAGCCGCTCCTCGAGGTCGTCGAGGACCTGCTCGCCCCGCTGCTGCAGGGTGGCTTCACCCTGCGCAGGCAGCGCTACGACGGGGTCGGGGATCCGCTGGGCGAGGAGAAACGAGTCGACTCGTCAGCGCCATCGGGCGACCCGATGGTGGTGGTCCTCGCCACCCGGAACCAGGCCGTGGATGACGCCACCGACATGGTGGAGCGGCTGCGCAAGCAGTACGACCTGCCCGACGGCGTCATCGTCGCCTCGACGGTGGACTCCTGGCAGGGGCAGACGAACGGGATCACCGTCGCCATCCACCCGCTGTCCGGAGCCGCTGGTCTCGACGACTTCAACTCCGCCTTCGGGCGGCTGGCCGTGACCTGCACCCGGGCCACCCACGGGCTGCTGATGGTCTCCCGAGCCGGCCTCGACGACCTGCTCAGCGTCGCCCCGGCCCGGCCCGGGACACCATTCGGGGAGCCGGGCCCGCGCTCGCTCCCGCGGCAGACCCACCAGCGCATCCTCGGGGCCTTCACCCGGGGAACTCTGACCGTCTGACCCACGCGGCCGGCGCGACACCCATCTCTGACGGAGGCAGCATGGACACCGACGCGTACCCCGAGGACGCGCCGACCGGGTTGACCCCGACCCAACGGATGGCCGCGATCCTGCGGTACCTCTCCTTCCGGTACCCGGCGTCGGTGGCCTCGGCCAACCTGCGGGCCATCACGAAGGACTACGCGGGCGACGAGGGCGACCGGACGCTGCGCCGGGACCTCAAGGAACTCCGCGACCGGGGGCTGGTGGAGACCGGCTTGTCGGACCATCCGCACCTCTCGGGGGTGAGGTTGGCGGTCCCGACGAAGCACCGGCGGCTCCACCTGACGCGCCGGGAGCACGCGGCGCTCGCCCGGGCGCGGCAGCGGCTTCGGCCGGGGCCGGCGGTCGTGGAGGTGCGCTCCGGGCGCGGGCGGCACCTCGACGTCGCGCTCGCCGTCATCCGCTACCTCGAGGAGGGCGACGGGGAAGCCCGTGGCAGCGCCCTCGCGCGCCATCTCGGCATCTCGGTGGACGCGCTGTACGCCGTCCTCGGCGCGTTCGTCTTCAACCCGGCAGCGGACCCGTCGAACCAGATGAAGGACGAGCCGGCGCTGGAGGACCTCGACATCGAGGACGAGGACATCGACGAGGACGACACCCTCCGCGACTTCCTCGTCCTGCTCCGGAGGCCGCAGCCGCACCGGGACAGGCCGCTGGACGGCGAGGACGAGCGGGAGCGCCGGCTCGCGCACGTCCGGTCGGCCGAGGGGCTGAGCCCGAGCCCCACGGCGGGCCACGGTCTGGACCACTTCGGCCGGTTCGCCTACACGCTCGCCGAGACCGATGAGCGGCTCGAGTTGATCAGCAAGGCCCTGTTCGACGACGGGACGCCGGAAGGCGACATCACCTGGCTCCAGGCGGCCGAGATGAAACTCATGGAGTGGCGGAGCCTCCTCGACAGCGTGTCCGCCGTGCGCTGACCCCGGTGGCCGCACCGGCCGAGCTCCGTCGACGTCGGCTCTCGCCCGTTCGGGGACCCGTGTCCTAGATGTCCGGACAGTCCTTCGTGTCCCGCAGTTCGACCGGAGGAGAGTCGTCATGGCCATCCCGTCCCACGAGGAGTCCGCCGACCGGACGGCGGGTCGCCGGCGCACCGTCGTCCTGGTCGGCATCACCGCCGCTCTGGCAGCGGGCCTGCTCGTCACGGTTCCGTCCGACGCCGGAACTGCCCCGCAGCGCGACGACGCACGGGTGACTGTGGGGACCCGCGCGGCCGAGCCGACCCAGGACGCCGCTGAGCCGAGCCAGGAGCAGATCCCGCCGGCCGAGGTGACTGCGCCGGCTCCCGAGTTCGCCGTCCCTCCGGCCGAGGCGCCTGCGCCGGCCGTCGAGTCGGCAGTCCCGCCGGCGGACTCGGTTGTCGTCCCTCCTGCTGTCGATTCTTGGGCACCGGCCGGCACCGCCGACCGCGGCCGTCAGCCGTCCGGCGGCCACGAGGCGGCTGCACGCCCGGAGGCGGACATCGTGGTGCCGGAACCGGTCGAGCCCTCCCCGGCTCCGCGGACGGCTCCGACTCCTCCCCCGGCTCCCGCACCGGCGCCCGAGGCGGCGCCTGCGCCGTCCGGTGGGATCGGGTTCTCCATCGACGTTGAGGCGCTCAATCGACGCATCGAAGAGGAGAACCGGAGGTGGATGGAGGAGCAGATCCGCCAGATCGAGGAGGACGCGAAGGACTACGACCCCTCGCAGAACCAGGTGATCGTCCCGTAGCGATGGCGGTTGCCCTCGGGACCTCAGCAGCCGATCGATGTCGCCATCTCGACGAGCCGGCACAGGGCGTTGACCTGGCGCAGCTGCTCCGGCGTCCGCACTGCGGCGTCCAGCAGTTGCTCGCTCATCACGACGACGGCGAGAGCCTTGGCGCGCGACACCGCGACGTTGAGCCGGTGCAGGTCGTAGAGGAACGAGACGCCGCGGGGCGCGTCCTCGGCGCTCGTCGACGTCATCGAGTAGAGGACGACCGGCGCCTCCTGGCCCTGGAACTTGTCCACGGTCCCGACCCGCGCGCCATCGGGCAGCAGGCTCCGGATGCGGGCGACCTGGTTGTTGTACGGCGCGACCACGAGCACGTCGTCCGCGCCGATGACCGACCGCTCCCCCGCCGCGTCGACCCAGCCGACGCCCTGCAGCGACCGCCACAGCTCCGCAACCGCGACCGCCTCGTCGTCCGACGAAGCGGCGGCGGCGCGAGTGTGCTCGACGAACCGGACGGCCAGGCCGCTGGTCCAGCCGTCCACCGCGATCCGCTCTCGGTCGGCCGCCGACTCCAGCCGCCCCTCGTACGCGAGGTCGGAGACGAAAGCGGTCAGCGCCGGGTGCATCCGGTAGGTCCGGTCGAGGAAGACGCCGCGGTCCTCCGGCACGGTCGGGTGGCCCTCGAGCAGGTGCTCGAGCGCCGAGAGTCCCGACTCCCCCGGGTGCACGGCCTGCGTCGGCTGCGCCAGCTGCTGCGGGTCGCCCAGTAGCACCAGCGACTTCCCGGCACGCGCGACGGCGACCGCGTTGGCGAGCGAGAACTGCCCCGCCTCGTCGATCACCAGGACGTCGACCGCCCCGGCCAGCTCCGGCCGGGTCCAGAACCACGACGTCCCGCCGACCAGGTTCGCCGACCCGTCCAGCAGCCGGGACGCCACCTCGGCGGCGTCCTTCGACCACTCCACGCCCGGCGCCCCGCAGGCCTGGTGCTCCTCGCACTTCTGCAGCGCCGGCCGGCCCACGGCCTGCAGCACGTTGCCGATCACCGCGTGGGACTGCGCCGTGACGCCGACCTTCTTGCCGGCGTCGAGCAGCGCGCGGATCAGCCGCGACGCCGCCCGCGTCTTCCCGCTGCCGGGCGGCCCCTGCACGGCGAGCACCTCACCGTCCAACTGCAGCCCGAGCCGGACGACGGCGTCCCCGGCCTCCTCCCCCGGCAGCCGCCGGCAGTCCGCCGGGACGACGCGGTCGAGCAGCGCCTGGCCGAGACACGGCCGGCCGGCGAGGACGTCGTCCGCCGTGGCGACGATCGCCGCGCGCATCTGCTTGTCGTCGAGCGGTCCCTCGGGACCGAGCCCGCGGACGGCGCCCGGCTGCTTCGTGCTCTTGACGACGATCCGCCCGCCGACGGCGTCGAGCTCGCGCACTTCGCCGATGCGGGCCTGGGTGTCGACGTCGAAGGCCGGCTTGCCGACGGCGAGCTTGGCGTCCTGCGGCGGGAAGGTGAACTCGTAGAGCTTGCTGCGCTTCTCGGTTCCGATCTCGGCGGCGACGGAGAGGCCGCCGAGCGCGGTGCGGTCCTCGACGAGCTGCTCGTCCTCCAGGTCGCCGCGGCTGAAGAACTCCCACCAGCCGGGCCGGGCCTCGCGGCGGTGCCACTGCACGAGGTCGCCGAGCAGGTCGTGGCCCGTGGCCTGCAGCTGCTCGACCAGCGCCAGCTCCGCGACCTCGGCGTCCGACTGCGGCTTCGGAGCGTCGATCTCGGACAGCACCGGGCGCGGCAGCTCGCCGTGCTCGGCCTCCAGCTCGGCGCGCTGGGTCTCCAGCCAGTCGTGCAGCTCGCGGGTGGAGTCGACGTCGTCCCGGTTGTAGTTGTGGATGGCCTGCAGTCGGCCCGGGTCGCGGTCGATCAGCCACTTCTCGTACTCGACCACGCTGGACATCGCGTCGGCGACGTCGCCGGTGTGCTCGCGCCCGTAGAAGGCCTCGACCTTCTTGATCGAGTAGGACTCCTTGCTGATCCGCATCGACTGCGTCACGACGGGATGGAGGTCGACGAACCGCTCGGCGCGCAGCAGCTGGTCGAGCTCGGCCTCGCGGACGCCGTACCGGCCGGTGAGCCGCTTGAGCGCGCTGACCTCGTAGGCGGCGTAGTGGTAGACGTGCATGCCGGGGTCTTGTCGCCAGGCGTCGACGACGTGGTCGATCAGCTCCTCGACCATGCGGCGCTCCTCGGCGGCGTCGTGCGCCCAGAGGGCGGTGAAGCGGCCCTGCCGGTCGCCGAGGCCGGCGAGGTACTCCAGCCCCTGGCCTTCGCTGGAGAGCGGGTCGCCCTCGAAGTCGAGGTAGAGGTCGCCGGGGCAGGGCGCGGGGAGCTTGAGCAGCCCGTGTGCTTGCTGCGGCTGGAGCAGCGTGCGGGTCGGGGCTCCGGCCTGGCGGCCGCGGAGCTGCTCGCGCGCCTGGTCGCGCAGCCGCTCGCGCGTGCCCCGGCTGATGCCGGTGGCCTTGAGCGTGTCGTCGTCGGCCGCGGCGAGCTGCTCGAGGGTGGTGACGCCGACGTCGATCAGTGCGGCGCGCTGGTCGCGGCGCATGCCGGCGACGAGGCTGAGGTCGTCGCCGATGCGCAGCTCGTCCTCGCAGCGCGGCTGCCAGGTGCACTGGCCGCAGTACGCGATGGGCACGGGCGCGGTGCTTCCTGGGTTGGCGACGAAGCCCTCGAGCCGGGTGCGGGCGCGGCGGGCGTAGGCGGCGACGTCGACCAGCCGCCACGGGCGGGACTCGCCGTCGCCGGTGACGACGCAGATGCGCTCGGGCGTGCGGCCCTGCAGCGTGGCGAGCCGGTCGGCGTAGGTGGCCATCTGCAGCAGCGCCGGCACCTTGATGCGGCGGGCCAGCTTGGCGTCGGCGACCTCGTAGGACCAGTCGCCGAGGTCGGACGGCGTGGCCGTCTTCAGGAGGAAGTCGGCCTGGCCGCCCCAGGTGCCGTCGAAGAGCGTCGCCTGGTGGATGACGTCGACCCCGGCCCGCATCGCCACGAGCGTGGCGGCCTCGCTCCGGCTCTGGTGGAGGCGGACCACCTCGAGGCCCTGCTCCTCCAGCGACTCCAGGTAGCGCAACTCGTGAGCGATGCCGAGGTCGGCGACGAGCACCGTCTGGTCGCTCACCCCCTCGGCGAGCGGCTGCAGGGTGCCCCCGGCCACCGCGAGGTTCAGCGCGGTGAGGTGGTGGCACTCCTGGTGCCGGGTCAGGTCACTGGGGCTCAGGACGAGCCGTCCGTCGAGGCGGTACACGACTCAGCCGTCCGTCGAGCGGCCGGCGACGGGCAGGGATGAGTGCAGCAACGTTCCCCCGTGATGCAGCGTGCAGAGCCTCAAGGAGGCTGCCACGGACGACGCTGTCCCGGAACTTCCCGCGCCGACCGGCGATCGGTCCGGCATCACGTGACCCACCGTGTGTCGACGACTGACTCTGCGTCGGGCTACCTAACCTGCTCCGGCAGGAAGCCCGAGCAGGGGCACCACGCATGAAGGAGCTATTCCGAGTGCCGGTCGTACGCGAGGTCTGCCCATTCCACGCCGACGAAGACGTGCGCGGCGTGCCCACGGGGTACGGGGACGGGTCTTTGGTGTTCGCCTGCACGCAACGCGGCCACCCACTGGGCGGCCCCCACACCTGGCTACGGGTTCCCGAGGTCGAAGCAGGGAGTGGAGGAAGCGGTTTGGCCGCCGAACTCGGGCTCTCCACGGAGCTGCCGGCAGCCCTCAAGACATTCGCGGGTCGTTGGGTCGAGTACGGACTGGTGGAGCGCGCCTATGCCGGCCGTCGGCCGACAGACTTCGCTCGCCTGGTGAACCGCTTCGGCCACACCGCCCTGGCGGACAAGGGCAACACTGCCTCGGCCTTTCTGGCGGGCTACCTCGCAACGATGGCCAAGCGTGGCGACATCCTGTACCACGACGGACCGGCGACAGGCCGGTGGTCGTACAACTCCAAGATCAGCTGGTGGGCGGTGGGGCCGCCTCCTCACTGGGAGGACGACCGACTGTCCTGGGTGGACGCTGGTTGTGCCGTTGACTACGTGCCAGGCGTCGACGCTGACAATGACGCTCAGGCCGCCTACGGACGACGCTGAGCCGGAGGCAACCCGGGCGTTGGCACCCACCTTCGAGGCGCCGGCTCATGCAACACCGCGCTCGGTACGGGGTTGATCCGCCGCACCAGTCCCACGCCACTCACTCGTCACCACTTGGCGCGACTCGCGGGCGCCGAGTATGACACCCGGGGTTTCGGCTCCTTAACGTCCGGACTCAGAAGTTCCGCGTGACCCGACCACGGCCACGGGCGGACTTGTCCCTGCAGCCGTCGACGGTGCGCCGGCTGCGCTGTGTCTGAGAGGTGACGGGGCGACGTGAACACGTCTGACTGGGCGGGCCTCGACAGCCCGCTGGCGAAGCACGTCCGCGAGCAGTCCGAGCGGTGCCTCGCCGCCTACCGGGAGAACCCGCTGCTGGTCGCCCAGGACGGCGCCATCGAGATCTCCACGGCGGAGGGTGGATACGGCCGCAAGCAGCTGTACGAGCTGATCCAGAACGGAGCCGACGCCCTTGTCGGCCGGACCGGCCGAATCTCCGTCGTCCTGATGAACGACACGCTCTACTGCGCCAACCAAGGCGCTCCTCTCACACCGCAGGGCGTCGACGCCCTCATGACCTCTCACATGTCGGTCAAGCGCGGTACCGAGATCGGCCGCTTCGGACTCGGGTTCAAGTCCGTCGTCGGCATCAGCTCCGCGCCGCAGGTCTTCAGCCGCTCCGGGTCGTTCGGTTTCGACCGAGTCGCCTCTCGTGAGCGGATCGAGCGCATCGTCCCCCACGCCGAGAAGTACCCGACGCTTCGTCTCGCCGAGCCTCTGAATCCAGCCGTCGAGGCGACCAGGGACGAGGTGCTGACCGGGTTGATGTCCTGGGCGGACACCGTCATCAAGCTGCCGCTGCTTCCCGGCTCGGACTGGCTGGCGTCCGACGTCCAGGACTTCCCCGGTGAGTTCCTGCTGTTCTCCCCGCACGTGACGCAGCTGGAGCTGCACCACCTCGAAGAGATGTTCACCAAGGAGGTGCGGACGAGCACCCGAGACGACGGCGCGGTGGTGCTCGACGAGGCAGGCGCACGGACGGCTTACCACGTCTTCCGTCGGGTGCACCGTCCGTCGGAGCGAGCGCAACGAGACGCCGGTGAGCAGGCACGGCGAGATGAGATCCCCGTTGTCTGGGCGGTCCCGGAGAAGGCTCGCGGCCGGCTCGGTTCCTTCTGGGCCTTCTTCCCCACTGCGTCCCGCACCACGCTGTCCGGCATCGTCAACGCGCCCTGGAAGACCAACGAGGATCGCCACGACCTGCTGGCCGGCGCCTTCAACCAGGAAATCCTGACGTTCGTCCTGCCGGTCATGGTGGCGCGCGGGTTGCCGTCCCTGGTGGACCCCGAGGACCCGGCGAGCTTCCTGGACGTGCTCCCGGCACGTGGCCGAGAGAACCGGTCCTGGGCC
The DNA here is from genome assembly GCF_054050175.1 of Geodermatophilus sp. SYSU D00697. Taxonomy (NCBI): domain Bacteria; kingdom Bacillati; phylum Actinomycetota; class Actinomycetes; order Geodermatophilales; family Geodermatophilaceae; genus Geodermatophilus; species Geodermatophilus sp. SYSU D00697. The sequence continues at coordinate 253,476 of NZ_JBJGYV010000002.1, forward strand.
GACGACGTCATCAACGATGCCGTCTTCAGGGCAGTCGCGGCAGTGGACTGCCTGCCGGACAGCAACGGTGCTCTTGGTTCACCGGAGCGCCTCAGGCTGCACGCCAAGGACCTCCGCTCGGAGTGGCTCGAGGCCTGGGCGGAGTGTCCGACGCGCCCTCGGGACTGGGTCCACCACTCGGTCGACAAGAACAACGAGCGCCGGCTGAAGGCCGAGCGACTCGTCGATCAAGCCGGCCGCCGCCCTCGGGAGATCGCGGAGTGGCTGGAGGCCCTCAGCGCGAGCAAGCAGCTGGTCGGCGCCGCCTCGGCCGTCCTGCTCGCGGCGCGCATGGTGGCCGACGACCCGAAGCTGGAGTCGGCCGTCCGCGAGGCCGCCGTGGTCCTCACCAGCGACAACCAGCTCGCCCCCATCGTCCGTGGGTCGCTGTTCCTGCCCACCGAGGGACTCGACGACAGCGGCGACCTGGCGTTCGTCCACCCAGACCTGATGGCCTTCCCCGGCGTCGAAGAGGCGTTGCGCGGGCTGGGCATCAACACCGTCGACCAGTCCGGGCTCCTCCGCGCGCTCGTCAAGCAAGACCGCGGCGACTGGGACGACGATCGATGGACGCGCTTCTGGGTCACGTCCCGTTCGGTCGAACCCTCTGTGGCCGCAGGGATCCTCCGCGAGGAACTGGGCGACCAGGTGGCCGGCCTCGAGGTTCGCACCGTCGACGGCCGGCGCGCAGCCCTCTGGGACACCTTCTTCCCCGGAGCGGTCGTGCCCGCCGACGGGAGTCGGGACGCCGTCTACACGATTAATCTCTCGTGGCACCGCGACGACCGCACACTGCTGACCCTCCTCGGCGCGGCTGCTGGGCCGGCGCTTCACCCCGATCGTCAGCGCGAGGACTGGGTGGACGACTACGAGAAGTGGGCGGTCCGGAACTACTACGAGCGACTGCCCCGCGGCGGCCCCCGCCCGGCCGAGGGCTACCTGCGTGTGCACACGGGATCGGTGCCCGATCCCATCGGCCTGATGCCCTCCCTCTCCCTGGCCGGTCAGGCGGCACTCACCCGTGCAGCGCTCGATCTCGGCCCTGAGCGGGAGCGGACCGTCGCGCACGCGACGGTGGCCCACTACCCCCGACTCGAGGTCACGGGCCCTCTGACGTGGTACCTCAGCCGCCACGGGGTGGTCGACACGGCCCTGGGTCCCCTTCCGATCACGCAGGCCCTCGCGCCCACTGGCGAGGCCTCCGACGTGCTGCCGGTCGCACGGATCACGCCCGATGAGGCGACGCGTCTGGGACTGCGCCGCGGTATAAACCAGCTCGGCGACCGGGAGTGGCGTCGCGTCCTCGCAGACGCCGGCGAGTGGAGCGACGACGGCCGGCGGAGCAAGTTGTACGGCGTGGCGGCCCGCCACACGTCCGCGCCGGACACCCTGCACGTCCGCATCGGCCAACGCGTGGCCGAGGTCGACACCGAGGACGTGTACGTCGTCGCGGAACCCCGCGAGCACGCCGCACTCATGGGTCAGTCGATCCCGGTCCTGCTCGTGGACGACCAGGACACGGTCGATCGGCTGGTCGACGCCTGGGGGCTGTCGCACGGCAGCGCGCTCCTGGACACGGAGGTCGCCTTCACCGCGGCCGGGGAGTCCGGCCCGCTGGTCGACCGCTTCCCGCCGCTGCGGCTCTACCTGGCGCCGGAGCAGGAGGCGCTCGAGCTCGTCCCCTGCCAGGACATCCAGGTCAGCACCGTGACGCCGGCCGGGCGGTCGACCGAGTACCGCGACTTCCTCGTGCACGAGGGGCGGGTGCACGCCGTGCTCGGCACGGACACCGCCTTTCTCCGACGCCTGTCGGCGGAGCTGGATCTCGATCTGAGCGACTCCGACGTCGACCACATCATCCGGCAGACGGAGGACCACGCCGCGCGCAACAGGGCCGTGGCCATCCGCGACGCGGAGGACGACGACGAGCGTCTGCTGCTGGCCGTCGGGGAGGCCGCCCTGCGTCGGTCGATCCCGCAGCTGGCGCTGTCCTCCCTCGAGACGGACGGCAAGCCGCTCGAAGGCCCGCAGCTGGCAGAGATCGCCCGCGCGGTGCACGGGATCTCCGTGCTCAGCAAGCTCCGACAGGGCCTGGCGGACTCCGGCCTCGAACCGCCGGAGCGGTGGGCCGGTAGCTCCCGCGCACGCCGGTTCGTCACCGATCTCGGCTTCTCGTCCGAGTTCGCCGGCATGCCCGCGGCGAGCCGCCCCTCCCTGATGGAGGTCGACGGCCCGGCACCGCTGCCCCCGCTGCACGACTACCAGGAACGAGTGCTCGAGGAGACCCGCGACCTGCTCCGCGGCCAGGGGAAGCCGCGAGGTCTCATCTCCCTACCGACCGGAGCGGGGAAGACGCGGGTCGCCGTGGAGGCGCTCGTGCGTCACGTCCGTGAGGAGGGGCTGACCGGGCCGGTCCTGTGGATCGCGCAGAGCGACGAGCTGTGCGAGCAGGCCGTCCAGACGTGGTCCTTCGTCTGGCGCGCGGCCGGGCCGCCGCAGCGGCTGCGCATCAGCCGCCTGTGGGGCGACAACGGTGCCAGCCGGGTGGACGACGGTTTCCACCTCGTCGTCGCCATCGATGACAAGCTCAGCTCGATCCTGGACCGGGACGAGTACGCCTGGCTCAAGGACGCCGAGGTCGTCGTCGTCGACGAGGCCCACACCTCCATCTCCCCGACGTACACGCGTCTGCTGGACTGGCTCGGTCGTGGACGTGCTCGCCGGCAGCGGCCGCTCATCGGGCTCACGGCGACGCCGTTCCGTGGCGTCAGTGAAGAAGAGACCCGTCGTCTCGTCTCGCGCTACGACGACAACCGGTTGGACCGGACCGCGTTCGGGGACGTCGACCCGTACACCGCTCTCCAGGAGCGCGGGGTCCTCGCCCGGGTGCAACACCGCCTGCTCGACGGTGCGGACGTCCAGCTCACTCGCGACGAACTCGACGAGATGCAGAGATTCCGCCGCGTGCCGCGCCAACTGGAGACACGGCTCGGCGCCGATCAGGACCGCAACGACGTGATCGTGGAATCCGTCCTCGGACTGCCGGAGGACTGGACCGTGCTCCTCTTCGCGTCCTCTGTCGAGAACGCGGAGACCCTCGCGGCGATGCTCGCCGTCCGGGGCGTTCCGGCCGTCGCGATCTCTGGTGGGACCGACCCTGCAGAGCGGCGGTACTACGTCGAACGCTTCCGGAAGGGCGAGATCCGGGTCATCACCAACTACGCGGTCCTGGCCCAGGGCTTCGACGCCCCGGCGGTCCGTGCGGTGTACGTGACCCGCCCGACGTTCAGCCCCAACGTCTACCAGCAGATGATCGGCCGTGGCCTGCGCGGGCGCCTGAACGGTGGCTCCGACGAGGTGCTGATCGTGAACGTCCAGGACAACTTCGACCAGTTCGGCGACCGCCTGGCGTTCTACGACTTCGAGCACCTGTGGAAGGGAAACCGTGCTTGAGGCACCGTCCATGACGCGCGAACCCGACGCCCACCACGAGCCGGAGCTCGATGACTCACAGCGGCGAGTGGTCGAATCACCTGTAGAAGCCAGACTCATCGTCACGGCCGGTGCTGGCCAGGGGAAGACCGAGGTCGTCGCGGCGCGGCTGCGCCATCTGATCGAGGTCGAGGGATTGACCGGGACCGACGAACTGCTGGTTCTCAGCTTCTCGCGTGCCGCCGTCGCTGCTGTCCAGGGTCGTGTCCGCGGTGACAGTTCTCTCTCTGCCGTCACCGTCAGGACCTTCGACAGCCTGGCCTCCCGGCTCCTGCTGGAAGCAGGTCGGGATGTCGAGGGGCTTCGGTTCGATCCCCGCATCCGCGCTGCCACCGATCTGCTCCAGGACCAGGACTCGGATGTCCCGACCGTCGACCTGCTCCGCCACGTCGTCGTGGACGAGGTACAGGACCTGGTGGGCGATCGAGCCGAGCTGGTATTGGCACTCCTCAACAAGCTCGAGCTCGAGGCCGGATTCACGGTGCTCGGCGACCCGCTCCAGGGCGTCTACGACTTCCAGCTCAACGACTCGACGAGCTCGATGACGAGCGCGCAACTGCTCGACCGGCTGCGCGCGGACCGCGAGGCGGTCGACGTGCGGCTCGAGCACCACTACCGCGCGCTGACATCCGAGACCCGGGCCGTCGTCGGCCTCGGTGAGCGGATGCGATCGGCCCGCTCCGGTCGGAGCCGGCTCAACAAGGTCAGACACTACGTGGACGGTCTGCCCTCCGTAGGGACGCTCGATGACCTCGTCCGGCTCCTCCCGCGGTGGGTCGGTCGCACGGCGCTGCTGTGCGACACCAACGGCCAGGCCATGCTTGTCTCGCGCCGGCTCGACGAACTGTCAATCCCGCACCGGCTGCGCCGACCGGCCGAACAGCTGTCGGTTCCCCCGTGGGTGGCAGGTGTGCTGGCGGAGTCGCCGACCCGCCATGTCGACCGCGCGACGTTCGACCGCATGGTCGACGAGTCCGGGATGACCGTCCCCGAGACCTCGTGGCGCCTTCTCAAGGCGACCGAGCGGAGACGCCGCACGCCGCGCGAACTCGACCTCGTCGAGCTGGCCGCCCACATCGCAGCCGGCGACGTGCCCGTCGAGATGGCGGACGCGAGCGACGCGGACGTCGTCGTCTCCACGATCCACCGGGCCAAGGGCCTGGAGTTCGACATCGTCGTGGTCGTCGAGCAGCCGGAACGGCAGGCGGAGGAGCCGGACGACGCCGAGGACGATGAACGAGCGCGAGCGCTCTACGTCGCGGTCTCGCGGGCTCGGTACCGCCTGGCCGTCGTGCGGTCACCGAGCACTCGCGGCCTCTACTCCGACAGCCGACCGCCCGGTCGGTGGGTGCACGGGTACAAACCCTGGCAGACCAACGCCTTCGAGTTCCGACTCCCCGACGTCGAGCGGAAGCGTCCGTACGGCGACGACCCCGAGACGGCGCAGGAGGTGCAGCGGCTCCTCGGGTCGGAGCTCAGCGCCACCGGTCTGCCGGTGGAAGGCCGACTGGATCCCCGCCGCAGCACCCCGGCCGCCCCGGTGTACGAGCTGTCGGTCTGCGGACACTCCGTTGCGATCACCTCGGCCGGTTTCGGGGCGGCACTGATGCAGCGGTTGGACCGGGTCTGGCGCAACCACCCCGGTCCCCCGGTGGCTCTGCACGGACTGCGGACCGATGGGGTGGAGACGGCAGCAGGACCGCCCCTGGCGGGCGACCGGCTGGGGGTCGGTCGATGGGGACTGTGGCTCGCTCCGCGGATCGGCGGACTGGCTCACCTGGAGTACGAGAGAAAGGACCGGGGATGACCACGCTGGCCGACCAATACGGGTTCCGCGAGGACCTCGTGGAGACGCTGTGTCGCGACCTCCTCGGGCCGGCCACGCCGGACGAGGTGCTCGACGAGAGCCCACTGGACCGCTACGTGACCGGGGTGCTGTTCCCGACGACGGCCGCAGAGACGGACGAGGAGCGCGACGAGCCGGACGCCGAGACCGGCTCCGGCGCGGACGCCGGTTACGACCCCGGGGTGGCCCTGTCCCGGCAGCGGCACCCGTCGTCGATGGGTCTCTCCTTCGCCGTCGACCGGTCTGTCGCCGACGAGGTGACCCTCACGTCAGTGGCCGCCCGATACGCCGCCGAGACGCCGGTCGACGCCAGGGAGGAGCCGGTCGCGCACAGTCGGTCGCGTCGGCCTCGCGGCAACGAGGCATGGCGCCGCGTCGCCGTGGGACCCGTGACGACGACGTTGGACGTGACCCGCCCTCGTGTCGAGGCCTTCCCCGTCGCGGAGGGCCTCGAGCTCTACTGCGTCGTCCGTCCCGAGCAGGACGGCGTCGTCCCCGTCACCGCCGTCCTCCGCAACACCTTCAGTGTGGCGCGCGGGGAGCTCCGTGACGGGTACTGCTTCCTCCAACCGTCGCTGGAGGTGTCCGGGCCTGAAGATGCGTTCGTCGACCGCCGGTCCGGCCGGCAGATCGCCATCGACGACGAGGACCTCGAGTCGTACGACCTGCTCTTCCGCGACGTGCGCACCTTCGCCGTGGGCCACGGCTGCGCGGTCGAGTGGGAGACAGGTCGGTCGACGGTGTCCCGCCTCGCGACGACGTTCCTGCCGTCGCACGAGTTGCAGCTGGCCACACCCCGTGAGATTGATGCGGTCGACCTACGCATGAGCACGCTGGCGGAGGCCCCGGACGACGTCGTGCTGGGCGGACTCCGCCGGCTCGTCGAGGAGTACCGGCGGTGGATCGCCGAGCAGCGGACCGAGGGCCACGGGCTCCCCACGCCCCTCCGGGAGACCGCGGCCCGCCACATGGACGACGCCGAAGCAGCCGCCCGCCGCATCCTCTCGGGCATCGACCTGCTGGCGGATCGTCCCGACGCCATGCTCGCGTTCCGCCTCATGAACCGGGCCATGCAGGCTCAACGTGCTCGTCAGGACTGGATCCGGTCCGGCGCCCACGGAGAGCCCCCGGTCGGAGCCGAGCAGACGTGGCGTCCCTTCCAGATCGCCTTCGTCCTGCTCGCGCTGAGGGGCATAGTCGAGCCGGAACACGAGGACCGGGAGCGGGCCGACCTGCTCTGGTTCCCGACCGGTGGTGGCAAGACCGAGGCGTACCTGGGCCTCATCGCCTTCACGATCCTGATGCGTCGGCTCACAGCTCCGAGCGCCGGCGGGGTCAGCGTCCTGATGCGGTACACGCTGCGGTTGCTGACCCTCCAGCAGTTCGAGCGCGCGGCCTCTCTCATCTGCGCCCTCGAGGTACTGCGTAAGACCACGTCTCACCTGCCCGGCGCCGCACCGATCAGCCTGGGCCTCTGGGTCGGTCAGAGCGCCACTCCGAACACCGTGGACAAGGCCCGCGCGGCACTCAACAAGATCCGCGGAGGTCAGAAGCTCGCCACCGAGAACCCGGTTCAGCTGACCCGCTGCCCGTGGTGCGGCATCGACCTCGACGCCGACGACTACATCGTCGACCGACGCGTCCCCGAGCTCCGGGTCTGCTGCCGCAACCGGGACTGCGCCTTCGCGGCCGGCCTGCCCGTCCACCTCGTCGACGACGACGTCTACCGGGTGCGGCCGTCCCTCCTCATAGGCACGGTCGACAAGTTCGCGATGCTCGCGTGGCAGGAGCGGGCCGGCAGCATCTTCTCCACGGACGGACAGGGGCTGCCGCCGGACCTCGTCGTCCAGGACGAGCTGCACCTCATCTCCGGCCCGCTCGGCACCCTCGTGGGTCTGTACGAGGCTGCGATCGACGCCGCCTGCGCCCGCGAACACCGTCCGAAGGTCGTCGCCTCGACGGCCACGATCCGACGGGCCAAGGCCCAGGTGCGAGCGGTCTTCGACCGCACGTCCGCCCAGTTCCCGCCGCCCGGGCTCACGGTGGGCAACACGTTCTTCTCCAAGGACGCCGACCGCAACGAGAAGGGCACTCGGCGCTACGTCGGCATCATGGCGCCGGGCACGAGCCAGACGACGCTCATGATCCGGACCTACGCAGCGCTGCTCCAGGGCACGCACGACCGGCCCGCCGCGGACGAGGTGAAGGACCCCTACTGGACGCTGGTCGGGTACTTCAACAGCCTGCGGGTCCTCGGCGGCGCGTACATGCAGGTGCTCGACGACGTCCCCGACCGACTCAAGCTCCTGGCGCAGCGCAGCGGACATGAGCCGCGCAGCATCACGCAGGAACCCATGGAGCTCACGAGCCGGACGGACTCGTCGGACATCCCACTGCACCTGACCCGCCTGGCCCGAGGCCTCCCCGACCCGGACACGCCCGATGTCGTCCTGGCCACGAACATGATCTCGGTCGGTGTCGACGTCGACCGCCTGGGGCTGATGGCCGTGATGGGGCAGCCGCAGGCGACAGCCGAGTACATCCAGGCGACGAGCCGGGTCGGCCGCAAGCACCCCGGCCTGGTGGTGGTCATGTACAACGGCGCGCGCTCCCGCGACAGGTCCCACTACGAGGACTTTCTGCCGTACCACCAGACGCTGTACCGCCAGGTCGAGGCCACGAGCGCGACGCCGTTCGCGGCCCGGGCTCGGGACCGGGGCCTGCACGGCGTGCTGGTCGCCATGGCCCGGTTGCTCGCCCCCGGTGCCGGTTCGGACACGGCAGCCGGGGAGGTGGACCGGTTCGTCGGAGACCTCGAGATGCTGGCCGCGAGAATCGTCGAGCGGGCCAAGGAAGTGGAGCCCGAGTCCGCCGATGACACGGACCGGCAGGTCCAGTCGCTCATCGACACGTGGGTCCGCGAGGCCGAGGCCCGAAAGCCGCTGCGCTACTCGGCGTACAAGAAGCCGGAGACGTCACTGCTGGTCCAGGCGGATCAGGCGGTGACGGACACCAGGTTGGACCTCGACACGGATGACGTCCCCTGGCCGACCCTGACCAGCCTCCGCGATGTCGACGCCACCTCGTCACTGCACCTGGTCCCCAACCGAGACAGGAGATCCCGATGAGCCCGCGCCAGGTGCCCACCGCCCGGCGTTCCCAGCTGGTCACCACCTATGGGGTGGGTGCGCTCTTCCCGGCCCAGAACGAGAGCTTCATGGTGATGGGGCTCGAGGAGTGGGCCGACGCAGGGTTGGGCCCGGAGATCCTGGAAGCCCGGCTGGCGCGCAACCTGCGCGTCTCGTCCTTCCACGCGCCGGCCGCAGGCAGCGAGAAGGCGCGGGACGTACCCGTCATCCGCTTCCCGGAGTTCCAGTTCTGCCCCGAGTGCCGTCGCTTGGCACCGGTGTGGGAGTTCGGCGGGTGGAACGAACACGTCTGCAAGGAATGCGACGCCGACCTGGTGCCCTCCCGTTTCGTGGTCTGCTGTCCGCGCGGGCACATCGACGACTTCCCGTACCACGCCTGGCTGCACGGCTCGAACACCGGCATCGGCGCACCTGAGCACCGCCTGCGCCTGCACGCCCTCGGCAGGAGTTCCTCGCTCAGCGACATCCGGGTGTCGTGCTCGTGCGGGACCACGCCGATGAGCCTGGAGGGAGCGTTCGCCGCCGACGCGTTGCGCACGGTGCGCAGCTGCTCGGGACGTCGCCCCTGGTTGGGGGCGGACTCCCGCGAGTCGTGTACCGAGGTTCCGCGGACCCTGCAGCGGGGCTCCTCGAACGTATGGTTCCCGGTCGTCGCCTCCGCGATCTCCATCCCGCCGTGGTCCGAGGGCGTGTACCGCCTGCTCGACCGGCACTGGTCCGTGCTCGCCGCGATCCCGCCGGACGCCGTCCGGGCAACGTTGAGCGGGATGGCGCTACCGGCCCACCAGTACACCCTCGACGAACTCACCGATGCGGTTCTGCGCCGGCGCGGCGAGACGCCGGGAGACGAGGACGACGACCTGCGCCTCGGCGAGTACAAGGCCCTCGTCGCAGGTCGACCGGAGAGCAAGGACAAGCAGGACTTCGTCTGCGAGCCGTCTGATGTCCCACCATCGCTGTCCGACCACGTCTTCCAGGTCGCCAAGGTCTCCCGCCTGCGCGAGGTCCGGGCGCTGCGGGGTTTCACCCGGATCCTCCCCCGGACCCATGAGACACCGGACGAACACGTGGCACCCCTGGCACGGGAGGGATCGTTCTGGCTGCCGGCCATCGAGGTCACCGGCGAGGGCGTCTTCCTCCGCTTGGACGGTGATCGGCTCGCAGCCTGGGAGAACGGGGACTTCGCGCGCGGACGGGCGGAACTCCTCCAGCGCATCGTCGACCAACGCGCTGCGGACCGTGGGCTTGGCCAACAGCCGGTGGTCACTGCCCGCGACCTCCTACTGCACTCTCTGGGGCACGCCCTGGTGGAGCAGCTGAGCCTAGACGCGGGCTACCCGTCCGCCTCCCTGCGTGAGCGGGTCTTCAGTGACGGCGACATGGCAGGTGTGCTCGTCTACACCGCCACGTCCGACTCGGGCGGGAGCCTGGGGGGCGTGGCCGCCCAGTCGGAGGAGGGGCGGATGCAGCAGGCGGTCCTAGGGGCGATCGCCCGGCTTTCCTGGTGCTCCTCCGACCCCGTGTGCATCGAGTCGGTCGGCTCCGGCGCGGACGCGCTCAACCTGGCGGCCTGCCACGCGTGCCTGCTGGTCCCGGAGACGAGCTGCGAGCGGAACAACACCTTCCTCGACCGCGCGACCCTGGTCGGCACGCCGGACAAGCCGGAAGCCGGCTTCTTCTCGGCGCTGCTGAGCCGGGTCTGATGGCGAGGTTCGTCCCGCCGCTACGGGTCTCGTCGGGTCGCAGTCTCGCCGAGACCCGAGTGCTGCAGTGGCTCAGCAGGCTGGGTGACGAGTGGACGGTCCTGCACTCGCTCGGCGTCCTCAACCACCCGTTCAAGCGCTGGGCCGAGGCGGACGCCCTCATCGTCGGTCCTCCGGGGCTCGTCGTCCTGGAGGTGAAAGGCGGTCGCGTGGCACGGCGACAGGGCGTCTGGGAGTTCACCGACCGGTCGGGACGTGTGACGCGGAAGCGAGAAGGCCCGTTCGACCAGGCCGGCGGCGCCCATGGGGCCATCCGGCGGCACCTCGTCGACCAGGGCGCCCTGCGCCCCGACCAGTGCTCCGGGTGGGCCGTCGCGCTTCCGGACGTGACGCTGACCGGACGCGCACCCGACGTGGTCGAGGAGGTGCTCCTCGACGCGAGCTCGGAGTGGTCGGCACCCGAGCTCGTGCTGACGCGGTGGTGTCGCCACTGGGCAAGGCGGTCACGTGCGGCGTCTCCCTTGAGCCCCGATGACGTCGCCGCGGTCGTCGAGACCCTGCGCGGCGACCTTGACCTCCGCCCGTCGTTGTCCCTGCTGGCCGACGAGGTGGACGAGGAGCTGACCCGCGTCACCGCCGAACAGGAGCGGGTGCTGCGCGCGGCGGCAGACAACCCACGGCTCGCGGTGGCCGGCAGGGCCGGCACGGGCAAGACGATGCTGGCCCTGGCCGAAGCCCGACGCCTCGCGGACGAGGGTGATCGGGTGTTGCTGTCCTGCAGCAGCGCTCCGCTGGCCGGGAGGCTGGGGCACGCCGTTCAGCACGTCCCTGCGATCGACGTCCGGACTTCTTCTCAACTGGTCACGGCCCAAGGCCCCGCCCGATACGACGCGGTGATCGTGGACGAAACCCAAGATCTGGGCGCCGGCTGGCGCGACATCGTCGACGGACAACTACGAGGCGGTGTCGAGGCGGGCACGTGGCGGCTCTTCCTCGACCCCGCGCAAGACCTGGTCGGCGCGGACGTCGACATGCGCTCGACTCTGCCCCGGTCCACGACGCGGATGAGCCTGACGCTCAATTGCCGCAACACGCGGCAGATCGCGGTGATGGCTTCGATGCTGACCCGAACGGAGCTTGATGCCGAGGCGCCGGTGCTCGGCCCCGAGGTGGCCATGCACTGGTGGAGCGACCCGGCGGAACAGGAGCGCCTCCTGACCGCCGAGCTGCAGGATCTCGCGGAGTCCCTGCCACCGGGGCGGATTGCGGTGCTGACGCGGCGCCAGATGGCGGCAGAGAGGCGTGCAGAGCTCTCTCGCGCGGCGGGGGTCCCGCTGGCCGGTCTCGAGGATCGACGGACGGACGCCGTCGTGGTGGCGACGGCCGAGCAGTTCAAAGGGCTGGAAGCGGTGGCGGTTGTGGTGGCCGACCTCGACTCGCTGGGAGGGGTGCCCGACCGTCGTCACGCCTACGTGTCGTGCACCCGGGCACGGGTCCGTCTGAGTCTCTTTCTGCACGAGGGCGTCCGCGACGACTACCAGGCGGGCGCCGGCTGGTTCGGAGCCGTGGTGACCCGCCGGACCGGCCGCCGAGACTTGCAGCCGTTCTGAGGCCCGCTCAGGCCGTCAGACGGTGAGCGACCGCATCCGCGACCGCCCGAGCCATCGGCGGCGGGACCGCATTGCCGATCTGTCGCGCGATCTCGGCCTTGGTGCCGCACCAGAGGTGCCGGTCGTCGAATCCCTGGACGACCGCCGCCTCGGCATGGGTGAGGGCGCGGTTGATCTGCACTCCCCCGTTCTCCCACTGGGGATGCAGGAAACGACCCTTCTCGGGCCGAAAGAACTCCGTTCGCATGGTGACCGCGGGCTCGTCCCACTTGAGCCGACCGAGGACGTCACCGGCACCTCTGGTGTGCCTTCGCCAGCAGGGGTACTGAAGGTCCTCAGGGAGATGGAGCCTGCTTTGGCCTGGCGCGATGTGGGCGTACCGGATCTGGGAGGTGAGGCTGTAGTCATGGGTCACGTGCAGGTCCCGAAGCTTGAAAGCTCCCGGGACCTCGTGCCCCTGGAAGTCGATCCGGCTCTCCGGTAGCCAAGTTCTTCGAACCTGGGGCTCAAGGAGTACTGGCCCCCCCAGGAACGCCTCTCTCAGGCCCACCCACCGACTCCGACCTTCGACCGGTGTCTTCGCATGAGTGGCGAAGGGGTCAGACACGGGACCGACGCGTGAGCCGACGATGATGGTGCGAATCCGTTTCTGTGGCGTGCCGAAGTCGGCCGCGTTGAGCCTGAACACACGCGTGCGGAAGTCCGACAGCTCGCCGTCCTCACTCGCGGACTGCCTGAGGAGCCCGAACTCCGGTGTCTTGGCGAAGCGGTCGACGTTCTCGAAGACGAACATCTGCGCACCTGATGCCCGCACGACGCGAATGAACTCTCGCCACAGCTGGTTCCGCAGATCCGCGGGGTCACGTTTGCCGAGGGCAGAGAACCCCTGACAGGGGGGACCGCCGATCACCAGGTCGACCTTGGGGACGTCGCTGTAGTCGGCGATGTCCCCAGCGAAGGTGTGGCGTCCCTCCGGGTCGAAGTTCGCCGCGTACGTCGCCGCGGCAGCGCCATCGATCTCCACGGCGCCGACGCCGACAAAAGCGCCCTGGTCGAGAAAACCGCGGGTCATCCCCCCACAACCGGCGAACAGGTCGAGCATCGTGAACCTGATCCCCCGCACGAGCTCACGCTAGCCGGCGCCACCGACAGTCACCGCTGACGACGCGCCGCGATGATCGACGTCACCTAGGAGCCTCCAGCGCAGCCAACACTCTCGCCAGTGCCTCCTCGGGCGCCTCGTGCTCCCACACCTCGATGACGGTCCACCCGAGGCCCTCGAGGTGCGCGCGGGTCTCTTCGTCGCGCGACTTGTTCTTTTCGATCTTCTGGCGCCACCAGTCGGCGTTCGAGGCGGGCCAGCTGGCATGAATCGGGCAGCCGTGCCAGAAGCAGCCGTGGACGTTGACCGCGACGTGCGCCTTGGTGAACGCGATGTCGAGCTTCCGTCTCGGCATGCCAGGGACCGGCCAGCCGACCCGGTACCGCTTTCCCCGCCTGTGCAGCAAACGTCGCAACACCAACTCAGGACCCGTGTCGGCGCGCGCCTGCTTGCTCATCCGGGCCGCGACACCCGGTGAGCTGGCGCTGGGTCGTTCAGCCGTCCCGTCAGTCACAACCCTGCGACTCGAGCAGCGAGTGCAGGTGGAGCGCGATCGCCCTCGCCAGTCCGGGTGGCACGGCGTTACCGATCTGTCGCGCAATCTGAGTCCGCGTGCCCACGAATGAGAAGTCGTCAGGGAACGATTGCAGGCGAGCGGCCTCCCGGTGCGTGATCGGGCGATGCGCAACAGGATGCAGGTAGCGCCCCTTCTCCGGCTTGTTGAACTCGGTTCTGATCGTGCCGCTCGGCTTCTCCCACCACAAACGCCCCATGACGTCCGTCGTACCGGTCGGCTTCTCCTTCCAGCAACGAGGGGTGATCTCAGGCGCCTCGCGCATCAGGTCGAATCGATTTCCTCCGTAGGGGATCGTTCGATATCGACGCAGTGATGTGGGGTCGACCTTCTCCCGCACGAAGTGAAGATCCTGCCGCCCCGTCTCATCGACACCCGGGGCCGTCCGCTCGGGCATCGACTCCAGGCCCTGGAACGCATCCGCCACGGTTCTGTAAGGAGTGAGACTCTCAGAATCAGGCCCGTGCGTTTTACGCGGCGGCCACGGAACGGGTGCATCACCTCGAACCGCCATGAAGATCCCCCGCCGCCGGTTCTGCGGAACGCCGTAGTCGGCGGCGTTCAGCACGCCGAAGTTGAACTTGTACTTGGACAGCTCCGGGTCGGTGACCATGAGCTGCAGGAGCTTCGCGAACTGTGCCGACTTCTGGAACTGAGGCACGTTCTCAATGACGAAGCCACGCGGCTTCACCAGCCGCACGGCCCGCAGATACTGCTCCCACAAGGCGTTCAACTTGGCCCGCGCATCCGCGCCACGGTTTTTGCCCAGCGGAGAGAACCCCTGACAAGGCGGGCCACCGAGGATGACGTCCGCGTCCTCGAACTCGGACAGGTCTTCGATGGGGCCATCGTGCACAGGGCACCCGAAGTTCTGCTTGAACGTTCGAGCGGCGGCGGGGTCGACCTCCACGGCCTGAACCGGCTTGAACCCGAGTCCTGCCAGCTCGAAGCCCAGGCTCAGTCCACCCGCCCCTGCGAACAGATCGAGCGTGCGGATCTCATCGAGCGTGCCGCTCACCGGGCCCCCCTTTGGTACGTCACCTGGAGCCTAGGTTGAACGAGGGGTACGACAGCTCCGACCCGCCGGCCGGTCCACTGGTGACCGATGGCGCAACGGGGTACCCCGCCGCCATCTTGCGCGGACGCCATCCGGCGAGACCCTGCCTGACACAGGACCTCTCCGGGAGCCCGGGACAGCACGCAAGTCTTGTCCCCCTGGGCCGCCACGGTCCGTACGGACCGACGTATCGGACGCGAGTCGGCCCGAAAATCCCTGCGTCGAGCCTCGGACCAAACAGTGCAGGGCAGTCGTGCTTCTCTGGCGTAGATGCAGTTCTCGCCGCCCCTCACACGGGACATGAGCCACCAAGAGCACCGGGGTCACCCGGCGCCCACGAACATCTTCAGGCGGCCAGCATCACGCAGGCGTTCGGACCCGAGACGCAGCGTGATTGACTCGCGTTACTACCCTTCTCGGGGCACGCCAACGGAGGGAACCCCGTGACAACCAGCTCAGCGGAACAGGTCGACCAACTCTACAAGGTCTTTCTGCAGTTCACGCAGTCGATGACGCCGCATGACGCCGTGAAGAACCTCCAACTGTTCGGGGCGGACGAGTCGATCATCCGGGCGGTCCGCGAGCGACATGAGGCGGAGAGCCTCAAGATCCGCAACCTCGACGAACCGACGTCAGTGTTCCTGGACGGTCGGCGGACGTGGTACACGGGCCCCGACATGGACAACGACCGCAACTGGCCGGCGCTGGCGTCCTCGATGCGGCGCAAGGGGTTCGGCGAGGAGAACATCGCCTCGATCGACAAGTCCTCCACCAAGATCGTGGCCCTGCTCGACCACCCGAAGCAGGACAGCTTCCGCACCCGCGGGTTGGTGGTCGGCTTCGTCCAGTCGGGCAAGACCACGAACTTCACCGCGGTCATGGCGAAGGCAGCAGATCGTGGCTACAAGCTGTTCATCGTCCTCTCGGGCATCCACAACACCCTCCGGCGGCAGACCCAGATCCGCCTCGTCAAGGACCTCGTCGAGGCCAATCCGGCGCAGTGGCACCAGGTCACGAACGAGACCCATGACTTCGTGCCGCCGCCGAACCCCAAGGCCTTCTTCGCCTCCAGCGACCAGTCCCTCCTCCTGGTGGTGAAGAAGAACGCCGCCGTCCTGCGCAAGCTGCGCACGTGGCTCGCGAAGGCGGGCGAGTACCTCGAGAACTGCCCCACGCTGATCATCGACGACGAGGCGGATCAGTCGACGGTGGCGACCACGAAGATCAATCCCCTCCTCTTCGACGTCCTCGACAAGTTCCCCAAGGTCGGCTACGTGGGCTACACGGCGACGCCGTTCGCCAACCTGCTGATCGACCCGTCCGTCGAGGAGGACTTCTATCCCCGGGACTTCATCGTCAACCTCCCCCAGCCGCACGGGTACCACGGCACGGAGGTCCTGTTCGGACGAGATCTCCTCGACGGTGAGGACGCCGCCGACCTGCCCGGCGGTTACGACATGGTCCGGACCGTCCCGGACGACGAGGTGGACGACCTCAAGCCGCGCAACAAGAAGGAGGCCGGGACCTTCCAGCCGGCGGTGACGCACTCCCTGCAGGCAGCGGTGGAGTGGTTCTGGCTGGCGACCGCGGCTCGGCGGGCGCGAGGCAGTGGGAACCCGCACTCGACGATGCTGGTGCACACGACGACCGAGACGGCCGTGCACGAGGCGTTCAAGGAGCCGCTGCTCCACCTCCGCACCACGGTGATGCGCCGACTCGGTGAGGGAGACGAGAGAACGCTCGACCGTCTGCGCGCCACCTGGGACCGTGAGACGGAGCTGGTGCGCGCTGCGGACTTCGGCGAGGAGAAGGTCCCGTTCGAGGTGGTGGCGCAGCACCTGCCGGCCGTCGTTCGTGAGACCAAGGTGGTGATCGACAACTACCGCAGCACGGACCGGCTGAACTACGAGTCCGGTCCGGTCACCGCGATCGCGGTGGGCGGGAACACCCTCTCGCGCGGGCTGACCCTCGAGGGCCTGGTGTCCAGCCTCTTCGTGCGTGCCGTGTCGGCCTACGACACGCTTCTGCAGATGGGTCGGTGGTTTGGCTACCGCAGTGGATATGCCGACCTGCCGCGGATCTGGATGACCGAGGAGCTGGCCGAGTGGTTCAGCCACCTCGCGACGGTCGAGGCCGACATGCGCCGGGACATCGACCGGTACATGCACAATCCGGCAGAGACGCCGTTGACCTTCGCGGTCCGGCTGCGCTCGCACCCGAAGATGAGCATCACCTCCAAGGCGAAGATGAAGTCGGCGGTCCTCGCCCACGCCGCCTACGGCGGGACTCTGGTGGAAACCCGCTTCTTCGACGTGACACCGGGCGGAAAGGCGGCCCTGCAGGCCAATGCCGCCGCCGCTCGGGCCCTGATCGGCAACGCGGAACGACACGGCCTCCGGGAGACCGCGCCGCGCTCCGAGACCGCCGTCTTCACCCGGGTCCCGCACGAGGACATCACCGCGTTTCTGGGTACGTACTCCTTCCACGAGCGCTCCGAGGACGGCGACCGCGGACGCCTCCTGGACTACATCGGCAAGCGGGTCCGGAGCGGCGCGCTGAAGCACTGGAGCGTGGCCGTGGTGGGGAACTCGTCCCCCGCCGCCAAGACGGAGCGCTGCGACCTCGGCAGCGGCGTGCAGGTGCGGATGGTGAAGCGCGCTCGACTCGGTCAGGAGTCTGAGGTCGTCTTCGACGGGGTCGCGGACATCAAGACGCTCAGCAGCCGGCGGGACGAGACGATCGACCTGGACGTCGACGGCAGGGACGTGGGCAACCGCGACGACATCCTCGGCCTGCGTGCCGAGCAGCGACCCGACCAGGGCCTGCTGCTCCTCTACCCGATCGAACCGGAGTCGCGGACCGGCACGCAGGGACGCCTTCCGTTGAACGCGCCGACCGACGACGTCGTGGTCGGTGTCGCGCTCGTCTTCCCGCGGCCCCTGCCCGGGACGTCGGACTCGGACGTCGAGTACTGGAGCGCCGACCTGTCCGGTGTCGCCGTCGAGGAAGAGGACACCTCGGTACTGGACTACGACGACGAGGCCGCGTGACGGTCGACGGCGAACAACTCGATCGCCTCTGGACGGCGGCGGCCGGACGGCCGGTCGTCTCGGCGTTCCGGACAGCCGCCGTCGGGGTGGACACCGCACAGGGCCCGCTCCTCGCCGGTGTCGACGCACACGGGCGCCGACACCTGCTCGTCCCGATCGCCGGCCGGCACACGCTGCGGGAGGAACTGGGCGGAAAGGCCGTCGTTCTCCGACGGCGCGCCCTCGAGGACGAACGGCGCTACCAGGAGTACGCCTCGCTCGAGCTCGTCGACGAGCGCCTGGACGAGCTCTTCACCGCCCTCTGCGTCGAGGTGTCGGATCGCGTCGCCGCTGAACCCGAGCGCGCGGTCGGGGCACTGCGTGAGGTACTCAAGGACTGGAAGGCCCTGCTCGCCGGCAACCGTGAGGTCCTCGGCCCGTCCGCCCTGGCCGGCCTCTTCGGCGAGCTCCAGCTCCTGCGGTCGCTGCTCGAACAGAACCCGGGCGCCGTCGCCTTCTGGACCGGACCCACCGGTTCGGCGCAGGACTTCCACCGTGGTCTCCGTGCCGTGGAGGTCAAGACGACGACGTCCCCCGAGGGCAGGGTCGTCACCGTCCACGGCGCGGACCAACTCGACGTCGCGCCGCCCGGTCGTCTGGTCCTGCACTGGTCGCGACTGCAGTCGGGCGAGGGGGTCTCGCTCCCCGAGCTCGTGGCGGAGCTGCTCGGGCGCACGGACGACGCCGGTCGACTTCGGGGACTGCTGCGCACCGTCGGTTACGACGAGGCCGACAGCGAGCTGTACGGCCGTCATCGCTTCGAGGTGGTCGAGCAACGTACGTACCTCGTCGGTCCGGGCTTCCCCCGCATCGTGCCCGCCGGGCTGTCCGGGGACGCGGTTCTCGGCGGGGTCGGGCCCATCGGGTACACGGTGGACCTCGACGCCGCCGCGGCGGAGGGGCACCGCACCGACATGGACCCGGCGGTCTTCCTGCTGGAGCGCTCGTGACGACGCCGCGATGGTGGTCCCAGCCATTTCCGCCGACCGGAGCAATCGCCTCCGAAGGCATCCGTAACCAGCTGGGTCGCCCTCCGGTCGACCCGCTCACCGTGTTCGTCCGGGAGACGGCGCAGAACTCGTGGGACGCCCGCCTTCCGGGGATGGAGACGGTCTACCGCCTCGAGCTGACCACCGTCGCGCCGACCCACCGGCCGACCTGGGAGCGGCTGCTCACCCCGCCCGCGGGCGCACAGGAGCACCTGGGCGTCGGGCGCGCCGTCCGGACGCCGAACCTGCGTTTGCTGTCGGTGGTCGACCGGGGCACAAAGGGGCTCGGTGGACCCACTCGGGCCGACCAGCTCGCCGCCGGCCGCCGCGACTGGATCTCCTTCGTCCTCAACGTCGGGGAGAAGCGGGACACGGCGATGGGAGGCGGCACCTACGGCTACGGCAAGGCCGTGCTGTACCGCCTGTCCCGTGTGGGGACGATCCTTGTCTACACGAGGACGCTGGACGAGGAGACCGGCGTCCTCTCCTCCCGGCTGATCGGCATCGCCCTGGGCAGTTCCTTCGACAGCCACGAGCGGGTCGACGCGGAGAGCAGGCCCTTCACCGGACGTCACTGGTGGGGCGACGTCCGCGACGACCACGTCGAGCCCCTGGTAGGTAGCGAGGCGGACGACATCGCACGGGCACTGGGGCTGACTCCCTTCGGCCCGGAGGAGTCGGGGACCACCCTGGTCGTCCTCGACCCCGACCTGGACGACTTCGACGACGTGGAACACGCCGCCCGGCACCTGGCCGAGACCATCGCGTGGCAGCTGTGGCCGATCATGCTGCCCGAGCGAGGCACCGAGCGGCTTCTCCCCGACGTCACCGCGGCCGGTCGTTCGTTCCCCGTCCCGGACCCCGCCCGGCTCTACCCACTGCGGATGTTCGTCAACGCCTACCGCCGGTTGCCGACCGACTCCGCGACGACGCTGGAGAGCGGCAACCCGAAGAAGCGCCTGGGCCGCTTCGCCCTCGAGCGAGCGGTCGTCGTCCCGATGTCCCCGGGTGACGCGTCCGCCGCCGCGAGTTACGCGGGAGTCGAGGGCGACCCCCACCACGTCTGCCTGATGCGGGCACCGGAGCTCGTCGTCCGCTACCACGAAGGCCCCACCACGAGCTCCGTCCACAGCGTCTATGCGGGTGTCTTCCGGGCCGACGACGAGATGGACGCTGTCTATGCGGCCTCGGAACCGCCCACCCACGACCACTGGGTCTACGAGCAGCTGACGGGACACGCGCGCACCTTCGTCAGAGTCACGTTCACGCGCCTCAGGGAGCAGTTGGCCGTCTTCCGCGCACCGGTGCAGGGAGCGGTGTCGACCACGTCACGGGCGGCCTTGGGGGCCGCCAGCAACTACCTGGGTGGACTGGTCGCTGCGGCGTTCGCCGGCTCCGACGGCAGCGGAGGGAGCCTGGCGGTCAACGGCCGTCCGGGTGCGTCAGGGACCAGGACCGCGGGACACCGCGACGGCGGCAGCGGGACGGGCGGATCCGACGGCACCACCTCGGGTCCGTCGCCCAGAGCGCGGGTCACGGTGTTGAGCGAACCTCGCATCCAGGAGTCGGAAGGAGCGATCGTCCTGGTCGCGCGCTACGGTGTCGCGGCCGAAGGTCCCGTCCGGTTGGAGGCGCGCCTGGCGATTGTGACCTGGGAGGGCCGCGAGGACGATCCTCCTGCCGGCGCCGCTCGGCCACGGGTCGTGCACTGGCGGACCGCGCAGAGCACGATCGCCGAGGAGGCTTGCACCGTCGATGGACCCGCCGAGGTCGAACTCGTGGTGCTCCCCGTGCCGGACACGGCGACCGACGTCAGCGTCGTCGCCACCTCGTTGACGGACGTCAGTACCGCGAGTTCACCGTGACGCGGGTGTTCCCGTTCCTGCGGCCACCGGACGACGTCGTCACGGCCGGCCCGTGGTCGCGTCTCACGCCGGACGGGAGCGAGCTCCTGCCGGACACGCTCCTCGACTGGGACTACAGCACCACGTTGTCCCTCCACCGGCCAACGTCGGTGGACGGCCTCCGGCTCCGACGGCTGAGCGGCCTGACCGAGGACGCGGAGGTCGACTTGAGCGTCCAGTGGCACGCGACCAGTTCCCTCCTGCGCGGTCTCGCATGGCGGATGCCACTGCCCGCCGAGGACGGATTCGAGGCCCCGATCGACTTCCGGCTGCCCGGCGACGACCTCGGCGGCACCCTGGAACTGATCACCAACATCACGCTGCGGACGCCAGGGTCCGGGCGGTCACGGGCAGCCGCGAGCCGGCCCGGGAGCGTGCTCTGGTCGGACCGACAGCGCGTGCTCCTCGAGGGTGAGAACACCCTCTTCCCCATCGCGACCGCCGACTTCCACGACCTGCCCTATCCGACCGGCGCGGGGTGGTACCTGCACATCGACGAGGACCTCGACGGCGCAGCTCTCGGTTCGATCCTCCTGCTGGTCAACGAGCGCCACGAGGTGGTCATGCGCGCCGTGGAGGCCGCCGGGTCACCGACGGAGGCGGACCGTCGCGTCCTCTCGGTCCTGCGGGCCGACGTCCTGAGACTGCTGGTGGAACGAGCGCTCACCGACGAGGACCTGAAGGAGGAGACCGACTACTCAGTCGGTTCGCTCGGGGCGCTGCTCACGACTGTCGTGCGGAACGCCTTTCCTGCCTTCTCGATGGAGGCGCTGCGCCGGGAGCGACAGACGGCGCCCGCGCTCTTCGGCAGCCGACTGCAGGAGACGTCACAGCTGTTGGTGGACCCGTGAGCGTCCTCTATCCCCGACTGCTTGGCGACGCGGCTCGTGAGCTGCACCAGCAACACCTCGAGGCATCGGTGACAGAGCTCAGCAGCCGGCACGCCTTGCGCCACCCGTCGGCGGTGTTCGCCGCGACAGGCGGTCGGCGCGTCACCCCCGAGGAGCTGGACCGCCTCCGCAACGACGTCCTCGAGGTCGCCACACGAGCAGGCTTCCCCCAGGGAGTACGCCGACAGGACCGCGTCACCTTCGACCTGGAGATCGCTCAACTCCTGCACGAGCGGTGTGGGTTGGTCGCGGGCGAAGCCGCCGTGAGGCCGATCTGGGCCTTCCTGGCGCTTGTCCTGCTGCCCGACGTCTCGTACTGGCGATACCCGCGTCCTCCCGGGGACCGTGTGCTCGGCACCGACATCACCCGTCACGTCTGGGGCCGGCTGTGGTGGCGCGCGCATTTGCTGGCCGTCCCTCAGCAGTACAGGCGGTACCGCTTGCTGGACACCTTCGGCGAGGCCGCGTTCGACCAGATCTTCGCGCGCCGGCGGTCCATCGGCGGGAGCCGCGCCATGGTCCGAATAATCGCGGAGGTCTGGCCCTCCGTCGATCGTGGCGGAGTTCCCGAGCGTGAGGTTCTCGTCGACGTCCTCAAGCGCCTCTCCCGACTGGGAGCCGTAGTCGACTTCGAGTCCCTCGACTCCGCCGAGCTGCGGAGCCAGGTCATGGGGGTTGTGGCCGAGTCCGTGGGACTGCTCGGCGCCCAACTGTCGGCCACCGGACCTCGGCACGCCGGCGTCTAGGCCGTGTTTGAGAAGTCGCTCGCCGCGCCGATCGGGCGTGTTGGTGCCGGGAAGTAGGCGAGGTTTCCGGTAGAGGGATCAACGACCAAGAAGACCCTCACCACGGAGACCTCGTGGACGGCACCCTACCGGCCGGTGCCCGCCACGACCTGACCGACGAGCAGTGGATGATCCTGGCGGCACTGCTCCCGGGCAGGCCACGGACGGGCCGACCTCGTCGCTGGACGTTGCGCCAGCTGATCAACGGCATCCGCTTCCGCACCCGCACCGGTTGCCCGTGGCGGGACCTGCCCGAGCGCTACGGCACCTGGCAGTGCGTCTACGGGCTGTTCCGCGCCTGGCAGCTGGCCGGCCGCTGGGCAGCGATCGAGACCGCGCTGCAGGCGGTGGCCAACGAGCTCGGGCTGATCGACTGGACGGTGTCGGTGGACTCCACCGTCAACCGGGCCCACCAGCACGCCGCCGGTGCTCGCCGCCATCCCGAAGGGCAAGTCCAGCCGCCGGTCGGCGAACCGGCCGACCATGCGCTGGGCCGCTCCCGCGGCGGCTTGACGACCAAGGTGCACCTGGCCGTCGAGGCCGGCCGCAAGCCGTTGGCCACGGCGCTCACCGCCGGCCAGGCCGCCGACAGCCCGCAGTTCACCGTGGTCCTCGGCCGGATCCGAGTACCGCGACGATCCGGGCCCGGACGGCCCCGGACTCGGCCGGACCGAGTGCTGGCCGATCGCGCGTACTCCAGCCGCGGCAACCGCGCCTACCTGCGTCGACGCGGGGTCCCGGCGACCATCCCGAACAAGGTCGATCAGCTGGCCCACCGCCGGGCGAAGGGCTCGGCCGGCGGCCGGCTACCGGCGTTTGACCGGGACCGCTACCGACAGCGGCACGCCGTCGAATGCGGCATCAACCGGCACAAGCAGAACCGCGCCTTCGCCACCCGATACGACAAGCTCGCCGTCCGCTACGACGCCACCGTCGAGATCACCAACATCAACATCTATCTCCTATCTCCGCGACTTATCGAACAGGGCCTAGCTGCTGCTGCAGCGGGTGGCCGCCGAACTGGTCGGCGTCCTCTGCTCGCTCGCCGCCACGGTGGCCGTGGACGCCGAGGCCCGGCGCTGGCTGCCCGGCTACGTCGCCGCGAGCACGTAGCGCGGGACGTTCGGCACCGTCGTCCGCCGTCCAGCACGAGGACGCTCACGCATGCGACGACACCACGGCCGCACGGCACGAGAGGAGCCGGGAGATGTACGCCCGTTCCACCACCCTGATGATCTTCCCCGCGTCGATGGACGAGGCCATCGCCTACATGGGCGACGAGGTCTGGCCGGCGATGCGCGACATGGACGGCTGCATCGGCCTGTCCATGATGTGCGACCGCGAGAGCGGCAAGTACATCGCCACCTCGGCCTGGGAGGACCGGCAGGCCATGCAGGCCAGCGACCAGCACGTCCATCCCATGCGCGAGGCGATGGTCGACCGCTTCGGCGCCGGCGTCGCCGAGCCGGAGGTCCGCGAGTGGGAGATCGCCGTCCTGCACCGCGAGCACCAGGCCCCCGACGGCGCCTGTTGCCGGATCACCTGGGTCCGCACCGACCCCAGCCGGGTCGACCAGCTGCTCGACGTGTACCGCACCAGGCTGATGCCGCGGATCCAGGAGATGCGCGGCTTCTGCAGCCTCAGCATGCTGGTCGACCGCGACAGCGGCCGCGCCGTCGGCACGACGGTGTTCGAGAGCCGCGCCGCCCTCGAGGGGTCCCGGGAGCAGGCCCGCATGCTGCGGGAGGAGAGCGTCAACGTCATGGGCGTCGACATCCTCGACGTCGCGGAGATGGAGCTGGTCTTCGCCCACCTGCGGGTGCCCGAGACCGTCTGACCCCGTCGAACCCCCGCGCGCCCGAGGGGCCCGGCCGGCGCCGGACCCCTCAGCCGGGTGTCTCAGACGGTCTCGTTGAAGTCGACCGCCTGCTGGAGCAGCGCGGCCCCCTCCCGGACGTCGACGACCGGGTGCAGGGTGAACTCCAGGTACGGCGAGAAGATCGCGCAGTCCTTCCCGACCGCGGTCGGGTCATCGGACTCGAGCACGGCGAAGCCGCCCGACCCGTCGACCCGGCTGAGGAACTGGTGGACGGTCGTGGCGGGCGTCCACTTGCTGAACACCTCGAGCGAGCGCTTGAGCGACACCAGGTTCTCCTGCGCGGACGCGCCACTACGGCTCTTCCACTCCAACAGGTACTTCATCGCGAGCCTCCCTCGGTGGACAGGGCTCCTGCCGGTCCACTCGAGACCCGGCCGCTGGTGCCGGCCGGGGCCCCGGGCGACGGCGCGGAGCACCCGGGAGCGTCCCGCCGCGGGTCCCCGCCCTCAAGCCCGATCGATGCGGCGGGCAGCCGGTCCCGGCGATCCTCCCTACCGGTCGCCCGCCGGACACCGACCGTGCCTGGGCGCCGCCGGGAGGTCGCGGCGACCGCGAGCCCTCGGCCGGAGTCGTCCACCTCGACCGCAGCTCGCCCTTGGAGCTCCCGTGTCCCGCACCCCGGCGGCGGTGCTCGCCATCCTCCTCACGGCCGCCTGCACTGCCGGAGACGACGTGCGGCCGGACGACACCCCTCCCCTTCCCCGGACCGTGCTCGCCACGGTCGACCTGGACGACGCGGTCGGCACCGACGTCGTCTACTACGACCTCGCGCCCAGCCCCGACGGCCCACCGGTCGCCCTGGTCGGCGCCGAGGACGCTGAGCGGAGCTGGCTGGTCCGGCTGGCCGGCACCGCCGCCCCCACGGTCGACGCCGTCCCCGCGGTGGCCCCGGACAGCCGGCTCGTGATCGACGACGACGGCGCGGCCCTCATCGTGAGCACAGAGCTGACCAGGGTCACCGACACCGCCACCGCCGTCCCGCTCCCCCTCGGCGGCCCGCCCACCGCGGTCACCCTCGACGGCGACACCCTCTACGTCGCCCGCGACACCCGCCTGGCCGCCGTCGACGCCACCACCGGGGCCGTCCGGACCACCGCTGTCACCGCGGCGCCCGTCACCCACCTCGCCACGGCGCCGGACGACGGCCTCGTCGCGCTCGTCGTCGAGCCGAGGGTGGGCGGCGGCACCGGAGCCGCCCTCGCCCGCCTCACCCCCGACCTCCGCCCGGACGGCGCCCCGGTGGAACTCGTTCCCGAGCGGGTCAGTACCCCCACGGCGCTCCAGGTCACCGCCGACGGCACCGCCGTGGCCACCGTCTACGTCGGCGAGGCGCTCGAGGACGGACGGTTGGTCACCGTCGTCGACGGCCGGGTGCGCACCGCGGTCGACCTGGAGGGCACCGACGACACCGCGCTCGACCTCGCCGTCGACACCGGCGGCCGCGTCGCCTACGTCGTGCTGTCGGCCAGCTACTCCCCGGCCGAGCTGACCGCGGTCGACCTGGACACCGGCGAGCGGACGGGGGTCGTCTCGCTGTGCGGAGGCGCGGGCGTCTTCGGCGCGGTCGCCCCGTCCGCCGACGGCAGCCTCACCGTCGCGGGCGCCTGTCTCGGCACGGCCGGCCGCCGGACCACCGCCTTCGTCGTCGGGTGACGCAGCGCGGCGACAGCGCCCCGGTGTCACCCCCCGGGTGCTCGTGGCATCACCCGCTCAGCAGCAGCGCACCGTGTGCTGCGGAAGTGCCACGCTCGTAGCCGTGGAGGTCACCTCGCGCCAGTTGCGGAACGACACCGCCGGCGTGCTGCGCCGCGCCGCCGCGGGCGAGTCCGTGCAGATCACCGTCAACGGCGAGCCGGTCGCCGAGCTCGGGCCGCTCCGCACCCACCGGTCGCACTGGACCGCCAGTTCGCTCCTGGTCGAGCGACTCGCGAACATCCAGGCCGATCCCGCTCTCGGCGAGGAGCTGCGGGCCCTCTCCGGCGGAACGGACGAGCTCGGACCGATCGAGTGACCCGCGGCCTGCTGGACACCAGCGTGTTCATCGCCCGCGAGGGTCGTGGACTCGACGTCGCACGCATGCCCGACGAGGTCGCCGTCTCGGTGATCACCTACGCGGAGCTGCGGGCCGGCGTCCTCGCCGCCTCGGACCTGTCGGTGCGATCCCGTGGGCTTCCCACCCTGCAGACCGTCGGCGACCTGAACCCGTTACCGGTCGCCGACGCCTGGGCCGAGCTCCGTCTGCGCCTCGCCGGATCGGGCAGGCGGATGAACGTCAACGACACCTGGATCGCTGCCACTGCGCTCGCCCACGATGTCCCGGTCGTCAGCCAGGACGCCGACTTCGACGTCCTCGCCGACCTCGCCGGGCTCCGCGTCGTCCACGTCTGACGAACGCCCGTCCCGGGCCCGGGACGGCAGTCAGCCGCTCGGCGTACGTGGCCGGCTGCAGCAACGCGGCGACCTTCAGCTTGCGCGTGAGCAGGCCGCTGTCGAAGACGAACTGCGGCGCTCCGTCGTCTCCATGTCCGGCGCCACCCACTCCCCGCCGCCACCCCGAGGTCGAGCCGGGTCAGGTGCGACATGGTGGGTGGGAGGTCAGGTAGGTCGGGCTGGGCACCAGCCGTCCGTCGAGTCGCTGCACAGCTCCGTGCATCTCGATCACCGTCGCCCGGCAGCCCGCCTCTGCCGACCCAGGGACAGCGGACGCCTCCGACACGAGTCGGTGGGCGCGAGCCCCGGTGGCAGAAGGGTCACCCGGACAGGCGACGTCGCTTAGTCCGCCGCCTGCGCGGGCTCCTCATCGTTGCCGCGCCAGCGGAGCGCGCGCCCAGCGATGCCGCTGGAGAGCTTGTCCGTCACCGACTTCGCTCGGCCGAGGGTCTCGCTCCCCAGGCGCATGGAGGCATCGACGCCCTCGGCGCCGGTCTCGAACACCCTGTCCCGGAACTCCGTGGCGGCCGACGTCCAGGCCCTCGCCTCCACCGACTGCCCACCGGACTCGATCCCGAGCCGACCGTGGAAGTCGGTGACGGCGAGCGCGACCTGCTCCCTCGCCCGCACGATGGCCGGCGACTGGAGGGGGTTCAGCAGCACCTTGGCGTTCGCCGTGCCCGCTGCCGCATCCATGCGGGCCAGCAGCTCCTGGGTCGACTGCGTGATGGTCTCGAGACGCTTCTGCCGGACGGCCTTGAGCCCGAGACGATGTCCGTCGAGATCGTCGGGGGCCACCTCCAGCACCCGGTCGAGTTCGAGCACGGCGATCGCGTCCTGCAGCTGGAAGCACCGGGCCAGGACGGCGAGCCAGTCCTGAGTCTTGGCCTCGGCCTTCTTCGCCGTCTCGGCGAGGTCACCGACCTTGGTCGTGCGCTCCAGCTTCTCGGCGAGCGCGTCGAGCTGACGCAGCGCGTACGCCTGGGTGCGCGCGATGGTCGCCGAAGACCCCTGCACCTTCGACCATGTGACCTCGTTGACCCGGCCCCCGTGCTCGCGCAGGGTCATCGCCTCGTCGATGTCGAAGCCCACGCCGATCATGTCCGCCAGGACGGCGTCCTCCTGGGCGCGGAGCACGTCGTCGAGCTTGGCGTCGATCGTGGCGAGGTAGTCGGTGATCTCGTCCATGGTCTGCTGCATCGCGAGCTGCGCCATGAGCCCCGCCGCACCGGAGAGCACAGCCGGGTTCTTGGACAGCTGCGACACGGAGTCCTTCGCGAAGCCGACGAGTCCACCGGCCTGCCCGTTGCCCTTGCCGGCCTTCACCACGGCGGTGCTGACACCGGACGCCGGGCTCTTCTTCAGCCCGTGCTTCTCGAGCAGGTGCTTGGACTCCTTGGTCAGCTCCACCCAGCGACCCGCCATCTCCGCGATCTCGGGATACACCTGGGCGACCTGGGCACCCGCCTTGAAGACGGCTCCGAGACGAGGCAGTCCGAGATCCTTCGACGCCAGTCGCTCAGCGGCGAGGAAGAGGTCGACGGCAGTCGGATTCCCGATGACCGCCAAGCCATCGCCGTCACTGATCAGCTGAACGTCGGCATCCACCGTGGGCTCCTCGAACGCGGGTAGGGGAACGCCCTGCGAAGGAGGCAGCGAGTCGGGCTCCTCACAGGCGCCGGCCAGGCACTCACTGGCGGCTGGCACGCGTTGCGATGCACTCTGCCCGAGCGGAACGCCACTGTGACGCAACCTGCGCGGAGCAGTCCTCCGGACCGGGCGCACGTGCCTCAGGAGCCCCGAGCGCCGCTGCTGTGTCGACCCGCACAGGGAGAGGGCGGCGGTCCGACGCGAGGTGAGCCGGGCCTGCGGCAGCAGGGTGCTCTGCCCGTTCACCAGCTCGGCCAGCACGCCCGGGTCGCGCCTCGAGGGGAGAACGAGGTCAGCTCGAGCGCGTCCTGCTCGGTGCCCAGTCCTCCTCGACCCGAGAGGCAGGGAGGCAGCGGGTCCCGTCGAAGGTCAGCAGAGGATCGGCACCCACGCCGGAGCGGGCCGGGTCCACCTCGACGGTCGCGCCGGCGTTGGCGTCAGGCGAACAGGCCGCGGATGTCCTCGGCCGTCAGTGCACCGGACAGCGCGCCGCCGTCGTCGTCGTCCAGCACCCGGGCGAACAGGTCGCGCTTGCGCTCCTGCAGCGCCAGCACCTTCTGCTCGATGGTGTCCGCGGCGACCAGCCGGTAGACCATCACGGTCTTGTCCTGCCCGATCCGGTGTGTGCGGTCGACGGCCTGCGCATCCGCCACCGGGTTCCACCACGGGTCGAGCACGAAGACGTAGTCGTCCTCGGTCAGGTTCAGCCCGAACCCGCCGACCTTGCTCGACCCGATGCCAGCACAGGCCACGTCGACCAGCGAGGCGTCGAGGGTCAGCTGCCGCAGCAAGGTGCTGGCCGCAGGCAGCGCCAACGGCATCGGCGATCCGCTTCTCCGGAGCCGGTACAACGTCCGGCCCGTTGCTTGACCCCCAGCTCTGGCACCTCGACGGCATGACACCGCACCTGGACCCCGCACCGGACCGGCTCTGCGACCTGATCCGCTACGGCCATACCGAGCACGGCCTCGGGCGAGGACTCACGGACGACGCCCTCGCGGCGGTCGCTGCGTCCGCCGACGCCTTCTGCGCCCCTACGCGCACTGGACGAGGTCTGCGCCGCTGGCCGAGCTGACCGGGGCGCGCCTCGATCGCAGGTCCGACGACGTCGAGCACGGTGCCGCGATCGTCGACCGCGGGTCGGCACATCCTTGAATCGCGACACCGCCGACCAAAGGATCGCGTGTCAAAGTTCAATGGCGATCCCGGTCATGAAAGGTTTCCCGCATGGCACGCTGGCTCGACGCCGTCTGGGAGCACTCCGACGTGACCATGGTGCCGCGCGCCGACCGGCTGTCCGGCCCCTACTGCACGTACGGGCCTGACGGCGTCACCGCCCGCCCCCTGCGCATGTCGCGCGAGGCCACTCACGCCGCGACGGTGGCCGAACGAGCGGTTCGAGAGCTGGACAAGGGGCGAGGAGCGCGAGCCCTCGAAGGGCTCGCCCGCTTCCTCCTGCGCTCCGAAGCGATCGCCAGTTCCCTCATCGAAGGCATCGCCCCGTCACCCCAGCAAGTGGCGCTCGCCGAGCTGGCCCAGGACGAAGACGTACGCGGTTTCAGCGACCAGGCACGCCTCGTGGCCAACAACATCACGGTCCTGCGCAGGGCGAGCGAAGAGCTCGCACGGGTGGACGCCGTCACCGTTGCCGATGTCGAAGCGCTGCACCGTGCGCTCCTGCCCGACGAGCGCCACCACGGTCTCCGGCGGGTCCAGAACTGGATCGGTGGCTCGTCCTGGCATCCGCTGTCCGCCGAGTTCGTCCCACCACCACCGGAGCTGGTTCCCGGCCTGATGGCGGACCTCGTCGACTACGTGAACGGCTCCGTTCATGCGCCGCTCGTCCAGGCCGGGATCGTGCACGCCCAGTTCGAGACCATCCACCCGTTCACGGACGGGAACGGGCGTGTCGGTCGAGCCCTGATCCACACGGTGCTCACCCGCCGCGGGCTCACGCCGTCGGCAGTCTTGCCGGTGAGCCTCGTACTGGCCACGCTCCGCGATCGATACGTCCAAGGGCTCACGTCCTACCGGTACGTGGGTCCGCCGGAGTCGGACCAGGCAGCCGACGGCGTGGCTGCCTGGCTGGACCTGTTCCTGCATGCGGCGACGGTGGCAGCCGAACAGGCGAGCCTGTTCGCCGCGCAGATCAGCGAGCTGCAGGCGGAGTGGGGGGTGAAGCTGGCGGAACACCGCGCCGCACAGGGACGACGCGAGACACCTCGTGCCGACTCGGCGACCTCGCGCATCCTGCGCACCTTGCCGGAGGTGCCCGTCATGACCACCCGCACGGCCCAACGACGATTGGACGTCTCGTTCCCCGCTGCACGGGCCGCCCTCGAGGAACTCGCGGATGCCGGCATCCTCACCCGCCGATCCGTCGAACGCGGCACGACCGGCTACACCGCCACGGACGTGTTCTCGGTCGTCACCCGCGCCGAGCGGCAACTGGCCAGCACGCGCTGGGACACGCGCCTCGCCCCACCCAACCGTTCCGTTCCAGCGCCGCCACGACCGTGAGCTGCGACCTCGGCGAACTCCGCCTCGTCCCCGTCGGAGCGGACCGCACTGCAGTCACGCGAACAGGCCGCGGATGTCCTCGGCCGTCAGCGCGCCGGACAGCGCACCGCCGTCGTCGTCCAGCACCCGTGCGAACAGGTCCCGCTTGCGTTCCTGCAACGCCAGGACCTTCTGCTCGATCGTGTCCGCGGCGACCAGCCGGTAGACCATCACCGCCTTGTCCTGGCCGATCCGGTGCGTGCGGTCGACCGCCTGCGCCTCCGCCGCCGGGTTCCACCACGGGTCGAGCACGAAGACGTAGTCGGCCTCGGTCAGGTTCAGTCCGAACCCGCCGGCCTTGAGGCTGATCAGGAACACCGGGGCCTGACCGGAGCGGAACGAGTCGATCACCCGCTGCCGGTCGCGGGTGCTGCCGTCGAGGTAGGCGTACGGCAACCCTGAGGCGTCCAGCCGCCCGCGCACCGTGCCCAGGAAACCGGTGAACGAGCTGAACACCAGCGCGCGGTGCCCCTCGGCGACCACCTCCTGCAGGTGCTTGAGGAACGCGTCGGCCTTGCTCGACCCGATGCCGGCGTAGGTGTCGTCGACCAGCGCCGGGTCGAGCGCGAGCTGCCGCAGCAACGTCAGCGACCGGAAGATGGTGAACCGGTTGGACTGCAGGTCGTCGACCAGGCCGAGCACCTTCCGGCGCTCCCGCTGCAGGTGCGTGTCGTAGACCTTGCGGTGCTTCGGGGTGAGGGCCACCTCGAGCACCTGCTCCTGCTTGGGCGGCAGCTCGGCGGCCACCTGCTCCTTGGTGCGGCGGCGCATCAGCGGCCGGATCCGCCGGCGCAGCGCGGCCAGCACCTCGGCGTCGCCGCCCCGCTCGATCGGCGTCCGGTAGTGCTCGGTGAACCGTTTCGGGCTGGGGAACAGCCCGGGCGCGACGATCGAGAGCATGGACCACAGGTCCATCAGGTTGTTCTCCACCGGCGTCCCGGTGATCGCCAGCTTGAAGCGCGCGGGCAGCCGTCGCGCCGCGGCGTAGGTCTTGGCCTGGTGGTTCTTCACGAACTGCGCCTCATCGAGGACCAGCCCGCTCCACGGTAGCGCGCGGTACTCCTCCTCCCCCAGCCGCAGCAGCGTGTACGAGGTGACGACCAGGTCCGCGCCCTCGACCACCTCGGCCAGGGACGTACCGCGCTTGCGGCCGGTGGCCTCGACGGTCCGGACGGCGAGGCCGGGCGCGAACCGGGCCGCCTCCCGCGCCCAGTTCGACACCACGCTGGTGGGCGCCACCGCCAGCACCGGCGCGGTCAGCTCCCCGGCCTCCCGCGCCCGGCAGACCAGCGCCAGCGTCTGCAGGGTCTTGCCCAGGCCCATGTCGTCGGCGAGCACCCCGCCCAGCCCGGCGTCCCACAGCACCGACAGCCACTGGTAGCCCTGCAGCTGGTACGGGCGCAGCTGCGCGGCCAGCCCGGCGGGCGCCGCGGGTGGGGCCGCGTCGTCGACGTCCAGCAGCGTCCGGACGTCACGCGCCCACCGCTCGCTCTGCTCGGCCACGACCCCCAGCTCGACCAGCTCGTCCCACAGCCCGGCCTGGTAGCGGCTGATCCGCAGCCCCGGGCCGTCGGCGTCCTGCAGCGCCTTCGCCTCGACGATCAGCTTGCGCAGCCGGTCGAGCTCCGGGCGGCGGACGTCGAACAGGGTGCCGCTGGGCAGCAGCAGGAACTCCTCCCCCGCCGCCAGCGCCGCGAACAGCGGGGCGAACGGGATGTCCTCGCCGTCCACCGTGACCGTCACGCCGAGGTCGAACCAGTCGCCGTCCTCACCGCCCGTGGCGGACACGCTCACCACCGGGGCCGCCTCGGCCCGCCGGTAGTCCGCCGGCTCCCCGGTCACCTCGACGAGCACGCCGGCGTCCGCGAGTCGGGGCAGGAACTCGGTGGTCAGGACGGCGGCGTCCACCCCCGACAGCTCGGCGACCGGCACCGGCCGCGGGTGCGCGCCGACGTGCCAGATCCGCAGCAGCCGGTCCGGCGGCGCGGGCAGGGCGCGCAGCAGCCGATCCTCCGCGGCGCCGTCCCGGCCGGCGTCCGGGCCGCCCGGAGCCAGCGGCACCCGCCGGACGTCGTCGCCCGTGCGGTAGAGCACCGACCAGGTGAGCCGGGCCCGGTGGCCGGGCGCGTGCTCGACGGACAGGCACAGCTGCGGCGGCAGCACCTCGGGCAGGTCCACCGAGCCGTCGGACGAGCGCACTAGCAGGGCACGGCGCAGCGCCGGATAGAAGTGGGTGAGGAAGCGGGCGCGGTCGGCCGCGGGCACCCGCACGGGACCGCCGATGACCAGCCGCTCCACCTGCCGCGGCACCCGCTGCACCGGGACGAGGGCCAGGCCGTCGGGCGGGACGAGCTCCTCCGGCAGCCCGTCGACACCGGGGACGAGCGCGATGCCGTGCGGCGGGCTGCCAAGCAGCAGCCCCGCCGGCGCCGGGACGCTGACGTCGTGCCCCAGGTCGACGACCGGCTCCACCCGCAGGCCGGCCTCGCCGTCGCGGCGCACGTCCACGGCGAGCGCGCCCGGCTCGGGGACGACCGAGACGGCGCCGCTGCGGGTGGTCAGGAGGGTCACGCCCGCGTCGGCGGCCCGCTGGAGGGCCGGCCAGAGCTCCGGGCCGAACTCCTCCAGCCGCACCGGCACGTCAGCGGAGCCGTAGGACCAGCCGGAGCCGGGACGCTCGTCGGCGGCCCGGTGCGCCCGGTGCAGCCCCTGCAGCGCCTCGACGTGCGCCGGGTTGCGCTGCCCCGCCCAGTCGTAAGGCAGGGTCCGCCAGGACACGCCCGTGCGGATCCAGCGGCCGTTCCGGCCGGGCACGACCGGGCGCAGCCGCACCGACACCTCGGCCGCGCCGGTGCGCCGGTTCCCCCTCTCGACGTCGAACTGCAGCGCGATGGGGGTGCCCGCGCCCGACCCGGCCGACGGAGGAGGCTGCAGGTCGGCCAGCGCGAGCTCCCAGTCCGGCGGGCGGGACGCCGGGGCCGGTGCCAGGGTCCGCCGGGCCGCGACGAGGAGAGCGGCGACGTGCTTGCAGTCGAGGCCGACCGGGCAGCTGCACTCCCCCCACCACCGGCGCTCGGCGCCGTCGTACTCGGCCACCGTCCGGTAGGCCCGCCCCTGGCTGCCGGCCACCACGCCCTCGACCCGGCCGATCGCGCGGTAGGAGGAGACCTCCGAGACCCGGCCCTCGCGTGCGTACGCGGCTCCGCGCAGCCAGGCCTGGTCACCGACCGAGCGGCGGAGAACGCCGTCGGTGAGCGCCGGTCGCAGCTCCTCCTGCACGCGCCCGAGGCTACGGCGGCCCGGGGACGCGGGAACCGCTCGTCCACAGTCGCCGAGGCCCGTCACGCCGGCGGGCCGCAGTAGCGTCCGTCGGCGATGCCGAAGAGCAAGAAGCGAGCCAAGTCCCGCCGTCCGCAGCAGCGCCGCGCGTCGCCGGAGACGGATCTCCTGGACGCCCTGCGCGACGGCGTCGACTCCCCCACTCCCGGTCCGCTGCTCGGCGCCGTCGGCCTGCTGCTGTCCGTGGCTGCCGGGGCCGACGACCCGGGGGCCACGCTCGAGGACCTCGTCCGGAGCCTGGCCGGCGTCGACCGGGTCGAGACGTCGGCCGCCCTGCTCGCGATCGCCACCCTCACCGTCGACGCCGAACTGCGCCGGCGGGTGCGCCGCGAGATCGCCGAGCGCGGGCACGTGCTCCCCCGCTGGCTCGCCGAGCTCGACCGCACCGAGCCCGTCGATCGGGCGGTCGAGGTCAGCACGGTGTTCCGGGACGCCGACGAGCTGCTCGTGGGCGTCACTACGCCCGGCGGCCATCCCCTCACCGCCGTCGTCCGCATCGACAACGAGCTCGGCGCCGTCGCCACCGACGGGTACGTCGCGCAGGCCCCGCTCGCGTCGGTGGTCGGGCTGCTGGTCGAGGACGACGACCCGGACGTCCGCGTGCGCGACATCTCCCCCGCGGACGCCCGCGCCCGCATCGCCGCGGCCCTCGCCGAGCTCGATCTCGGACCCGGGCGGGTCGGGTCCGAGCGGTTGGCCGAATCGCGCCCGCTGGTCGAGTGGGTGCTGTCGCTGCTCCCCGAGGGCGGCCAGGGCTTCGTGCTGCAGGAGCTGTCGGCGGACGAGCTCGACCAGGTCGCCGACGGCTTCCTCGCCGGTCCCTGGGGTTCCTCGTGGTCGGACGACGACCTGCGGCCGCTCCTGGACGAGGTGCTGGCGGTGGGCAGCGCCAACGGCATCGGGGATCCGCTCGTCTGGAGTCCGGACAACGTCGGCCGACTGCTCGATCCGCGGTTGCTGTACCTCGACGGCACGACGCCGCACCTCGACCGCGCGCCGGAGCTGCTCCGGGACCTGATCCGCCATGGGCACGCCGCGCGCGGCCTCTGGCAGGAGCTCACGGACGACGCCCTGGCGGCGGTCGACGCATCCGCAGACGCCTTCCGTGCCGCCGTGCGCGAGGAGTGACCTCGACACCCCGCTGACCTGCGGAGACTGTCAGACCCCGTGGCTACCGTGCAGCCATGGAAGACGGAGGGGTGCCGCGGCCGCCGGAGGGCGGCGAGCCGATGCCCTTCCTGCCATCGGACGTGGTGTCGCCGCAGGCGGCCGAGCTCGAGTTGGTCTGCGACATCTGGTCGGCCGACGCGCACATGGCCCGCGAGCACGCCCGGCAGGCCGCCACCATCGCCGAGCTGGCGCGCCGGCGCTCGGTCGAGCGGGACACCGCCTTCGGCCTCCGCGGCGGGCCGGGGCCGGACTCCCGCGCGATGCGCCCGGCCGCGCTTGCCGACGTGTCCGACGACTTCGTCTCCGAGCTCGCGATCATCCGTCACTGCTCGGAAGCCGAGGCCGGCCGGCTGGCGGCCGAGTCGATCCTGCTCACCACCAAGCTGGCCGCGACCTGGTCAGAGCTGTACGCCGGGCGGCTGACGGTGCGCAAGGCACGCATCCTGCTCGACCTGCTCGGCGACGCCGACGACGCCGTCGCCGCGGGGGTCCAGGCACGCGTGCTCCGGGCTGCCGAGGAGTGCCCGCCGGGCCGGCTGGCCGACCGGGCCCGCTACCACCTGTACCGGCTGGACGCCGAGGCCAAAGAGCGCCGCCGGAGGGAGGCCGAGCGCTCGGCCGACGTGCACGTCGAGCGCACTGCCGACGACCTGGGCCGGCTGGTCGTCGAGGGGCCGCTGTCCGCCGTGCACGCCGCTCGCGACGCGGTCGATCAGTACGCGCGGTGGATGCGTGCCGACGGGGACGACCGGCCGATGGGCGTGCTGCGCTCCGCCGCGGCACTGGACCTGATCCTCCGGCCCTGGGACACCAGCCGCCCACCCGTGACCGCGCAGTTGCTCATCCACGCCGCGCTGCCCTCGCTGCGGCCCGATGGGCCGGCCGGGGCCTCGCCGGCCGAGATTGACGGGTGGTTCAAATCCGCCACCCACTGGCGGGAGCTGCTCGCCTCCCTCGGCATGCTGGACCTCGGGTCAGCCCCGGCGGGCGGGTCGGTCCACGTCGCGATCGACGACCCGGCCACCGGCGAGACCATCGCCGTGGCCACCCGCGCCGAGCTCCGCCGCGCCGCCGGCCGGGGTCGCCGGATCCGCCGCCGCGGCCGGGAGGCGGGCAGCCGCCCCGCCGAGCGCACGGGGCTGGTCGCCGAGGCGGCCGGCGGGACGGGCCGAGCCGGCGGAGCGGGCAGGACAGGTGCGGCCCGACCGAACGGCCCGACCTGCGAAACAGGTGCAGCCGGACCGAACGGCCCGACCTGCGGAACAGGTGCAGCCGGCGGCAGGGGCGACGGGCCCGGCCTGCGGCCTCCACCACCGAGCCGCTGCTACCGGCCCTCCGCCGCGCAGCGCCGCCTGGTCACGGTCCGCGACCGGCACTGCCGCATGCCCGGCTGCCGCCGCCGGCCCGGCCGCTGCGACATCGACCACGGGCAGCCGTTCGCCGCCGGCGGCCCCACCGCCTGCTGGAATCTCTGCTGCGTCTGCCGGCGGCACCACCGGATCAAGACGTTCGCCCGCGGCTGGTCCTTCGCGCTGCTGCCCGATGGTCGGCTCATCGTCCGCACGCCGTCGGGGGTCTCCCGCTCCACCCGACCACCCGGCTGGTGCCACGACCCCGAACCCGATCCGCCCTGGCTCGACGACCTCGCGCCACCCGACCCGCTGCGCCGGTGAGGGCCTGCCCACGGTTCACGACGAGCTCGCTCCCGTCGGACGTGTCGACCTGTCGAGGTGCGCCATGTCCACTGCCCACGAGATCCGGTGCCGTCCCGGGGCGGCCGCCTGCCGCCGGGCCGGGTCGACGGCGACGTCCGGACGCACACACCGCCGGCGGCGCTACCGTCCGATGGTGAGTTCCGCGGACGAGAGCCGACCCACGTGGGGCCGCCTGGCGCGGACGGCCCGGCTCGCCGCGCTGCCGGCCGCCTACGCCGGGCGCACCGCCGTCGGGATCGGCAAGCGCATCGGCGGGCGCCCCGCGGAGGTCGTCGCCGCGCAGGTGCAGCAGCGCACCGCCGAGCAGCTGTTCGCCACCCTGGGCCACCTCAAGGGCGGGGCGATGAAGGTCGGCCAGGCGTTGTCGGCCATGGAGTCCGCGCTGCCCGAGCAGCTGGCCGGCCCCTACCGGGAGACGCTGGTCCGGCTGCAGGAGGCGGCGCCGGCCATGCCGACCGCGCGGGTCCACGAGCAGCTCGCCGCCTCACTCGGGCCCGCCTGGCGCCAAACGCTCCACGACTTCGACGACCGGCCCGTCGCCGCGGCCAGCATCGGGCAGGTGCACCGCGCCACCTGGGCCGACGGCACGCCGGTCGCCGTCAAGGTCCAGTACCCGGGCGCCGCCGAGGCGCTGGTCGCCGACCTGGGGAACCTGCAGGTCCTGACCCCGGTCATGAAGGCGGCCGTGCCCGGCCTCGACGCCCGCGAGCTGTTCGCCGAGCTGCGCGAACGCCTCGTCGAGGAGGCCGACTACGCCCACGAGGCCGAGGCGCAGCGGGCCTTCGCCGACGCCTATAGCGGCGACCCCGACATCTGCGTCCCCGACGTCCTCGCCGTCCAGCACCAGGTGCTGGTCACCGAGTGGGTCGGCGGCACTCCCCTGTCGCGCGTCATCGCCGACGGCAGCCAGGACGACCGGGACCGCGCCGGCCAGCTCCTCGTCCGCCTGCTCGCCTCCGGCCCCGTCCGCGCCCACCGGATGCACGGCGACCCGCACCCCGGCAACTTCCGCCTGCTGCCCGACCGTCGGCTCGCCGTCCTCGACTTCGGCTCGACCCAGGCCATGCCGCACGGCTGGCCCGACCGGCTCGGCCCGCTGCTCGCCGCCGGGCGGGACGGCGACGCCACCACCCTGCACCGCATCGCCGCCGGACACCTCCTCGAGCCCGGCAGCGTGACGCCGCACGCCCTGCTCGACCTGCTCGACCCCTACGTCGAGCCGCTGCGCACGAACGAATACCGGTTCACGCGAAGGTGGATGCAGGAGCAGACCCGCCGCGCCTCCGACCCGCTCAGCACCGCCGCCCGCACCCAGCGCCGGCTGACCATCCCGCCGCACTACCTGCTGCTGCAGCGGGTGGCCGCCGAGCTGGTCGGGGTCCTGTGCTCGCTCGGCGCCACCGTCGCTGTGGACGCCGAGGTCCGGCGCTGGCTGCCCGGCTACGAGCCCGTTGACCGGCCCGTGACGTAGGACGAGCCTGCCGACGTGGACCCGCGCGCGACGGTCGCCGAGCAGGCCGGCTCGGTCGCGGCGGCCTGGTCCCCGCCGGACGCCCCGCCCAGCTGGTGGCTCACCGCCGCGACCTTCACCGCCATCGCCGAGGACGACGAGCTGCTCGACCTGGCCGCGGCCATCCCGCTCGACCGGCTGCCGCCGCTGCTGCTCAGCGCGGCGATCCGGTTCGCCCTCGACGAGCACGCCGAGGACCCGCTGACCGCCTACTACCCGCGGCCCGGCGCCACCCAGCCACCGGAGGACGACGGCTTCCGTCCGGCGCTGCGGGCCTTCGCCCGGGCCCACGGCCCCGAACTCACCGAGCTGTCCGGAGAGCACCGCTACCAGATGAACGAGGTCGGCCGCTGCCTCGACGTCCTCCCCGCACTGGCGGCCATCACCGCCGGCGACCCGCGACCCCTCGCCCTGGTCGACCTCGGCACCGGCGCCGGGCTCACCCTCCACCTGGACCGCTACCGGTACACCTACCGCCTCCCCGACGGCGCCACGATCGACGCCGGCGACCACCACTCCCCCGTGCACCTGTCCTGCGCCGTCCGCGGCACGAGAAGGCCCCCGGCCCGGCTCCCCACCATCGCGCACCGGCTCGGCGTCGACGTCGAACCGCTCGACCTCACCGACCCCGGCACGGCGCGGTGGCTGGCCGCCTGCGTGCCGCCCGAGGTGGACGCCGTCACCCGGTTCGCCGCCGCCGTCGACGTCGCCAGGCAACACCCCGCGCCCACGCTCCGCGGCGACCTCGTCGACGTGCTACCCGCCGTGGTCGATCGGGTGCCGCACGACGCCCTGCTCTGCCTCGTCGACACCTACGTGCACGTGTTCCTGCCGCCGGAGCGCCTGGCCGCCTTCCGGGACGCGGTTCCGGACCTCGGCCGCGACGTCGAGTGGATCTCGGTCGACCCGCTCGTCCCACTGGGGCCGGCCGCGACCGGCACCGTGCAGGGCCTCGACGTCCCGCCCGACTGGCTGCGCGACAACCGGGACGGCGGAGTGTTCGGCGTGATCGGCCGGGTGAGCGTGCGGGACGGCGAGCAGCGCGGCACGGTGCTCGGCCGGGCGCACCCCGGCGCTGCCTGGCTGGAGTGGACCGCCGCACCCAGCCCGTGACCGTGGGTCACGGCGCAAGTGAGCCCTGACGGACGGTCAGCAACCCCGGTTGACGTGGTCAGCCGGCCGCGAGGACGCTCCGCTGACCGCGTCCGCGCACGCGGTCAATGGGCACGACGCGCTCGGGCGTCGTGCCGCTCCCCCCACCCGCGTGTCCCGCCCGGAGGCAGCCATGTCCGCGAGAACAGTCCGCCGTGCCCTGGTGCTGGGCGCCGCCGTCGCAGCAGCCACGACGCTCGCCGCACCGACCGCGCTGGCCGCACCCCCGGCGCAGGTCGAGCCCGTCACGGTGACCCTCGACTCGGCCGAGATCGGCGACGCCCCCGGCACCGTCGTCCTCAGCGGCACGGTGACCTGCGACAGCGCGGCCGAGGCGGCGGTCTTCGGGGACGTCGCCCAGGTCCAGGGCCTCGACATCGCGCGCGACTTCTTCGGCATCCCCGTGCAGTGCTCGACCACGCCCACCACCTGGACGGCGACCACGATCGGCGCGCTCCGGGTGTTCCTGCCGGTGGAGACGCACATCACCGTCAACGCCCAGTACTGCACCGTGGAGCTCTGCCACACCGCCACGACGCGCCAGACGCTGGTGCTCTCCGACCCCGCGGACGCCGGCGCTCCGTCAGAGGTCGGCAACGCGGCCGCTGCTGGCGACGAACTACTGGTGACGAGGTAGGCGTCAACAGATCACGGCAGCAGCCAGGTCGGCCTGGCCCGTGCCCGCCCCATGGCCTGGACCAGCCGCCGCTTCACGACGGGTCGGGACTCCACCACCGTAGGTCTCGAAACTCGCCCGGACGGTTCTACGGCTCCGGCTACAGGACGGAGACCGGGATCGCGTCCCCTCCGCCGGGGTAGCGTCGCCGCCCTTCGTTCGAGAGCCGGGGGAGGCGTGATGGCAATCGAGCTGGTGCCGCTGTGCACTCTGCACATCCAGTTGAAGCCACCGATCGAGGTCGGATCCGGGCCGGCCGGAACGCGGCTGATCTTCGAGGTCGAGAGCGTGAAGCTGGACGGGGACCGCCTGAGCGGCGAGATGATGGGCTCCGCAGCCGCTGACTGGCTGGTCGTCGGACCGGAGGGCACCGGGACGCTCGACATCAGAGCCACGTTCCGCACGGACGACGGTGCGATCGTCTTCGCCCAGTACCACGGGCGAGTCGACTTCTCGGAGGGCGTGAACCTGCCCGTCACCATCTACGTCGCCCCGCGCTTCGAGACCGGGGACGAGCGCTATGCATGGCTCAACCGGATCCTGGCGGTGGGCAAGGGAGTGGTCCACGAGGACCTCACGCTCGACTACGAGTGGTACGAGCTGCGCTAGCCCCCCCGAGGTGCCCCGAACGGGTCGGGTGGGACGACGACCCGGGAGGGGCCCCGCCCGAGCGGGCTCCTCCGTACTGGTGCCTGCGTCAGACCACGAGGACGAGGGCCTCAGTCCCGGGCGGACCGGCGCATCGACCACATCTGCGCCGGCCGCTCGAACTGGGTGGCGACCTCCCAGCTCACCGCGCCGTTCACGACCTCGCGGCGGAAGTTGCCCACCGCGACCCGCGCCAGCTCGGGGTCGGCGGCCACGCGGGCGGCCAGCTCCATCGCGCGGTCCTCGACGGCGCCGTCGTCCACGGCTTCCCACGCCAGCCCGAGCTCGGCGGCGCGGGCACCGGAGACCTCCTCGCCGAACAGCGCCATCGCCGCCGCGGCCTCGCGGCCGACCAGCCGGGACAGGATCACGAAGTGCCCGCCGCCCGGGTGCATCCCGCGCTTGAGGAAGCCGGCGATCAGCCGGGCGTCGCGGGCGATGATCCTCAGGTCCGCCGCCAGCAGCATGTTCATCCCGGCGCCCACCGCCGAGCCGCGGACAGCGGCGACCGTCGGCACCTTGACTTGGCCCAGCCGGTAGAAGGAGTCGTATATCGCCGACATGCCCTCGTAGGCCTCCGGCGTCGCCGGGTCGCGGCCGGCGGCGGTCAGCGTCGCGATGTCCCCGCCCGCGCAGAACGACTTCCCGACGGCCCGCACGACCAGCGCGCCGATCTCCGGCCGCGCGTCCACCTCGTCGAACAGCCCGATCAGCTCGCGGGCCATCCCCGGCGTCAGGGCGTTGCGGCGGTCGGGTGCGTTCAGCGTCACCACCGCGACCGCACCGTCGACGTCGAGCAGCACCTCACCGGAGCCGGAACCGGCCACGAGAACCCCCCTCCGCACGCAACCGACCCCTCCGCCGGCTGACACCCGGAGGCATCAGACCACGCCCGCGACCGAGGTCACCCTTCGACCCGGAACCCCGAGGGGCGTCCGCCTCTGGCGCCGGCCGGCCGGCCGCGGCGAGGGTCGGCGAGTCACGACACCCGGCGTGAGGAGGGGCTGCCGTGTACCTCACCCAAGGCCTGCACCGTCACGTGCAGCAGCGCCCGGACGAGATCGCCACCGTCTGCGCCGGCCGAGTCCGGACCCACGCCGAATCCGTCGACCGCATCGCCCGCCTGGCGGCCGCGTTGTCCGAACTCGGGGTCCGGGACGGCGAGCGGGCCGCGATCCTGAGCCTGAACTCCGACCGCTTCTCCGAGTTCCTCGGCGCGACGCTGTGGGCGGGCGGTGTCGTCGTCCCGGTCAACATCCGGTGGAGCGTCCTCGAGATCGCCGACTCACTCGCCGAGGTCGACGCCCGCCTCCTCCTCGTCGACGACGCCTTCGCCGCCTGCGTCGAGGGCATCAGGGAACGGCATCCGCGCCTCGCCCACGTCGTCCACTCCGGCGACGGCCCTCCGCCCGGCGGCATGCTGGCCTTCGAGGACCTCATCAGCGCCTCCGCCCCGATGGAGGACACCCGCCGCGGTGGGGACGACCTCGCCGGCGTCTTCTACACCGGCGGCACCACCGGCCGGGCCAAGGGCGTGATGCTCAGCCACGACAACCTGCTGACGTCGGCCATGGCCTTCCTCGCCACCGAGCACATGTCACCGGGGGGCCTGGTCTTCCTGCACGCCGCCCCGATGTTCCACCTCGCCGACTTCTCGGCCTGGGTCACCGGCGGCGTGATCGGTGGCACCCAGGTGATGATCCCGGCGTTCGACCCGGTCGCCGTGATGGCCGCCGTCCAGGCGCACGAGGTCAACGACCTGCTGCTGGTCCCGACGATGGTCCAGCTGGTGGTGGACTCCCCACGGCTCGAGGAGTTCGACCTCACCAGTGTCCGGTGGCTGATGTACGGCGCCTCTCCCATGTCCGACGCCCTGCTCGGCCGCGCGATGAAGGCGCTGCCCAACGCCCGCTTCGTGCAGGCGTACGGGATGACCGAGCTCGCGCCGATCGCCACCCTCCTCACGCCGGAGGACCACGAGGACCCCGCGCACCGGCGCTCCGTCGGCCGCGCCGCCCACTGCGCCGAGGTGCGCATCATCGGGC
This sequence comes from Geodermatophilus sp. SYSU D00697, assembly GCF_054050175.1. Lineage (NCBI taxonomy): Bacteria > Bacillati > Actinomycetota > Actinomycetes > Geodermatophilales > Geodermatophilaceae > Geodermatophilus > Geodermatophilus sp. SYSU D00697. The sequence goes on from NZ_JBJGYV010000002.1 coordinate 296,478, forward strand.
GGGACGGCGTGGAGCTCCCCCGCGGCCAGGCCGGCGAGATCGTCGTCCGCGGCGGCAACGTCATGCTCGGCTACTGGAACCGGCCTGAGGAGACCGCCGAGGCCCTGCGCGGGGGCTGGATGCACACCGGCGACGGCGGTCGGATGGACGACGACGGCTACGTCCACCTGACCGACCGGCTCAAGGACATGATCATCTCCGGCGGTGAGAACGTGTTCTCCGTCGAGGTGGAGAGCGTGCTCGGCCAGCACCCCGCCGTGGCCACGTGCGCGGTCATCGGCGTCCCCGACCCGACGTGCGGCGAGCGGGTGCACGCCGTCGTCGTCCCGGTCGCCGGGGCCACCGTGACCCTCGAGGAGCTACGCGGCTCCTGCGCCGACCGGCTCGCCGGCTTCAAGGCACCGCGGTCGATGGAACTGGTCGACGCGCTCCCGCTCTCGGCCGCCGGGAAGGTGCTCAAACGCGAGTTGCGCAGGCCCTACTGGGAGGGCCGAGAGCGCGCCGTCCACTGACCGTCCGCTGGGGTCAGACCCTGGCGGGCATCCGGTCGGACGGTCGGCGGCGCACGGAGTTCATCGTCCGGGCGGCGGCGCGGGCCAGGCGGATCGGCCCGGTGTCCCACTGCTGCCGCGGCTCGGGCAGCGAGGGCGCCACCGCGGTCGGGACGGCGGGGGCCGGCGGCGCGAAGGCCGCCATCCGCTCGGCCAGGGCCGCCGCCTCGGCCGCCCGCTGCCGCGCCCGGATCGTCTCCTTCTGCCGCTCGATCCGCTCGCGCTCGGCCATGAGGAGCAGCTCCTCCTTCTCGCGGGCCACCGTCCGCCGCGAGTCCTCCTCCAGCTCCGCGACCTCGAGGTCGCCGGAGTCACGGAGCGCCGCGAGCTTGTCGTACGCCGACGGCGGGCCGAAGTTGAGCAGCAGCTTCATGAGCACCGGCAGCAGCTCGATGCACATGAACAGCAGCGACAGCATCGTCTTGGCCGCCCAGAGGGTGCCGTTGGAGTCGCTGAGCCGGTCGAGCGCCTCCAGCCGGGCGAGGATCCCGCCGGAGCCCTCGTTGGTCCCGTCGAACGACGACTGCAGCCGCGTCTGCTCCGCGGTCAGCCGCTCGTACTCGGAGCGGTTCGTCTCCAGCGACGCCGCGGCCTGTGAGGCGGAGCGCCCCTCCGCGGCCGACGCGGCCGCCATGGCGGCGTCCAGCTCGGACTTCGCCGAGGCCACGACCGCGGCCTGCGTGTCGGCGGCCGCGCGGGCCTGCTCGTACGCCGTCCCCGTGCCCGCGTCGCCGGTGCCGCACGTGCCGTCGAGCTCGCACTGCGCCTTGGCCTGCAGCTCCTGCGACGTGGCCAGCGCCTGGTCGTAGGCGGCCTGCTTCGCCGTCACGTCGGCGTGCACCGCCGCGAGCGCCGGGTCGCTCTCGCCCCCGGTCGCCACGATCGACTCCTGGGTCGCGATCTCCTGCTGCAGCTCCGGGAGGCCGGCGAACCGCGCGTCCGTCTCGAGCGAGGTCCGGTAGGCGTCGGCCGCCTCGGCCTGCATCGTGACGATCTCGGTGTCGATCTCCTTGTGGAACACCTGCAGGGTCAGCGGCGTCGCGACGACGACGCCGAGCACCAGCGCCAGCCCGACCCGCGGCACCGCCATCACCACGTTGCGCTTGAGCGACGCGTCGTGCGCCATCCCGACCAGCAGCATCCGGTCGAGGTTGACGATGACCGTGCCCCAGCCCAGGCCGACGAGCAGGGCGAACGGCCACCACACGCCCAGCGCCATGTGCACGGCGAACGCCGCCGACAGGACGGCGAGCCCGCCCGTGCTCAGCAGGACGCCGCCCAGCGCCACGAACCGCGGCCGCGCACCGGGCGCGGCCTCCAGGACGTCGGGACGCGCGCCACCCAGCACCGCCAGGCCGTCACCGAACCGCCGATGTCGAGACATCCGGCGTCACCTCCGCGGGCGACGGGGGTCGAGGATCTTCCGTCGCCTCACAGGGCTCATCGGCAGTCGCGGCCCCCGGGCGGACGGCGTCGTCACACCCGCCACACCAGCGTCACGCGCTCACCGCTCAGACGACGGCGTGCTCCCGGAGTTGCGCCTGGACGTGCGGCGGGAGCCCCACGTCGACGAGGACCTCACCCAGGTTGAAGTACGTCCCGCCCCGCTGCGTCCGGGCCGCGGTGATCGCCTCGGCATGCGCGAGGTCGATGCCGGCCACCTGCGCGATCAGCGCCGCGGGAGCGGTGTTGAGGTCCACCAGGCCACCGTCGTCGTAACCCCGCCCGAGGTCGGGCCGCCCGATGCCGAGCTCGCGCGCCAGGGCGGGGTCGCTCGCGTGGAGCTGGCGGGCCTCCACGCGCCGCTGGCGCGCGGCCAGTGCCCGGGCCACCGCCGGGTCGGCGGCCGTCGTCCGCGGGAGCGGGGTCCCGTAGACCTCACGCCGGAGGCCCCTGAGTTGCAGGCAGCCGACCACCACGACCGCGATGACCGTCAGGCCGCCGATCGTGCTGATGGTCGGGTTGCCGGGCGAGCCGTCCGGGTTCGGGTCCGGCGTCAGGGCCAGGAGCACCACGAGGAACGCGTCGACGGCCGTGTAGGTCAGGGCCAGCCGGACCAGCGCCGGGCGTCCGAGCCGCCGTGCGGCGTGCCAGAAGGGGACGGCGGCGAGGAGGCCGGCCGTCAGGATGGGAACGGCGAAGTACCAGCCGCCCGCGGACAGCCGCTCCGCGATCGACCGCTGCCCCGGCGAGCCGGTGCCCGCTCGCTCGGCGCCGGCGCGGGAGCCGGACGGGTACCGCGACGACTCCGTCACGCGTCCTCCTGGTGCAGTGGGTGCGGCGAGCCGGGGCCCTGGCGTGGCTCCGGCGGGAAGCTGACGGTGACACGCCGCTCCCCCGGCGCTGCACAAGGTGACCGCGCGCGTCACCCGATGGGCTGCTTCGTCGTGCAGTGGATCTTGGTGTATGGACGGCCCTTCTCGTCGATCGACGTGCCTCCGGAGCCGTACGCCCGGCAGCCGGTGTAGCCGTCGTACCCGCCGGAGGAGCCACCGCCGGAGGACCGGGACCCGGATCCACCGCCGGACGCGCCGGACCCCGACCCACCACTCGACGAGCCCCCGGACGACGGACTCCCGGACGACGAGCCACCGGACGACGAGCCCCCGGACGACGAACTCCCAGACGACGACGAACCGGACCCGCCGGAGGACGACCTCGACCCGGCCGATCCCGACCCCGTCGAGCCGGAGCCCCCCGAGGACCGTGTGCGCTCGGTCTCCGCGGCCTGCCGGGCCGCCTCCTCCGCGGCCCGGCGTGCTCCCTCCTCCGCCGCCTGTCGCGCTGCCTCCTCAGCGGCCTGCCGCTCTGCCTCCAGGCGCGACTCCTCGACGGCGCGGGCGGCCTGGTTCCGGCTCTGGGCGGCGCGGACCCGACGGTCGACGTCGTCCACCCGGGCGCGCAGCCGGGTGATCTCGACCGCGTCGAACGCAGCGAGCGGGAAGACCCGCCGGTCGCCGTCGAGGAACCCGATGAGCGTCGTCGCGGCGGCGGCCACCTCCGCGAGCTCGGAGGCGTGCGCCTCGATCGCCTCGAGCCCGGCGCCCTGCGCCGGCTCGTAACCGGCCACGGTGGCCGCCGTCGCCTCCAGCTGCGCCACCTGGGCCGGGACGGTGCAGGTCACCTCCTCGGAGAAGAGGCCCCGTCCCAGGGAGCGGGCCTCCTCCTCGGCCGCCTGGACCTCGGCGTGGAAGCGGGTGTTGTCCCCGACGGACATGGCGACCCCGAGACCGGCCCGGGCGATCTCGGCGTTGACCAGCGCGTCCCCGAGGAAGACGCCTGCGAGCTCGCGGTCGTAACCGTCGAGCCGCTCCTCGTCGTACTCGAGGCGGACCTCGGTGCCGACCGGCAGACGGTCCCGCAAGAAGGCGGTCGCCTCGGGGCCCATGCACTCGACGGGTTCCTCCGGGTCGACCGACTCCGGGGTGTCGACGTTGAGCAGCCGGACCCGGTGCTCGGCCCCGTCGTAGGAGACGTCGATGGTGTCCCCGTCGACGACGTGGGTGACCGTCGCGGTCGTGCCGTCGTCACTGGACGCGATGGCGATCCCGGTCGCCACCGTCGCGCCCACCGCGATGCCCGCCAGGACCTTTCCCAGCCCTGCGCCCGTCAGACCTCCTGCCACACCCGTCCCTCGTCACTCGCCCCGCTGAGAACCCCGCGAGGCTAGGGGCCGACCGGGCCTCTCGGACGAGCGGCGACCACGAGGTCATCCGCGCGGGTGACGATCCGCCGGTCGGCTGGCGGATCGGCGGTTGCGCCGCCCATCCGCGCGGCGCAGGCTCGGGCTCCCCGTCGCCCGGAGCCGACATGCCCCCCCGCCGCCGCACCGCCGCGGCGCTCGCGCTCGCCCTGCTTGCGGCCGGCTGCACGGGCGGGGCCCCCGATCCCCCGGTCCCCGCGCCCACCGTCCTGGCCACGCTCGACCTGGACACCGCTGTAGGCACCGACGTCCGCCTGTACGACCTCGCACCCGGACCCGACGGCGTGCCGGTCGCCCTCGTCGGCGACGCGGACTCCAGCTGGCTGGTGCGCATCACCCCCGGCGAGGACGGCCCGGCCACCGCCACGGCGACGCCCATCCCCCTCGTCCCGCCGCAGTCCCGCCTCGTGATCGCTCCTGACGGGACGGCGGTCGTCGCCGGGGAGGACCTGCTGACCGTCCCGCCCACCGGGCAACCGGCCGTCACGCCCCTCGACGGCGGACCGCCCGACGCCGCCGTCCTCGACGGCTCGACGCTCTTCCTGGCCGGCGACGGTCTGCTGCGAGCCGTCGACGTCGCGACCGGCGCCGTCGTCCGGACGGCGGAGGCACCCGCCACCCGGCTCGCGGCCACCCCCGACGGACGGCTGGCCGCGCTGCTCACCGTCGACCGCCCGGCCGGCGGCACCGGTGCCGCGCTCGCCTTCTACGGCGCCGACCTGCGGCCCGACGGCGCGCCGGTCGAGCTCGTCCCCGAGCGGCCCAGCTCGCCTGCCGCGCTCCAGGTCACCGCGGAGGGCACCGCGGTCGCCACCGTGCACCTCGGCGCGGCCCGCGCGGTCGGGCGGCTGGTCACCGTGGCGGACGGCGAGCTGCGCACCTCCACCGACCTGGACGGCGCCGGCGACTCCGCCCTCGACCTCGCCGTCGCCCCGGACGGCCGCACCGCCTCCGTGCCGCTGGCCGACCTGCAGTACCCGGCCGAGCTGGTCACGGTGGACCTCGACTCCGGCGAGCGGGTGGGCCAGGTTCAGATCTGCGACGGCACCGCCGTCCTCGGCGCCGTGGCGCCGGCCGCCGACGGCCGGGCGGTGACGGTCACCGGCGCGTGCATCGACGGCGACGGTCCGCAGGTGAGCGCCTTCGTCGTCGGGTGAGGGCAGGTCGCGGCGACCGGCATATCGTGCTCGTGCTCAGCCTGCCGACGAGGGACCCGAATTCGGCGTTCCGCGATGCCAGAGAGCCCATGACGCGAACCACCATGTCGGCTCAGGCTGACCGCGCGGCCAGCCTGGGCCTGTACGCGTGCGGCGGGAACGGCGCTGAGCGAGGCGCCAGTGCCGACCCGGACCTGCCCCCACGACCTCGTCACCCACGGTGAGCCCGATTGCCAGAGACGAACGACCCTGAAGCGACCGCGGCAACAACCTCATGAACCAATCCCCCAACAGGGTGGCATTGCCGATCTGCATACTTTGGGGGAATTGATGCTCACCTGAAGAATCGTCTGCGGAGCATCATCCAGCACTACACGGTAAGGCGTAGCGACTCCGCCGGTGAACCGGTCTGGTCGCGTCCGCCCCCACCAGTGGTGAGCCCTCTAATAGACACAAGCCGGCTCGACATCCCCGTTCCACTCCTCGTTGATCGGGGTCGAAACGGGCCGGGCCGAACAACTGCGGTACGTGGGATGAGGACCGAGGACGGGCCGTTGGCCAAGGCTTGGCACCTGTCGTCCGATCCCCGCTGAGCCGCCCGCAGTGCCTCACAGGGCACTAGAGCAGTTGGACGCTATTGCGACACTTGGCGCGCGGCGATCAGAGCCTCCACCGCGTCATATCCACTTGCGGCTACCGAGAAGCCCTTCCCATCCTCAGTCTGGAGGTGATAGGCACCCTTCACCTTGAATATGAACCGGACAAAATCAACGTTCATCCAGAGCTCGCCCTTCTTGTATTCCACGGGGATGAACGTGGTCATCGAGACGCCTCTCGTCCGGGTGCGGTGCAGGTCCGACGATTGTGGCATCACTGAGGTCACCGAGCTCGCAGTCCGAGGAGTCGGTGCAGCGGCGTGGCGTCGTCCAGCGGACGGGTGCGGGCCGCCGATCCGCCGTCCGGGGCTCTGGCTGCTTCCGCTCAACGACCGGGTGGACCTTCGTGCCCGTTCGCCTCGAGTGCGCCGGGGTCCGTGCCGTACAGGTCGACGACCGACGGAACGACCGGTTCCGGGACGACGCCGTCGGCACCACCCGTCACGAGAGGACGTCAGCCATGAAGCGGCCATCCACACGTTGGATCAGCGGTGCGGTCATCGCCACCGCACTCGCCGGGGGGATCGTGGCCGCACCCGCCGCGGCCGAGGCGGCGGTCAACTACTTCGACGTCACGGCGACCGTCACCGGGAACGGCTCGGCCACGTGCCCCAGTGGCGCGAAGGTGACCGGCGGAGGGTTCAAGGTCCCTACGGACTACTTCGGGACCCTCAGCAGCCGGGAGTACAAGGTCACCAGCAGCTACCCCTCGGGCAGCTCGTGGCGCGCCACGGCGACGGTCGTCTACGGCAACTACTTCTCCAACAGTGGGTGGCAGTTCCGCAGCTCCTCGTACACTCCCAGCGTCTACGCGATCTGCGTCAAGTAGCAGCCGGCGGCGCCGGGACGGGTCCGGAAACGGCCTGCGTCCCGGCCGTCGGGTTCCTAGCGTCCGGGGCCATGTCGTTCCCCGTCTCCGAGCTCGCGGGCCTCGACCCGGACGCCTCCCTCGACGACCTCGAGCCGCTGCGCGAGGTGATCGGCGTGGCCCGGGTGGTCGCCGTCGGGGGGAAACGCCCACTACACCAGCGAGTTCGCTCGGGCGCGCCACCGCGTGCTCCGCTTCCTCGTCGAGCGGTGCGGGTTCACCGTGCTCGCCTACGAGTCCGGGTTCAGCGAGGGGTTCACGCTCGACGAGTGGGTGCAGGGCGACCGTCCGGACGACGAGCTGCCCGCGCTCGCCGAGGAGTGCATCCCCGCCGGCACGGCCCGGCCCGCCGAGGTGTGCGCGATGTTCCACTGGCTCCGCACGCACCCTCCCGCGGTGCGGTTCGCCGGGGTCGACGTCCCCTCCGCGGCCGGCTCCCTGCTGCCGTCGCTGCACCCGCTCGCCGAGTACCTCGACGCGGTGGACCCCGACGCACGCCGGCTGCTCGACCCCGCCGTCGAGATCGCCACCGGCATCGCCGGCCGGACCCAGGCCCAGGCGGCTCCGGCCTACCTCGCGCTGGCCCCGGACCGGCAGGACGCGCTGACCGCCGCCCTCAGCCGGCTCGCCGACCGTCTCGACGCCCTCGCACCGACCTACGTCGACAGCGGCGGGCGGGCCGCGTTCGACGTGGCCCGGTGGCGGCTGGAGGGTGCCCGCGCTGCAGACTCCCAGCTGCGCGCGATCGCCGGCGCCGTCGCCGGGACCGGGCTGCCCGCGGCCGCGACCTCGCGCGAGCGGTACCTGGCCGCCACCGTCGGCTGGTGGCTCGACCGGCTCGACCCCGGTGACCGCGTCGTCCTCATGGCGCACAACGCGCACACCCAGCGCACCCCGGTCGTCTACGGCGGCGAGCTCCAGGTGCTGCCGATGGGCCTGCACCTGGACCGGGCGCTCGGCGCGGACTACGTCCCCGTCGCGCTGACCAGCGGCGGCGGGCGGACGGCGGCGCTGTACCCCGACGCGGACGTCGGCCCGTACGGCTTCCGGGTCGAGGACACCGCCCTCGGCCCGCCCGAGCCCGGCAGCATCGAGGCGGCGCTCGCCGGTGCCGGCCTCGCGCTCGCCGACCTGCGCCCCGCCCGCGGCGACGGCTCCGGCCCGGACCGCATCCGCCTGGACGCCGACCACCTCGTCACGCCGGTGGTCGACGCGTTCGACGCCGTCGTCCACGTCCCCGAGTCACACCTCGCCGCCGACCTCGGGTTCTGAGCCGGGTCACCGCACGGCGGCGACCGTGCTCGCGAACGCCTCGTCCATGTCGTACACCGGCTCGAACGTGATGTGGACCGCGTGCCCGTAGTTCTGCAGGTGGTGCGTCTGGTACGCGACGAATGCCTCGGGGTCGTCCACCTCGACGAGGATGTAGCCACCCCAACTGGTGCCCCACGTCTTGTGGTGGGTCACGCCGCGCTCGACCCCGCCCCAGTTGCCGGACTTCGCGAACGACCGGAACGCCTCGGCCCACGCCGCGTCGATCTCGGCCTTGCTCGCGCCGTCGCGGTAGACGAAGCGCTGCAGGTACACCTGGCCCATCGGGTGCCTCCTCCGTCCCGGGAGGGCCACTCGCGTGACCCTGCCGTGGTCACGGTGCGAGCAGGCTCCCACCGGGGCGGGCAGGCCTGTAGAGGACGAGGTCCTGCGCGCCCCTACGCCGGCGGGCGCCAGTCCGGGTCGCGGCCGGTGAGGCCGAGCAGCCGGTGCAGCGGCGGGGCGTCGTCCGGCACGGGCACCGGCGGGCCGAACAGTCCCGGCTGCACCGGACCGGCCGCGACCTGCTCGGCGAAGCCCGTGGCCGCCTCCACCGACGACGGGTCGGCCGCGTAGTCCTGGCCGGTGGCGACGGCGAGGTCCCAGCCGTGCACCAGCACCTCGTCGAGCGCCACGGCCGCCGCCACGTGCGCCGGCATGGTGACCCCGCCGGCCTCGGCGGTCCCCTCCCAGGCCTGCGGACGGCGCCACGCGGCCACCAGCTCGTCGAGCTGCGCGGGGATCCGGGTGCGCCAGTCCGGCGTCAGGTCGTCCGCGGACGGCTCGGGAGCGCCCGGCAGCGGCGTCTTCTCCGCCGCCATCCGGAACGCCAGCGTCAGGCCCGCCAGGTGGTCGAGGACGCCGGCCACCGGGATGTCGGACGGCGTCGGTGCGCCGAGCTGGTCCTCCCGGATGCCGGCGACCACCCGCTTGACGACCTGTGCCTGCGGACCGAGGTCCAGCTGCGTCATTCGCATGCAGGGTCAGACCGCGCGACGGCCCGGAAGTCACCGGCGTCACCCGGCACGACCGTCTGTAGCCGTACGATGACGGTTCGTCGACCAGGGAGTGCTCCAGGCCCATGGCCCACGTCCCGCCGGACCGCCGGCCCACCGCACGTTTCCGCCGCATCCGCAGCTCGCAGCCGAGCTGGGTCCCCGACGACCCGTGGATGCCCGACCCCCGGTACCCCGGGGACGACGCCGCGCTTCCCGGCCCGTACGCCCCGGCGCCCGACACCGAGCGCCCGCGGCGCCGGCCGTGGCAGCGCGTCATGCCGGAGCCGAGCAGTCGGCCCGAGCGCCTCGATCGTGAGCCCCGGCGGGGGCGGGCGCCCTGGCGGGGGCGGAGGCTCGTCCGGCGCATCACCCGCGTGCTCGCCGTCGTCGCCGTCGTCCAGGCAGTGATGGTCCTGTCGCTGCGCTGGATCGACCCGCCGACCACCGCCTTCATGGCCGCCAACCCCGGCGACGTGGTCCAGCAGTCGGTCCCGATCGAGCACGTCTCGCGCAACTTCCTCGCCGCGGTCGTCGCGCACGAGGACGCCCAGCTCCCCTACCGCTCCGGCGCCTTCGAGTGGGACGAGCTGATGGCCCGCGCGCAGGCCCACCTCGCCGGCGAGGAGGACCCGTCGGGTTCGACCATCCCCCAGCAGGTCGCGAAGAACCTGTTCCTCAACCAGGAGATGAGCGCCTGGCGCAAGGCGGTCGAGGCGGGCCTGTCCATGGAGGTCGCCTACCTGCTCGACACCCGCCGGATCCTCGAGCTCTACGTCAATTACGCCCAGTTCGGACCGGCCCTCTACGGCGTCTGCGCCGCCAGCTGGTACTACTTCGACACCCCGCCGCAGGAGCTACCGGTCGCCCAGGCCGTGCAGATCGTCGGCCTGCTTCCCTCTCCCGGCCACGTCCGCCGCGCACCCGGCGGCGGGCTGGACTTCGACGTCGAGGACGGCATGGGCTGGCTCTCCCGCTCGCACGTCATCAACGCGCAGAACCGGGTGCCGCGGCACATCGAGGCCCGCGGGTTCAAGCCGGTCGAGGACCTCGGCCTGACCGGTCTCGCCGCCGACGAGCCGGCCTCGGACGACGACTGCTCGACCCGTCCGCAGGCGGTCGCCGACCTGATCGCCGCGGAGGGCACCGCCTGACCGCTTGCCGCTCCGAACGGTCGGCGGGAAGGTGAGCGCCATCACAGGGCCCCAGGGGCGCCGCCACACCGGGAGGAGCGACCGCTTGTACGCGCGATCCACCAGCATCCGAGGCAACCCCGACACCATCTCCGACGCCGTCACCTACCTGCGCGACGAGGTGCTGCCCCGCATCTCGCAGACCGAGGGCTGCGTCGGCCTGTCCGTGCTCGCCGACCACGACGGCGGCCGCTGCGTCGTCGCGACGGCGTGGGCCGACGAACGGGCCATGCGCGCCACCGCCGAGGAGGACCGCGCCGTCCAGGAGCACCTCCTGCAGGTGCTCGGCGGCTCCCACGCCGACGTGGCCCAGTGGGAGATCGCGATCCTCCACCGGGACCGCCCGTCCGGGGACGGCGCCGGCGCGCAGGTCACCTGGGCCCGCATCCCGAACAACCACGTGGACGACCTGCTCGAGGCCTATCGGAGCAACCTGATGCCCAAGCTCCAGGAGCTGCCCGGCTTCTGCAGCCTGAGCATGCTGGTCGACCGGAAGCAGGGCCGGACGGTGAGCGTCACCAGCTTCGAGAGCCGTGAGGCCCTCGGTCTGGTGCGCCGGCACGCGCGGTCGCTGCGCGAGCAGTTCGCCCGGGCCATGGGCGCCAAGATCGTCGACGTCGCCGAGATGGACCTCGCCATCGCCCACCTGCGGGCACCCGAGACCGTCTGACCGGGCCTCCGGCCACCCCGGGCCGCACCTGGTCCTCCCCGGATCCTCGTGCTCTGCATGCGAGAGGCACGCAGAGCACGAGCTCCCGGGGAGAAAGGTGCCCCACCGGACCTTCGTGCTCTGCATGCCAGAGGTACGCAGAGCACGAGCTCCCGGGGAGAACAGGGCCCGGCGGACGCTCGTGCTCTGAATGCCAGAGGTACGCACAGCACGAGCATCCGCAGGGGAAGGGTCCCCGGAGTGCGGCCGGGGCCGGTCGGACGCTCCCCGACGAGCAGGCAGCGGCGCCCCCGGTCCCGTTCCGCGGGACCGGGGGCGCCGCCGTGCTCGTGGGGCTGTCGCCCTATGCCGACGCGCTCGCGCGCAGAGCGGCGATCCGCTGGTCGGCCACCTCCACGACGGCGGTCAGCCCCGCGCTGACGACGTCGAGCGGCTTCGGCCAGATGTGCGACTCGACCTCGGGGAGGGTCAGCGGCGGCAGGCTCCGTGCAGCCGGGAACGCCTCGGGGCCGGCGGCGAGGACGGTGTGGACGGCCGCACGGAGCTCAGCGGGGTCCCGCTGCGTCGACCAGGACGGCACGGGCTCGGTGAACGGGTCGAAACCGTAGACCGCCGTCCGCTCGGCGCGCGCCGCCCGCACGATCCGCTTCTGCCGGACGGCCATGACGACAGCCGCCACGATCGAGGCGAAGAAGGCGACGAACGTCACGGCCTGCCAGAAGCCCTCGGTCATCCCGTTCGCGATGAGCACGGCCACGACCAGGGCGATCCCGACGGCAGGACGGCCGAGGAGGAGGCGCCGCGGCTCGATCGCCTCCGGGGACACCCGCTCGGCGACAGCATCCCGCCAGGCCTGTGCCCAGGTCTGGTCGGCGTGGTCGATGACCTGGAGGACGTGCGGGGCGGCGGCCGCCCACGCGGTGTAGGCCTGGCCGTCGGGCGTCTGGCTCCACTGGGCGATCTGGAACCGGCGCGCCTGGTCCATCTGGGCCCGGGCGAGGTCCTCCTGCCGCTGTGCGCTCGCGTTCAGCTCCGCCAGTCGCGAGTTCGTCTCCGCCGCCTGGTCCAGCTGCGCCTGCGCGTACATCAGGCCGGCGGCCCGCTGGTCCTGCGCCGTCGTCGCCCGGCCGGCCGCGCACGACGGGCAGCCCGGCTGCGAGAAGATGTGTCCGCACCCTGCCATGGGAGCTCCTCACGTGTAAGGGAACCCGGTGGTTCCTCATCACGCGACTTCTCGGCCACACCCGGCGCTCCTTGAGCGTCGGGACCGGTTCAGGCCGCCCACGTCCCCCCACGGGGTGAGGTGCACGCGGCGTTCGAGGCCGTCAGCGGGCCCAGCGACCCCGGCACACCTCGCCCGGCGCCCGCCGCGGGGTCGCCGACCGGCGACCGTCGGAGCGGTCAGTCCCGCATCGAGCGGATCGCCAGCGCGGCCGCGCCGTAGGCCAGCGAGCTGCCGATCGCCCGCACCGAGGTGGCCCGCCCGGCTCCGCGGGCCGCACCCAGCGCGGTGAGCACGTCGAGCGCGTTCGTCGCGGCCACCACGGCCAGGCCGCGGTCGACCTCCTCGTCGGTGCGCGCGGTCAGTGCCAGGAGGGCGACGGCCAGCGCCCGGCTGCCGAACAGCCGCTGCAGCTGCAGGCCGGCCGGCGTGACCGGGACGCCGTAGGACCGGGCGACCGCCCGCGGCGCGAGGACGCTGGCGAGCCCGAAGGCCGCCCCTGCGGCACCCAGTGCCCTCGCCATCGACTGCTTGGACGTGGTCGCGACGGTCGTCGCCACGGCGATCCCCCCTCGGGTCGACCCCAACGCCTGGGCTCGCGCCGCAGTCAACCAGCAACGCCGCCCCCGCGCACCGGCACGCGTTGCTAGCGTCGGGCCATGCCGGCCTCCGTGCCGCCCGACGTCACCCTGTCGTTCCAGCCCACGGCCTGGGGGGTCGTGCGCAGCCGGGTCGTGGGGACGCCGCGCCCGGGCGTCCCCGAGGTGGTCGTCGTCCCGGGGCTGGCGGTGGCCAACTACCTGCAGCCGGCCCTGGGCGAGCTCGGCAGGTGGACCCGCGCGCACCTGGTCGAGCTGCCCGGCTTCTCCGGCAGCGGGGAGCCGCCGCACCCCATGGACGTCCCCCAGTTCGCCGACGCCGTCGTGCAGTGGCTGGACGCCAGCGGCCTCGAGCGCGTGGTGCTGGTCGGGCACTCCAGCGGCACCCAGGTGGCGGCCCGGGTCGCGGTCCGCCGTCCGCAGGCCGTCGGGGCACTCGTCCTGGCCAGCCCGACGATGGACCCGCGCTTCCGCAGCACCCGCCGGATCCTGCTGGCCTGGCGCCGCAACTCCGCGTTCGAGCCGAGGAGCCTCGACGAGCAGCACACGCCCGAACGTCAGCGGGCCGGCCTGCGCCGGGTGCGGCACGCGCTCCGGGTCCACCTGGCCGACGCCCTCGAGCACGTCGTCCCGCAGGTGCCGGTCCCCGTGCTGGTGCTCCACGGCGACCACGACCGCATCTGCACGGTCGACTGGGCCCGCGAGCTGAGCGAGCTCGCCCCTGACGGCCGGTTGGCGACCGTGCCCGGCGCGCACAGCTTCGTCTGGACCACGCCGGCGGCCTGGTCCGAGCCCATCGAACAGCTGGCCCGCGCGACGGCGTGACGGGCGGCCCTCGGGACGAAGGAGGCCCTGTGCCGCCGGCCGCGTCGGTGCCAGCATCGGCCCGGGCGCGGGCAGAGGAGCCCGCCGCGGGACGAGGAGGGCGACCGTGGAGGTCTCCGAGTACACCGGGTACGACGCCACCGGGCTGGCCGAGCTGGTCCGGAGCGGCCAGGTCTCCGCCGCCGAGGTGCACGCGACGGCGCAGCGCGCGGTGGAGTCGGTGAACGGCGAGCTCAACGCCCTCGTCGGCGAGCTGTTCGAGAAGCCGCTCGACGCGGCGGAGGACGGCCCGTTCGCCGGCGTCCCGTTCGCCATCAAGGACCTCGTGCTGCACGCCGAGGGCATCCCCCAGCGGGCCGGCTGCCGGATGCTGGGGCCCGGCGTCCCGTATCCGTACGACACCGCGCTGATGCGCCGCTTCCGCGCCGCCGGCCTCGCCGCCGTCGGCCTCACCGCGACGCCGGAGTTCGGGTTCAACGCCAGCACCGAGTCGGTCGCCAACGGCCCGACCCGCAACCCCTGGGACACCACCCGCTCCCCCGGCGGCTCCAGCGGCGGGTCGGCCGCGCTCGTCGCCGCCCGCGCCCTGCCGGTGGCGCACGCCAACGACGGCGGCGGGTCCATCCGCATCCCGGCCGCCGCCTCCGGGCTGGTCGGCCTCAAGCCCAGCCGCGGGCGGGTCTCCGTCGCACCCGACTACTCCGACCCGCTGCTGGGCCTGGGCATCGAGTTCGCGGTCACGCGCACCGTGCGGGACGCGGCCGGGCTGCTCGACGCCGTCGCCGGGTCCGAACCCGGTGACCGGTACCTGCTCCCCGCCCCGGAGACCACCTTCCTGGCCGCCGCACGCCCGCCCGCCGGCTCGCTGCGCATCGCGATGAGCACCGCCGCACCCAACGGCGTGCCGGTGGAGACCGCCTGCGTCGACGCGGTGCGGGCCGCGGCCGAGGCACTGCAGGCCGCCGGGCACACCGTCGAGGAGGCCGCGCCGCAGGTCGACGTCGCCGCGTTCGACGACGCCAACCTCAAGGCCTGGTGCAGCTTCCTGGCCGACGGCGCGTACGGCGCGGCCGGGGCGCTGGGCGTCGAGCTGTCCACCGAGGTCCTCGAGCACACGACGCTGGCCTGCGCGGAGTACGGCGCCACCCTCACCGCGCTGGACATGTACGCGGTCGACCGGGTCTTCAACGCGACCACGCGCACGCTCGCGCGGTTCCTCACCGGCTACGACGCCTGGCTCACCCCGACGACCGCCGCACCCAACACCGCCATCGGCCACCTGGACGCGAACGACCCGACACTCGACGCCCGCGGCTGGTACGACCGGATCTTCGCCTTCGCGCCGTTCACCGCGCTGGCCAACGTCACGGGGACCCCCGCGATCTCGGTGCCCGGGCACCCGTCCCCCCAGGGGTGGCCGGTCGGGGTCCAGCTGGTCGGCCGGTACGCCGGCGAGGAGACGCTGCTCGGGCTCGCCGCGCTGCTCGAGGAGGCGCTTCCGTGGGCCGACCGGCGTCCCGCGGTGCTCGCCCGCTGACCGCGGGGGTCAGCCGGTCGGCGGCTGGTCGGAGTTGAAGATGTCCCGCCAGAGACGCCAGGAGCCGTCGGGCTGCCGCCGGTGGACGACGACGTACTTGCCGGCGTCGACGACCGAGCCGCCCGCCTTCACCTGGTACTCGCCCTCCTCGACGGCGAGGTCGTCGCGCTCCTCGAGCAGGACCGTGGTCAGCGACCCGCCGTCGACGCCCTGGTCGAGCATCGACTTCCAGAAGTCGGCGATCGCGGCCGTGCCGGACACCGCCGGCGCCCCCGGTGGCAGGAGCCGGGCGTCGGGCGCGTAGACCGACGCGATCACCGCGGCGTCGCCCTTCTCCCAGCCCTGCACGAACGTGTCGTTCAGTGCCTCGATGTCCCTGCGGCTCATGACGGCCTCCTCGACGGGGAGAGAGGCCCCCAGGGTCGGGGCACCCGGGCGGGCACGACAAGGGCCGAAGGGCGTTGTGCCTGCGTCGGTGCGGCGGGAGGCTGGGCCGGCACGTCCCCGTCCCCCGGGGGCCACCGCGGAGGTCCGGCCATGGCTGCCGAGGCACTGATGACCCGGGCGGTGGAGCTCGGCGTGGCCACCGACGCACTGGCCGCCCTCGCCGCCCACGTCCGCATCGAGACCGAGGGTCTGCCGGCCGACCCGGCGGTGCGGTCCGTGCTCGCCGACGTCGCCGCCGAGCTCCTCGGCGGGAACGGGGTGACCCCCGCGACCGCGGCGCCGGTGGTGGGACTGGCCCGCACGTGGCTGCGGCAGGCGGTCGACCTGGTCGACGACCCCGGACGGGCCGGCGGCTGGGACCGGGTCGACGAGCAGCTGCTGCAGAGCATCGGCCGGCTGTCGATGGGCATCGCCGGCGCCGTCCGCGCCGCCGAGCCGGTGCTGCCCGGCCTCGCCGAGGCCCTCGCCCGCCCCGGGGCGACCCTGCTCGACGTCGGCACCGGCACCGGCTGGCTCGCGATCGCGCTGGCCCAGGCGTACCCGGCTCTGCAGGTGACCGGCATCGACGTCTTCGAGCCGGCGCTGGACCTGGCCAAGGTCAACCGCGCCGACGCCGGGCTCACCGAGCGGATCGACCTGCGCCTGCAGGACGCCGCGGCCCTCGACGAGGACGCCACCTTCGACGTCGTGTGGCTGCCCATGCCGTTCCTCCGGCGCGATGCCGTCCCCGAGGTGCTGCGCGCGGCCTGCCGGGCGCTGCGCCCCGGCGGCTGGCTGCTGCCGGGCACGTTCGCCGGCGGGCCGGACCGGCTCGGGCAGCTGCTCAGCGACCTGCGCACGGTGCGCAGCGGCGGCCACCCGTGGCAGCCGGCCGAGCTGCTGGACCTGCTGCGCGACGCCGGACTGTCCGAGGTGACCGAGGTACCGCGCGGCTGGGCCGCACCGGTGCGGCTCTACGCGGGCCGCCGCTGAGGTCGCTCCGCGGACGCTCGTGCTCTGCGCACCTGGCGCACGCAGAGCACGACTCCCCCGGGGACCACCCCTCCGCCCGGCAGCCGTCCCTTCCGCGCCGACGCCCGGCGCACGCAGCGCGCGACTCCTCCAGGAACCCGGTGGCGGGCCCGGTCCCCTACGCGGAGTGGACGTCCGGCGTCCGCCACTGGGAGGGGCCCACGTCGAACGGGTGGGGTTGGTGCCCCAGAGCCCGCATCCGGCCCTCGGGTCGCGGCAGCCGGCGGTGCTCGCTGCAGGTCGGGGCCGGCACCATCCCCGCCGGCGGCACGCGGGGCACGTTGCCGACGACCTCGTCGACGATCCCGTTCCGCTCCTCGTCGCGCACACCCCCGTCCGCGCAGCACAGGATCCAGCGGATCTCATCCGGGCTGAGCCCCCGGTCGTGCAGCGCGAGGACCTGCTCCCGCCACCGGATCGCGGCATCGACCCCCGACGGAGCCGCACCCGCCGCCCGGTGCGCGTCCAGCTCGATCTGACGGGACTCGAGCACCTTCTGCTCGAGTCCGAGTCGGTACTGCGTGAGCGCAGTGATGGCGCTGACCAGCAGGGCGGCGATCGCTGCGACACCGGTGATCCAGTCGGGCACGGGCGCACTCCCACTCTCCGGGGAACCGAGACTGGACATTCTCGTCCCGCGACACGCCCGGGCCAACAGGGTCGTGCGTCCCGGCTCGCAGCACCGTCACACGGCGCGGCCGGCCCCCAGCAGGATGCGCGTCATCGCGTTGCGGGTGCCCAGCAGCTCGTCCAGCGCCGCGGCCAGGTCGGCCGCGTCGACGGCGAGGGCGCCGTCCCCGTTCCGCTCTGCGGCGAACAGCGCGGCCCGGCGGATCAGCTCCTTGAGGAAGGACGCCGTGACGCCGTCGGTCCGGTCGAGGACCTCGTCGAGGCCCGAGACGTCCATCGAGAGCTCGCCGCGGTAGAGGTCGAACAGCGCGCGGCGGGCGTCGCGGTCGGGCAGGGTCAGCTCGACGGCCTGGTCGACCCGGCCGGGCCGCGCGGCCAGGGCGGGCTCGAGCAGGTCGGCGCGGTTGGTGGTGAGCAGGAAGACGACGTCGGCGTCCTCGGCGAGCCCGTCCATCTCGTTGAGCAGCTGGAACAGCAGCGGGTGCTGGCCGGGGTGCATGCCGCGGTCCTCGGCGATCAGGTCGACGTCCTCGACCACGACCATCGCCGGCTGCAGCGACCGGGCCACCGAGCACGCCTCGGCGACCAGGTGCATCGCGCTGCCGGTCAGCTGGACGACGGTCGTGCCCGGGAGCCGGCCCATCAGGTACCGCACGGTGTGGGTCTTGCCGACCCCGGGCGGCCCGTAGAGCAGCAGCCCGCGCTTGAGGTGCTGCCCGGCACCGAGCAGCCGCTCCTTGTGCCGGGCGACGTCGACGACCTGGCGCTCGATGCCGGCCAGGGTGTCCGCGCCGAGCACCAGCTGCCCGGGCTCCAGTCGCGGCCGGCGGGAGAACCGCAGCAGCGTCTGACCGTGCCCGAACACCTCCTGGTCGAAGGAGAGCACCTGACCGCGGAAGACGTTCTCCCGCTGGGCGGCCGCCCGGATGCCGCGGACGGCGGCCCGCGCGGCGTCCGGGTCGGTGGACAGCGCCTGCACCGAGACCCGGTCGATGCCGGTCTCGGGTTCGGCGGCGCGCACGAGCACCGCCGTCCGGACGTCGTCCTCGCTGACCAGGTGCACCGCGCACCGCAGGCACGGCCGGGTCTCGCCGTCCGGGCCGCAGGGCAGGTTGACCGTGGCGGCGTTGCCCGGCCGCGGACCGAAGGGGTCGGCCGGCTGGCCGGCCATGGCCAGCAGCTCGGCCAGGCCGAAGGGCCGGTGCCGGAAGTTGACGATGCCGACCAGCTCGCTGGTGCGCCCGCCCGTGGCCAGCCAGGCGTCGAGTCCGGCCTGCACGTTGACGTGCTCGTAGGCGGGCCAGGTCTCCTCGGCGACGTCCCCGCCGGCGGCGTCGCCGAGGTGGTCGCCGAGCAGCGAGGCGAGGGTGACCCGGTCGTCGGCCCGTGCCGCGCGGGTCACCGCCCGGACGCCGCGGCGGGCCAGCTTGCCCAGGTCGGCCAGCTCCAGCGGCCGGTCGTCGACCGGTGCAGGGCCCTCCGGTGCCGCGGGTCCGTACGCCACCCATCCCCTGTTCACCGCGGCAGCCTGGCAGGACGACGACCCCGCGACCAGCGGTTTCCTGCCGCGACCGGGACACCCGGCGCCGCGGCGCACGGAGCAGGTCCCCGTGCCGGGGGTCCGACGCTCGACAGCCCGTACCGTGGACACCGGACGCGCGGCGCCCCCTCGGCCCGGTGGCCGATCGGCGTGGCCGGTTCCGGTCGGGCGGGGTGGAGCGCATGCTGCGCGGGCCGGACGTCATGCGCACGACGCCCGGTTCCCGTGCGCCGGGGCGGCGGGCGCTCCTGGAGATCGAGCTGCGGAAGGTGGAGGACCTGGCACGGTGACGACGACCCAGGGCGACGTGGACCGGGCGACCGTCGAGACCGCGGCCGCCCTCGCCGACGACCTCGTCGACGCGTGGGGCAGCTGGGGTCCGAACATGACCCCCGACGGCCGCTGCGTCGCCTTCATCAGCGACCGCTCCGGCACGCCGCAGGTGTGGATCCAGGAGGTCGTCCTCGACGGCCCGATCCCGCCGGCCCGGCACATCCGGCTCTCCGACGACCCGGTGGTCTCGGTCCGGTGGGCCGCCGACAGCGGCTGGCTCACCTGCGAGGTGGCCACCGACGGCGGCGTCCGGACGGCGGTCTGGGTGGTGCGGCCCGACGGGACCGACGCGCGCCGGGTGGCCGGGGACTCCGAGACCCACGCCGAGCTGGGCCCCTGGACCCGCAGCGGGCACCGCTTCGTCGTCACCTTCCCCGGCGCCACGCCCGGGGCGCCGACCCGGGCGTACCTGGCCGACCCGGCGACCGGCCGGCTGGACCCGCTGGCCGCGGGCGGCCTGATCCACGTGCTGGACGTGTCGCTGGAGGAGCGGTTCATCGTCATCCGCGACGGCGAGCGTGGCCAGCAGTACGTCTCCGTCGTTGACCGGCTCACCGACGAGGACTTCAGCGCGCTGCCCCACGGGGCGACCGGGTCCACCGAGGTGGCGCTCATCCGGCCCGCGCCGGAGGACCACCGCGGCCCCGTCTACGTCTACCTCGCCTCCGACGTCGGTCTCCCCCGCCGCCAGCTGATCGGGCTGCCGTTCGGGCCCAACGGCTGGCGCGGGGAACCGCGCACCCTGGCGGCCCGCGACGACGCCGAGCTGGAGGACATCGACGCCGACGACGCCGGGACGCTGCTCCTGCTGGTGTGGAACGTCGCCGGGCGCAGCGAGCTCGAGCTGATGGACACCGCCACGGGCGGTCGCACCCCGATCACGGGCCTGCCCGGACTGGTCGCCGCCGACCCGGTGCTCAGCCGCGACGGCTCCAGCGTGGTCCTGGGTGTGCAGGGGCCCACCCGCCCGCGGGAGCTGTGGCACCTGGACACGACCACGCACGCCTGGACCCGCGTCACCTCGGCTCCGCCCCTGCCGAAGCGGCGGCTGGTCGTCCCGACGCTGGAGAGCTTCCCCGGCCGGGACGGGCTGCCGCTGACCGGCTGGCTGTACCGGGCGCCGAGCCGGCTGAAGTCCTCCGGACCGGTCGCGCTGTACCTGCACGGCGGTCCCGAGGACCAGGAGCGGCCCACCTTCTCCCCGCAGCACCAGGCGCTGGCCGCCGCGGGGATCACCGTCTTCGCGCCCAACATCCGCGGCTCGTCGGGCTTCGGCCGGGAGTTCGTGCACGCCGACGACGTGCACCTCCGGTACGACGCGTTCGCCGACGTCCTCGCCGCGGCCGACCACCTCGTCGAGGCCGGCATCGCCGACCCCGGGCGGATCGCGGTGACGGGCCGCTCCTACGGCGGCTACCTCACCCTCACCTCGCTGGCCTTCTCGCCGGGGGTGTTCGCCGCGGGGGTCGACGTCTGCGGCATGTCCGACCTGCTGTCCTTCTACCGGGACAGCGAGCCGTGGATCGCCGCGGCGGCGGTGACCAAGTACGGCCACCCCGAGCGCGACCGCCCCCTGCTCGAGGACATCTCACCGCTGGCCTCGGCGCACCGGATCGACGTCCCGCTGCTGGTCGTCCACGGCGAGCACGACACCAACGTGCCGATCGGTGAGGCGCACCAGGTGGTGGCCGCGCTGCGTGCGCTGGACCGGCCGGTGGAGTACCTGGAGCTGAAGGGCGAGGGGCACGTCTTCCGGAACGCGGACTCCCGCAAGCTGCTCACCCGGACGATGCTGGGCTTCCTGGCCGGCGCGCTCGCCCGGCCCCGCCCGCCCGCGGAGGTGCCCGCCGAACCGGCGGCGTAGCACCGGAGACCTCCCTCGCCACCTGCGTGGCCGGGCACGGGTCCGGCGGGACCGACCGTGTGCCCGCGGGTGCTCGTGCTCTGCGTGCCCGGTGCAGGCAGAGCACGAGCACCCGCGGGGAACCACCCGGCCGCCGGCGTCCGGGCGGCCGGCGCGCCCGTCAGCTGAGGGCGACCGAGCCCGTCGCGTTGGGCACCAGCTCGACCCAGGTGCTGCCGGGCGCGAGGCGGACCGGCTGGCCGCCGGGGCCGGTGAGCCGCACGGGCTCGTCGGCCGACCCCTTGGACCAGGTGACCGGCACGGTACGCCCGCCGGTGGCGACCAGGGCCTCTCCCCCGCCGACCATGACCGTCTCCGGCACGGGGTTGCGGGCGCTGTCCTTGTACTGCGTGTCCACGACGTCGACCCGCAGGACGACGACGTTGACCGCGCGCAGCGGGGTGCCGTCGGCCTCGACCGCCGGCGTGCCGTCCTCGTCGCGCAGCCAGGCGTTGTCGGGCTGGCTCCAGGTCCAGCCCGGCGTGCTGATCCGGGACAGGGTGAGGTCCAGGGCGGCCGCGGGGGCGCCGTCGGTCAGCGCGGTGGGCTGCTCCTGGCCCGCGGCGACCTCGAACTGGGGCGGCGGCGGGGCCTGGTGCGCGGCGTCGGCCTGGCCGAGGAGCGCGGTCGGGTCGACGTAGGTGTTGTGCGGCGCGACGCGGTCGCTCACCCGGGAGAACCCGGCACCGGTCCCGGGGTCCACCACCTGGAGGCCGGCCGCGCGGGTGGCCTCGACGAAGGGCGCCTGGCCGCCGGAGAAGGCCAGCAGCCCGTGGAGGGGCGCGGCGATGGCCGGGTCCATCGGGCGCACCGAGCGCACCGGGCCGATCGTCGGCGGCAGGGTCGAGTGGTAGACGGCGACGTAGCGGCTGATGCCGCCCTCGACGACCTCCTCCCAGACCATGTCGGCGGCGTTGAGGCCGGTCTGCGGGCGGGCGTCGACGGAGTTCTCGACCTTGATGGCGAGGGCGGGCCGGTCGACGTCGGCACCGGCGCTGTCCACCCCGGTCAGCGGCCACAGCATGGGCGGGGGCGGCGGGGGCGTCGTCGCGGTGGGCGAGCCCGTCGCGGCCCGCGCCTCCGTCGGGGTGTCCGCGCCACAGGCGACCGTCGTCCCCAGCACGGCCCCGGCCAGCAGCGCCGCTCCGAGCCGACGCCGTCCCCGATCCCGTGCGCGACGGGCACGGCTCCCCTCGATGCTCACGGACACCTCATCGGCAGGCCGGCACGGCTGTGACACCGCGGTGGTTGACGCGGGCCCGCGGTGGACACCGCAGCTCGCGTGAGCGACCCCTTCGACCTCGACCGTTTCGTGCAGGCGCAGGACGGCGGGACCTACGAGCAGGCGCTGGCCGAGCTGCGGGCGGGCGCCAAGCGCAGCCACTGGATGTGGTTCGTCTTCCCGCAGGTGGCGGGCCTGGGCCGCAGCCCGGCCGCCCAGCACTACGCGATCTCCGGACTGCCCGAGGCGCAGGCCTACCTCGACCACCCGGTGCTCGGCCCGCGGCTGGTCGAGTGCGCGCAGGCGCTGCTGGACCTGGGCACGAGCGACGCCGTCCGGGTGCTCGGGCCGGTGGACGCGCTCAAGCTGCGCTCGTCGATGACCCTGTTCGCCCGCGCCGAGCCGGAGGCCGCCGTCTTCGGCGAGGTCCTGGAACGGTTCTTCGACGGGCAGCCCGACGAGGCGACCCTCACTCGCCTCTGACGCGCGGACGGCCGCCCCGTCGATCAAGCTGGGCACCGTGAGCGAGGAGCAGAGCGGATCGGGCTACGTCACCGGCGGCGAGTACGACCGGGACTCGACCTACATCCCCGACCGGATCACCGCCGACGGTTCCAGCGGCTGGCCGGTCGAGCCCGGCCGCTACCGGCTGGTGGTGGCGCGCGCCTGCCCGTGGGCCAACCGGGCGGTCATCGTGCGCCGCCTGCTGGGCCTGGAGAAGGCCATCTCGATGGGCATGTGCGGGCCGACCCACGACGAGCGCAGCTGGACCTTCGACCTCGACCCCGGCGGCCGCGACCCGGTGCTGGGCTACGAGCGGCTGCAGGAGGCCTTCCTCGCCCGCTTCCCCGACTACGACCGCGGCATCACGGTGCCGACCATCGTCGACGTCCCCACCGGGCAGGCCGTCACGAACGACTTCGCGCAGATGACACTGGACCTCTCCACCGAGTGGACGGCCTACCACCGCGACGGCGCCCCGGACCTCTACCCGGGGCACCTGCGCGACGAGATGGACGACGTCATGACGCGGGTCTACACCGAGGTCAACAACGGGGTGTACCGCTGCGGCTTCGCCGGGTCGCAGGAGGCCTACGACCAGGCCTACGACCGGCTGTTCACCGCGCTGGACTGGCTGACCGAGCGGCTGTCGGGCCGGCGGTACCTGATGGGCGAGACGATCACCGAGGCCGACGTCCGGCTGTTCACCACGCTGGCCCGGTTCGACGCCGTCTACCACGGCCACTTCAAGTGCAACCGGCAGAAGCTGTCGGAGATGCCGGTGCTGTGGGCCTACGCGCGCGACCTGTTCCAGACCCCGGGGTTCGGCGACACGATCGACTTCCCGCAGATCAAGGAGCACTACTACGTCGTCCACGCCGACATCAACCCGACGCAGGTGATCCCCCAGGGGCCGGACACGTCGAACTGGCTGACCCCGCACGGCCGCGAGGAGCTCGGCGGGTCGCCGTTCGGCGACGGCACCCCGCCCGGACCGCCGCCGGAGGACGAGACGGTCCCCGCCGACCACGGGCCGGGCGGCATCGGCCACCGCTGAACCCCGCCAGCAGTGACCGATGCCGCGGACTCAGCCGACGGAGACCGGTGACGCCGCCGCGCTCCGGGCGGCCGGCACGTGGCGCGGGGCCACCCGGATGAGGCCGGCGTTCCGGTGCCGGACGGCCATGCGGGCGTAGGACACGAGGCCGAGCGGCACCAGGACCAGGCTGCTCACGAGTGCGTAGACCGGGTACACCAGGAGCCAGGCGTCCCGTCGTCCGCGGTGGATCACCGCGAGGGCGACGAGGTAGCACGCGTAGGTGGCCGCCAGCACCCACCCGGCGTGCGTGATGCCCAGCCACCGCCACGGGGTCCCGGCGATCGCCACTCCGGCGACGTAGACCCACAGCAGCGGGTGGCGCGTCACGAGCTGCGGGTTGGCGAGCACGAGCCGCACCTCGCCACCGGCCCAGGCGAAGCGCTGACGCCACCAGCTGCGCAGGGTCTCGGGGACGACGGTCAGGACCTCGAAGGGCACGTGGCCGACGCGCAGCCCGAGCCGCTCGGCCAGCCACCCCAGCTCCACGTCGTTGCCCTGGAAGAACAACGAGTGCCGGTTCATGATCTCCCGGTGCGCCTCCCTGCGTGCCACGTGGCAGGCGCCCGAGACCAGCCACGGCATGGCCAGCCGCAGCCGCATGGCGGCGTGGTACTCGAGGGCCTGCAGGCGTCCCAGCCACGAGGTGGTGTTGGACGGCACGACACGGACCGACACGAGGTCCAGCCGGCGGGCGGCCACCTGCCCCACGAGGACGCCGAGAGGCTCCCGGGTACGGGTGTCGGCGTCGATGCAGACCACGTACCGGGCGGTCAGCACGGCGTGCACGTCCCGGACCAGCCGGTCGCGGATCACGCCGGAGGTCTGCCGGGTCGTGCCGCCTCGGGCACCGGCAGGCGTGTCCACGTCCCCGGTGAAGACCCGGAAACCGTGCTGCACGGCGATCTCGCGCAGCGCCGCCATGAACTCGGGCGTCTCACGCGTGGTGGTGCACAGGACCACTCGCTGCCCGTACCCGGACAGGTAGTCGACGTTGACCAGGTGCGCCACCGACCCCCAGATGGGGACCACGACCTCGAAGTCCTCGACCGGCGGCGCTCCTCCGGCCGCCCGCGCCGAGCGGCCGCGGAGGGCGGCGACCGTGTCGACCAGCACCACGGCCAGGGGGACCACCAGCAGGGACAGGACCCACAGCGGGAGGCTCATGCGGACACCCGCAGGGGGGCGGCGCCGACGCCGGCGTCGTGGTGGGCCGACCTCGGCCGGGGCAGGCGGCCGACGCCCGCGGGAGCCGGCACGGCGTCTGCGGGGAGGAGGTCCCTGAGCGCGTGCCGGAGCGCGCGGTCGTCCCCCGAGCCACACAACTCGAACATCGCGTCGGCCCGGGCGAGCAGGTCCGACCGGACCTCCTCGCCCGCCTCCATCACGCTGATGAGGGGGTGACCGGTCGCCCGGCTGCACTCGGCGTCGTCGGTGAGCTCCTCGTGCAGCTTCTCGCCGGGTCGGAGCCCGGTGAACACGATCGGCGTGTCCTCGGCGCCGACCGCGTGGAGGTAGCGCTGCACCAGGTCGACGATCCTGACCGGCTCGCCCATGTCCAGGACGTAGGTCTCACCCCGGTCGGCCATCGCGGCAGCCTCCAGGACCAGGCTGGCGGCCTCGGGGATCGTCATGAAGAAGCGGGTGACCTCCGGATCGGTGACGGTCACGCTGTGCCCCGCCCGCACCTGGAACGCCAGCGACGGCAGGAAGGAGCCCCGGCTCCCGAGCACGTTGCCGAACCGCACCGAGGCCAGCCTCGTGCCCCGGCCGGCGTGCGCCGCGACGACGGACTCGGCGACGCGCTTGGTCGCGCCCAGGACGGAGGTGGGACGTGCGGCCTTGTCGGTCGAGACGTTGACGAAGCACTCGACGCCCGCGGCCACCGCCGCGGACACGACGTTCGCGGTCCCGAGCACGTTGGTCTTCACCCCCTCGGCCGGGTACCGCTCGAGGAGGGGCAGGTGTTTGTGGGCCGCCGCGTGCAGGACGACGTGCGGGCGCAGCGTGGCCATGAGCCTGGTGAGCCGAAGCCGGTCCCGCACGTCGGCGAGGACCACCCGGTCGTCGTCCAGCAGGCCGTGGCCACGCAGCTCCAGCTGCAGGGCGTGCATCGACGACTCGTCGTGGTCGAGCAGGTAGATCGCCGCAGGTCCGAGCTTCGCCGCCTGGCGCACCAGCTCGCTGCCGATCGAGCCACCGGCACCGGTGACGAGGATGCGCCGGCCGTGGACCAGTCGGCGGGCGCCGTCCCCGAGGACGGGCTCCGGGTCGCGGCCCAGGAGCTCCTCGGGCGACGGGACGTGGGCATGCAGAGACGACAGAGACAACAGTTTTCCCCCGTGGATGGTTCGGCGTGCGGTCTGATCCCCCCGGACCAGACGCCTCCGCCACCCGAACACGCCCGGTCACCGCGAGACCATCGCCCGCCACCCGAACGGCGGACGACCACCACCCGGCCGGACGACCCCAGGTCACCCGCTGCCCACCCGCCGGGTGGCCGACCGCCGTCCTCCCGCCAGGCTCCCCAGGCCTCCGCGCACGAGCATGGGACCGTGCGCCGACCCGTTCCCGTCGTCCTGGCACTCCTCCTCCTGTCCGCGTGCACGGCCGCACCTCCGGAGGCCGACGCGCCCGACGCCGACCCGTCCGCCTCCCCCACGACGGCACCGGAGAGCGGGACTCCGCCGCGCAGCGTGGTCCTGGTGGTCGGCGACGGCATGGCCGCCGCCCACCGCGAGGCGGGCCGGCTGGACCAGGAGGGCGCCGGCGGCCGGCTGGCCATGGACTCCCTGCCGGTGGCCGGGGAGCAGACGACCGACCCCGACCCCGCCGAGACCGACGTGACCGACTCCGCGGCGGCGGCCACGGCGTGGGCCACCGGCGTGACGACCCGCAACGGCGCGATCAGCGTCGACCGCGACGGCCGACCGCTCACCCCGCTCGGGACCGAGGCGGGGGCGGCCGGCCTGGCGACCGGGCTGGTGACCACCTCCCAGGTCACCGACGCCACCCCGGCGGCGTTCTTCAGCAGCGTCCCCGACCGCGACGCGCAGGAGGACGTCGCCCGGCAGTACCTGCAGGACACCGGGCCCTCGGTGGTCCTCGGCGGCGGGGCGGCCCACTGGCGGTCGGGCGACCTGCTGGGCGCCGCCCGGCAGCAGGGGTACGCGGCGGTGACCGACGCGGCCGGGCTCGCGGCCGCGGACGGCGACCGGCTGCTCGGCCTGTTCGCCGACGAGGAGCTGTACGGCGAGCCGGCCGACGTGTCCCTCGCGCAGATGACCGCCGCGGCGCTGGACCGGCTCTCCGCCGACCCGGACGGCTTCTTCCTGCTCGTCGAGGAGGAGGGCGTGGACTCCGCCAGCCACGAGAACGCCGGGGCCGGGTTGCTCGCGGCGATGCGGGCGCTGGACGACGCGGTGCAGGTGGTCCGGGACCACGTGGCCGCGCACCCAGACACGCTGCTGGTCGTGACCGGCGACCACGAGACCGGCGGCCTGGGCGTCGAGATGGGCAACGCCGCCCGGGCCGGGTCCGACGGGGACGACGGCCCCTTCCCCGTGGCCGGGAGCCAGGACACCTTCGTGCTGCGGTGGAGCACCGACGGCCACACCGGGGCGCCGACGCCGGTGACCGCCGAGGGGCCGGGCAGCGAGCAGCTGGCGGATACCTACCCGAACACCCACCTGCACGAGGTGATGCGGGAGGCCCTGCTCGGCTAGCAGCCGGGTGCGGTGCCGGGCGGGTCGCCGCCTGCCGCCAGGCCCTCGGCACCGAGGTCGACGCCGAGCACCAGCGGGTCGTGGTCGCTGGAGCGGTACGGGTCGGGCGCGTAGAGGGCCGGGTCGCCGTCGTACTGGTAGGCCGACGACTCGACGGCGTTGACGTTCCAGTGCGCCAGCCCGGTCACCCGCGCGGTGAGGGACGGCGTGGCCAGTGCGTGGTCCAGCGAGCCGGACCGGCCGTCGAACACGTAGCTGTACCGCCCCGGGTCGAACCGCTCGCCGAGCTCGGTGAGGCCGGCCGCGCGCAGCGCCTCGACCGGGTCCTCCCGCGTGTACGCGTTGAGGTCGCCGAGGACCACGACGTCGGGGTCGGTCACGGCGAGGTCCTCGACGAAGCCGGCCAGCGAGCGGGCCTGCCGCACCCGGTCGCCGTTCCACGCGCCCTGGCCGTCCCCCGTGTCGGCGTTGTCGCCGGTCGCCCCCTCCGCGGAGCCCTTCGACTTGAAGTGGTTGGCGACGACGGTGACCACCTCGCCGCCCGCCGAGAAGCCCTGCGCGACCGGCTCGCGGGCGTTGCCCCACACCGCCTCGTCGACCAGCCCGACCGGGTCGCCGACCGGGGTCACGGCGGCGGGACGGTAGACGATCGCGTTGCGGATGGCGTCCCGCTCGACGCCGTACAGCTCCGCCGGCAGCGGCAGGTACGCCCACTCCTCGCCGGTGCGCCCGGTCAGCCGCCCGGTGAGGTCGGCCAGCGCGCGGTCGGCGTCGCCGGGGCTGAGGCCGGTCGAGTCGGTGTCCTCGACCTCCAGCAGGGTCACCACGTCGGCGCCGAGGCCGTCGATGGCCGCGACGACCTTGGCCGCCTGCTCCTCGAACTCCGCGTCGGTGCGCGCTCCGCGGGCGTCGGGGCCGGAGCGGGTGAGGAAGTAGTTGAGCACGTTGAACGCACCGATGCGCAGGTCGCCGCCGACGTCGTCCGGCGCGCCCGGGCGGGTGTCCTGCGCGGCGAAGACGCCGGCCGCGGTGCCGTCGGCGGGCTGCAGCCGCCACTGGCCGAAGCCCCAGCCCAGGACGACCGGCTCGGTGAAGGCGACCGCGTCGCCGACCCGCACCGGCGTCGCCGGGGACAGGTACGGGCGGGTCGTGACGCTGACCCGCGCGCTCGTCCCGTCGTCCAGGACGAGGGCGCGCCGCGCGTCGTAGAGGGCCACCGCCTGCGCGGCCGGGCCGGGCCGGGCCACCTCGGTGGGCTGCACGAGCACGCCGCCCTCGGACAGGGTCAGCTCGCCGAAGCTGACCAGGTCGAAGACGTCGCTCACCGTCAGCACGTCGGCCGGCTCGACGAGCATGCCCTCGAGGCGCTCGCGGGTCGTGTCGTCGGCGGGCAGGTCGAGGGCCGCGGGGGCCGGGAGGGCGGTCCCGGAGGCGCAGACGGTGACGCCGGCCGGGGCGCTCACCTGCGTCTGGCCGTTGAACTCCTGCGCCTCCCCGGTGACCGCGACGTCGTCGCCCAGGGCCACCGGCACCGGGCTGTACACGAAGACCCCGTCGGAGGTGGCCTCGTCGCCGTCCCCGTCCGGGTCCTGCACGGAGAAGCCGGAGAAGCCGGGCAGGTCGGCGACGACGACGCCGCGGACGGTGACCTGCTGCCCGGCCAGCGGCGTGGCCCCGCCCGCGCCCTGGACCTCCCCGATCTCGGCGGTCGGCAGGGCTGCGCAGTCGGCGGCGACCGCCTGGGCGGCCGGCAGTGCGGCGAGGACGAGGACCCCGGCGCCGAGGGTGGCGCGCCGGCGGGCGGAGGACGGGAGCACGGACGCTCCTTCCGTCGGGGGAGCGACAGCGGGCGCGCTCCCCACGGTAGGGAACCCGCCGACCGCCCGCGCGCCACGCTGTGCGACCGGTCCGCGTCCAGCAGGCTGGGGTGGTGCCCGACGGGAGTCCTCCCCTCCGCCTGCCGAGCGCCGGCCCCGACCCCCTCTCCGCCGAGACCGCGGTGGCGGCCGTGCTCGGCTACGCCCGCGGCCGCCGGCCGCTGTGGTTCCGCTCCATCGGCCGCCCCGAGGGCCGGTGGGTGAGCGTCCCGGCGTTCGCCTACGAGCGCTTCGACCGCCGGCCGCGGGGGACGGGCCCGCTCGGGGACGACGACGTCCTGACCGCCGAGGGGCTGCACGGGCGGCTCGACCCGGCGGCGTGGGCCGCGGTCCGCACCGCGATGGACGACGTCTCCCCGCTCGCCGACGAGGCGACCGAGCGCGCCGCCGGCCGGGCGTTCTGGCAACTGCCCGCCGACGAGCTGTCGGTGCTGGGCGAGCCCGGCACGGTGGGCGCCGCCCTCCGCGCGATCGGGGAACGGGTGGCCGGGCCGCAGCGCCCCCACCTGGTCGCGGCCCTGCACCACCGCCGTCCGGAGCTGTTCCCGCTGGTCGACGCGGTCACCCGCCGCCAGCTGATGCCCCACCTCGAGGAGGGCGACAGCGGGGTCGAGGCGGTCGTGCACCGCGAGCTGGTCGCCGCCGTCGACGCCTTCGACACGCTGGAGGCGACGGTGTCCCGGCTGCTCGTCGGCACCGGCGGCGTCCCGCTGAGCCGGCTGCGGCTGCACGACGTCCTGGTGTGGCTGTCCGGCAGCCTGCGGCTGACCCACGCCGTCGCCCTGGGCCGGGAGACGGTGGAGTGGGCCGCGCGGGAGGCGTGAGCGTCAGACGATCCGGACGCGCAGCCGCCGGAAGCCGCGGCCCTTGTTCTCCATCTTGGTGACCTCGACCCGGCCCACCATCGACGTGCTCGCCACGTGCGTGCCGCCGTCGGCCTGGGTGTCCAGCCCCACGATGTCGACGATCCGCACGACCTCGATGTCGGGGGGCAGCAGGTTGGTGGCCGTGCGGATGACGTCCGGGATCGCGAAGGCCTCCTCGCGCGGCAGCGTCTTCACCTCGATCGGCCGGTCGGCGACGATCTCGGCGTTGACCGCCTCGGCGACCCGGTCCTTGAAGTCCGGCGGCACCTCGGCGAGGTCGAAGTCCATCCGCGCGGTCAGCGGCTCCATGTTGCCGCCGGTCACCAGTGCCCCGAAGTCGCGGAACACGACGCCGGTGAGCACGTGCAGGCCGGAGTGGGTCCGCATCAGCTGGGTGCGCCGCTCGTCGTCCAGCGCGCCGCGCACCGCCGTGCCGGGCGGTGGGAGCGGGTCCCCCTCCACCGGGACCAGGTAGAGCTCGTCGCCCTTGCGGGTGCCCGCGATCCGGGTGCGGACGCCGCCCCACAGCAGCACTCCCTCGTCCGGCGGCTGCCCGCCACCGCCGGGGTAGAAGGCGCTGCGGTCGAGGACGATCCCCTGCTCGGGGTCGGCCGCCACCACGGTGGCGTCCCACTCCCGCACCGTGGCGTCGGCGAGGTCGAGACGGTGGGTGTGTCCGTGTCGGTCGGTCGCGCTGGTCACCCGTGCATGCTGCCCAACCTCCAGCGCGACGACCAGCCCCGCCTACTGAGAATGATTGTCGTTGTTGCTAACGTCGGGGCCTTCCGTCCCCGACCGAGGAGTTCCCGTGAACCGCCTCCCGTCCCCCGTCCCCCGCCGCGTGTCCCTGGTCGCCGCCGTCCTCCCGCTCGCGGTGGCGACCGGGTGCGCGTCCGGGGGCACCGCGGAGTCCGCGGCCCCGGCCCCGACGAGCCCCTCGTCCCCCGGTGACGGGCACGAGCCCGAGGACGCCTCCGCGCTCGAGGTGGGCGCCAACGCCCCCCGGCTGGCGATCACCTACGACGGCGGCGTCCAGGTCCTCGACGCGACGACCCTCGAGGTGCTCGCCGACGAGCCGCTGCCCGGCTTCGGCCGGCTCAACCCGGCAGGGGACGGCCGGCACCTGCTGGTCTCCACGCAGGGGGGCTTCCGGGTGCTCGACGCCGGCGCCTGGGCCGAGCCGCACGGCGACCACTCGCACTACTACACGGCCGAGCCGGAGCTCACCGACCTCGTGTTCCCGGCCGAGGAGCCCGGCCACGTGGTGTCGCACGCCGGCCGCACGGTGCTCTTCGACGACGGCACCGGGGACGTCACCGCGTTCGACAGCGCCGAGGTCGCCGACCCCGACCGCGAGCAGCGCGAGTTCAGCACGCCGGCGGCACACCACGGCGTCGCCGTCGAGCTCGAGGACGGCCGGGTGCTCGTCTCCGACGGCACCGAGGACGAGCGCTCCGGCGTCCGCGTCCTGGACGCCGACGGCCAGGAGATCGCCGCCCGGGACGACTGCCCCAACGTGCACGGCGAGACCGTGGCCGCCGGTGAGGCGGTCGTCATCGGCTGCGAGGACGGCGCCGTCCTCTACGCGGGCGGCCGGCTCACCAAGATCGACAGCCCGGACGGGTACGGCCGGATCGGCAACCAGTTCGGCACCGAGGACTCCCCGATCGTGCTCGGCGACTACGAGCGGAGCGCGGAGGACCGCTCCCGGACCATCGCGCTGATCGACACCACGACCGCGCAGCTGCGCCTGGTCGACCTGCCGGCGCCGTACTGGTACCGCTCCTTCGGTCGCGGGCCCGACGGTGAGGGCCTGGTCCTGACCTACGACGGCGCGCTGCAGGTCATCGACCCGGCCAGCGGCGCGATCACCCGCTCCATCCCGGTCACCGCGCCGTGGGAGGAGTCCGAGGACTGGCAGGACCCGCACCCCCAGGTCTCCGTGGTCGACGGCATGGCCTACGTGACCGAGCCCGCCAGCACGCAGGTCCACGCCGTGGACGTCGAGGGCGGCGAGGTCTGGAAGAGCGCGCCGCTGGAGGTGACGCCGAACGAGCTGCGGGGCGTCTCCGGTGACGCCGAGGCCGGCCACGAGGAGGGCGCACACGAGGAGGACGACGCCGAGTGACCGCGCGTGGCACCCGCGCCGTCGTCTGCGTGCTCGCGACGGCCGCCCTGGCCGGCTGCACCGGAGCGGCGGCGCGGGACGCGGACGGTCCGGTCGCCGTCGTCGCGACGTCCCATCCGCTGCAGTGGGTCGCGGAGCAGGTCGCCGGTCCGGACGTCGCCGTCACCGGCCTCGTGCCGCCCGGTGGCGACACCCACGGGTTCGAGCCGACGCCCGCCGAGGTCGTCGGGCTGGCCGAGGCCGACCTCGTCGTCCACCTCTCCGGCGGCCTGCAGCCGGGCGTCGACGCGGCGCTCGACCAGCAGCCCCCCGGGCGACTGGTGGACGCCGCCCCGGTGGCGGACCTCGCGGGCGACCCGCACTTCTGGCTCGACCCGCTCCGGCTCGCCACCGTCGCCCGGGACGTCGGCGCCGCTCTGGCCGAGCTCGATGCCGGCGTGGCGGACGACGTCGAGGCCCGCGTCGCCGCGGTCGAGGCGACCCTGACCGACCTCGACCGGGAGTACGCGACCGCGCTGGCCCCCTGCCGGGGCGCCACGCTGGTGACCGGGCACGAGGCGTACGGCTACCTGGCCGAGCGCCACGCCCTGCGGCAGGTGGGGATCGCGGGCATCGACCCGGCCGTCGAACCCACCCCGGCCCGGCTGCGGGACGTGGCCGAGACCGTGCGGGAGACCGGGGTGCGGACGGTCTTCTTCGACGCCGCCGCCTCCTCGGCGACGGCGGCGGCACTGGCCGGCGACCTCGGGGTGGCGACCGACGTGCTGCACCCGGTGGAACGGGTCGCCGAGGACCAGGACTACCTGGGCCTGATGCGGGAGAACCTGGCGGCGCTGCGGCGAGGGCTGGTCTGCGACGGCGGGTGAGGGACCGCCCGGAACTCTCGTACCCGCAGGTCAGGATGGGGTCGTGCTCGACATCCAGCCGCCGCGGCTGCCGGAGACGGGGGTGCCGGTGGCGGTGTGCCCGGCGGACCTGATGGGGCCGGGCAGCGAGCTGGAGCACGTGGCCGACATCTGGGCCGCCGACGCCCGCGCCGCCCGCGCCGCAGCTGCGCGAGCACACCCGCCGGGTGCTCGCCCGCGTCGACGCCGACGCCCTCGACCGCCGCCGCCGAGAGGCCGCCCGGCGCGCCGACGTGCGGGTGCGACCGGGCGAGGAGGCCTGTCGGCGTTCGTCGCCGAGCTGCCCACTCCCGACGCGCACGCCTGCGCCGACGCCGTGCGCCGGTACGCCGAGCTGCTGCGCGTCGGCGGCGACGACCGGCCGATCGGCGTGCTGCGCGCGCAGGTGACCCGCGATCTGATCCTGCGCCCCTGGGACACCACCCGCCCACCGGTCACCGCGCAGCTGACCATCCACGCCGACCTGCCCGCCCTGGACCCCACCGCCGCCGACCAGCCCGCCGCCGAGATCGACGGGCAGGTGGTCACCGCTGCCCAGTGCCGGGACCTGCTCGCCCGGCTGGACATCCTCGGCCTCCGGTCGGCCCCCCGCGGCGGCAGCGTGACCCTCGCCGTGCACGCCCCGGTCACCGGCGCGCTGCTGGCCGTCGCCACCCGCGCCGAGTTGGCCCGCGCCGCCGGCCTCCCCCGCCGCCGCAGGCGCCACCGGCGGGCACCCGGTCGGCCCACCGACACGGCGCGGCATGCCCGAGCCGCCGAGGCGACCGATCCACCCACCGCGACAGCTCCACCCACCGACGGCCCCGGTCTCACCGTTCCTCCCGACACGCACCGCTACCGGCCCACCGTCGCCCAGCGCCGCTTCGTCCGTGCCCGCGACCGCCGCTGCCGCTGGCCCGGCTGCCGCCGCCCGCCGGCCCGCCACGACCTCGACCATGCCCGTCCCCACGCCACCGGCGGCCCGACCGCCTGCTGGAACCTGTGCTGCCTGTGCCGCACCCACCACCGCATCAAGACCTTCGCCCGGCACTGGCGCTTCGACCTGCTCCGCGACGGCCGGCTGCTGGTCACCACGCCCACGGGTCTCACCCGGATCAGCGCACCGCCGGGAGACCGACCCGATCCCGGACCACCCCGGCTCGAGGCAAGCGGCGCACCCGACCCACCCCCCTTCTGACCCGCAGCGCGACCGCCCGCTCCGGCCGGCCGCACCCCGAGGGAGCGCGGCCGGCCGGAGCGGGCGCGGAGGCGCGCAGCCGATCGGGCGGACCGGGCACGGGAGCCGCCGGTGGACGGCCGGCGCGGCGGAGGGCCCTTCCCTCGCCTGCGGACCGCGAGGACGCTGGGCGGCGCGGCGATGCCGCAGGGGCACCGCCGACTCCGACGGGACCGCCGTCCCGGCGGAGACCGTGCCGGGAGAGGAGTGGTGGCATGTACGCCCGTTCGACCACCATCCAGGGCAACCCCCAGGCCATGGACGAGGGGATCTCCTACGTCCGGGACGAGGTGATGCCGCTGGTCCAGGGGATGGACGGCGCCATCGGTCTGTCGATGCTCGTCGACCGGGAGTCCGGCCGCTGCATCGTCACGACCGCGTGGCGGGACGCCGACGCGATGCACGCCAGCGCCGAGGGCGTCCGCTCCTCGCGGGAACGCGCCGGGCAGATCTTCGGTGGTCAGCCCGAGGTCCGCGAGTGGGAGATCGCGGTCCTGCACCGGGTGCACGAGGCGCCCGAGGGTGCCTGGACCCGGGTCACCTGGATCCGCTGCGAGCCGGATCAGATGGACCGCACCATCGACGCCTACCGGATGGTCTTCGTGCCCCGGATGGAGCAGGAGTACCGGGGCTTCTGCAGCATGAGCGTCCTGGTCAGCCGGGCGGAGGGGATGGGCGTCTCGGCGGTGACGTTCGAGAGCCGCGCGGCGATGGAGGGCGCCCGGGAGCAGGCCCGTGCCCTGCGCGACGAGTTCGCCTCGCGGACGAACGTGGCCATCACCGACGTCGCCGAGTACGAGCTGGTGCTGGCGCACCTGCGGGTGCCGGAGACCGTCTGACCCCCGGGGCTCCGGCCGGTGCCCGCCGGGATCGACGCGGACACCGGCCGGAGCGCTGTCCCACCTCGAGAGGAGTGCTCTGCATGCACGCCCGGACCACCACCATCCGCGGCAACCCCCACGCCGTCGACGACGGGATCGCCTACCTCCGCGACGAGGTGCTGCCTGTCATCGGCGAGACCGGTGGCTGGGTCGGGCTGTCCATGCTCGCCGACCGGGAGTCCGGCCGGTGCATCGCCACGACCGCGTGGGAGTCGGAGGCGGCGATGCGGGCCAGCGACGCGGACCTGCTCCCGATGCGGTTGCGCCTCGCCGAGCTGCTCGACGGCTCCCTGCAGGTGCACTACTGGCAGATCGCCGTCGTCCACCGCGCGCACGGGGCTCCCGACGGGGCCTGGACCCGGACGACCTGGATCCGCACCGACCCGGCGGAGGTGGACCGGCTCGTCGACGCCTACAAGGCCACGCTCCTCCCCCGCCTCGAGGCGATGGACGGGTTCTGCAGCGCGAGCCTGG
The DNA here is from genome assembly GCF_054050175.1 of Geodermatophilus sp. SYSU D00697. Taxonomy (NCBI): domain Bacteria; kingdom Bacillati; phylum Actinomycetota; class Actinomycetes; order Geodermatophilales; family Geodermatophilaceae; genus Geodermatophilus; species Geodermatophilus sp. SYSU D00697. The sequence continues at coordinate 332,520 of NZ_JBJGYV010000002.1, forward strand.
TCGTCGACCGTCGGGAGGGCCGGGCCGGCGGCGCGGTCACCTTCGCCGACCGGAGGACCCTGGACCGGTCCCGCGCGGACGCCACGGCGGCCCGGGACGAGCTCGCCGCGACGGCCGGGGCCCAGCTCTCCGACGTCGGCGAGTACGAACTGGTCCTCGCCCACCTGCGCGTGCCCGAGACCGTCTGAGGCGGCCCCGCACGAGGTCGTTGTCACCGCGACGCCCGGCGAGGAGGCTCTGCTGCGCGGCGATGCCGCAGGGGCTCGCCGCCTCCCGGAAGGAGTGGTGGCATGTACGCCCGAACGACCACCGTCCGCGGCAACCCCGGGGCGATCGACGAGGCGACCGCCTACATGCGGGACGACGTGATGCCGAAGGTCCAGCAGATGCCCGGCTGCGTCGGCCTGTCCATGCTCGCCGACCGCGACTCCGGCCGCTGCATCGTGACCTCCGCGTGGGAGACCGAGGAGGCGATGCGGGCCACGATGGACCGGGTCGGGCCGATGCGCGACCAGGCCAGCCGGATCCTCGGCGGGCAGCCGGAGGTGCAGCTCTGGGAGATCGCCGTCCTGCACCGCGCGCACCAGGCACCCGACGGGGCGTGCACCCGGGTGACGTGGAGCCGCACCGACCCCGCGAACGTCGACCGGGTCGTCGACGCCTACAAGATGAGCCTGCTCCCCCGCCTCGAGGAGATGGACGGGTTCTGCAGCGCCAGCCTCATGGTGGACCGGCGGGAGGGGCGCGGCGCCGGCGCGGTGACCTACGCCGACCGGGCGACCCTGGAACGCTCCCGCACGAATGCCACGGCGGTCCGCGAGGAGTTCGCCGCGGCGATGGGCGCCCAGATCCTGGAGGTTGCCGAGTTCGAGCTGGTCCTGCACCACCTGCGGGTCCCAGAGACCGTCTGAGGGACGACCCCGTCCCCCGCAGCGGGACGGCCACCGCGGGGCGGGGCACCGGCCCCGCCCCGCGCGGTCAGGCGGCCCGCCACTCCCCCAGCCGGGCCAGGGCGGCCGAGCGCCGGTCGACCGGGCAGGAGCTCGACCGCAGCGAGGTCTCCGCGATCGACGCCAGCACCTCCCGCGACAGCCCGAACCGCTCGGCCGAGAGCGCGTACTCGTCGGCCGTCGTCGTCTGCACGAACAGCGGGCAGTCGGTGTTGAGCGACACCGGCACCCCGGCGGCCAGCAGCGCCGGCAGCGGGTGCTCGCCGAGGGACGGCACCACCTGCAGCGCCACGTTGGACGACGGGCAGACGTCCAGCGACACCCCGCGGTCGAGCAGCAGGTCCACCACGGCCGGGTCCTCGACGACCCGGACGCCGTGGTTCACCCGCACCGCACCCAGCTCCTCCACGCACACGCGGACGCTGTCCGGCCCGGCCGCCTCGCCCGCGTGCGGCACCGCGGGCAGTCCGGCGTCGGCCGCCCGCCGGAAGACCTCGACGAACAGCCCGGGCGGGAACCCGGCCTCGTCACCGGCCAGCCCGAGGCCGACCACGCCCCGGCCCGCGTACGCGAGCGCCAGCTCCAGCGACCGCTCCGCCGCCGGCGGTGGCAGCCCGCGGTTGACCCCGAGGACCACCCCCGCGGCCGACGCCCCGTCGGCGCCCGCCGCCAGGCCGTCCAGCACCGCCTCCACCACCGCCTCCTCCGGGCCGAGCCGCCCGGCGTAGGTGGGCGGGACCAGGTGCACCTCGGTCCACACGACCCCGTTCTCCCGCGCCGTGGTCAGCAGCTCGGCGGCGACCCGGCGCAGGTCCTCCAGCGACCCGATCAGGTCGCGGGCGGCCTCGTAGGCGACCACGAACTCCGACAGGTCGGCGAACCGGCCGGTGCGCGGAGCCGGCCGCCCGTACCGGTCGGCCAGCTCGGCGGCGGTCTCCGGCCGGATCGCCCCCTCCAGGTGCAGGTGCAGCTCCGCCTTGGGGAGCGCGACCAGGTCAGCGGTCACGAGATCCCCAGGTAGACCGTCTTCCCCCAGGTGTAGAAGTCGGTGGCCCGCGGCCCCTGCTCCCGGAAGGTGTTGGTCGAGGAGTCCTTCACCCCACCGAAGGGCACGTTGAGGTCCAGTCCGGCGGTCGGCCGGTTCACCTTCACCACGCCCACCTGCGCCCGCGCCGCGAACTCGTGCGCCGCCGACAGCGAGCCGGTGCAGACACCGGCAGTCAGCCCGTACGGCGAGTCGTTGACCGCCGCGATCCCGTCCTCGAGGCCGGCGACCTCGAGCACGGCCACGACCGGCCCGAACACCTCCTCGCGCACGATCGGGGCGTCGAGAGCGACGTCGGTGACCACGGTCGGCCGGAACCCCAGCCCCTCCGGTGCACTGCCGCCGGCGAGCACCGCCGCGCCGTCGTCCACGGCCCGGCGGACGGCGGTGACGTCCTTGTCCAGCTGGGCCTCGCTGACCACCGGGCCCATCGTCGTGCCGGGGGCCAGCCCGTCGCCCACGACGACCCGCTCGGCGGCCTCGGCGAGCGCGGCCAGGAAGGCCGACCGGACCCGTGGGGTCACGTACACCCGCGAGGTGGCGGTGCACGCCTGGCCGGTCAGCCCGAAGGCGCCCGCCGCGACGACACCCGCGGCCGCCACCGGGTCGGCGTCGTCGAGCACGAGGTAGGCGTTCTTGCCGCCCATCTCCAGCTGCACCCGTGCCCGACGGGCGGACAGCGTCTCCTGCAGGCCCAGACCGACGCGGGTGGACCCGGTGAACGACAGCGCGGCCACCCGCGGGTCGCGGGCGAGCGCGTCGCCGACGACGGCGCCGCGGCCGTTGACCACGTTGAGCACCCCCGGCGGCAGCCCGGCGTCGACCAGGGCGCTCGCCAGGTTCGCCGCGGTCAGCGGGGTCAGCTCCGCGGGCTTGAGCACCACGGCGTTGCCGCTGACCAGGGCCGGCGCCATCTTCCAGGCGGGGATGGCGATCGGGAAGTTCCACGGGGTGATGAGCGCGGCCACGCCCAGCGGCTCGCGCCGGGTGAGCACCGTCGTCCCCGGGGTGGCGCTGGGCAGGACCTCGCCGTCGGCCAGCCAGCCCTGGCCGCCGAAGTAGCGGAGGACGTCGATCGCGCGGCGGACCTCGCCGCGGGCCTCGGCCAGCGTCTTGCCCTCCTCCAGCACGAGGTCGCGGGCGACCTGCTCGTGCCGGGAGCGCAGCAGGTCGGCGGCGTCGAGCAGGATCGCCCCGCGGGCGGGCGCGGGCAGCGCCGCCCACGCCGGCTGGGCCTCCACGGCGGCCGACAGGGCCGCGTCGACGTCGGTGCCGGTGGAGGACGGCGCGGTCACCACCACCTCCCCCGGCCGGGCGGGGTTGTGGCGCTCGGTGGCGCCGTCGCCGGTCCACCGGCCGCCGATCAGGTTGCGGACGGTCGTGACGGCGGACTCGGTCAGGGTCGGGCTCATGGGATCTCCAGTTCAGAGGGTGCGGACGAGGCCGCCGTCGACCCGCAGCGCCGTCCCGGTCACGTAGGACGCCGGGGCGCTGCACAGGAACGCAGCAGCGGCGCCGAACTCCGCCGGGTCGCCGTAGCGGCCGGCCGGGATCGAGGCGCGCGACGCCGCCTGGACGTCGGCGACGGCCACGCCGCGCCGGGCGGCGGCGGCGGAGTCGAGGGAGGCGACGCGGTCGGTCGCGATCCGCCCCGGCAGGAGCAGGTTCACGGTGACGCCGTCGGCGGCGACCTCGGCGGCGAGGGTCTTGAGGTGCCCGGCCAGCGCGGCCCGGCCCAGGTTGGACAGCGCCAGGTCGGGCAGCGGGGCCGCGACCCCGCTGGAGCCGACGGCCAGGACCCGGCCCCAGCCGCGCTCGCGCATGCCGGGCAGCACCAGCGACAGCAGCCGCAGGTGCGGGCGCAGCAGGGTGTCGACCGCGGCGTCCAGCCCCTCGTCGGTGACGCCGGCAGCCGGCCCCGGCTTCGGGCCGGGCCCGTTGAGCACCAGGGCGTCGACCTCGCCGAACGCCTCGCGGGCGGCGGCGACCAGCGCGGCCGGGCCGTCGGGAGCGGTGAGGTCGACCTCGACCCCCACGGCCGACGGCAGGGAGGCCGCGATCTCCTTCGCGCGGTCGCCGCGGCGGCCGGACACGACGACGGAGGCGCCCTCGGCGGCCAGCGCGCGGGCGACCGCCTCGCCGAGCCCCCCGGTGGAGGCGCAGACGACCGCGCAGCGACCGGTCAGGCCGAGGTCCATCAGGCCACCCCCGCCACGGCCGGGACGGCGTCGAGGTGCCGGGCCAGCTGCTCGCGCAGCGCCTCCGGGAACCCTGCCGCGGGCGGGCGCACCGCGGCGTCGGCGACCAGCCCGCGCCGGCGCAGGCACTCCTTGCGGACGGCGAGCGCGATGCGCACCTGCTGCTCGAAGTTGACCAGCGGCAGCCACGGCAGGAACGCCTCGCGGGCCGCGGCGTACCCGCCGGCCTGCCACGCGGACACGCAGGCCTGCAGCCCCTCGGGGAAGGAGAACCCCGTCATCGCGCCGGACGAGCCGGCGGCCAGCTCGTCGAGCAGCCCGACGCCGCCGAGCCCGCCGAAGACCGGTGCCGGCTGTCGCGCGGTCAGCGTCGCGATCGCCACCGTCGTCGGCGGCGCCTCGGCCTTGACCGCGGCCACGAACGGCAGGTCGGCCAGGGCCGCGGCGAGCGTGTCGGCGGGGATGGAGACGCCGCTGACCAGCGGGTAGTCCTGGACGACGACCGGCAGCCCGGTCGCCTCGTGCACCGCGCGCAGGTGCGCGGTGAGCACGTCCGGCCGCGGTGAGTTGACCTGCACCATGACCGCGGCCAACCGCTCGCCGGCGGCCTCCCGGGCTGCGGTCGCCTCCTCGATCACCGGGCGGGTGCCCAGCGAGGTCATGCCGGCCACGATCGGCAGCGCGACGCTGTCGGCGACGGCCTCCAGCACGTCCCGGCGCTCGGCCGCCGACAGCTGCGCGGCCTCGCCGAAGACGCCGAGCACGGTCAGGCCGGTGACGCCGATCCGGGCGTAGTGCTCGACCAGCCGCACGAGGCTGCCCTCGTCGACGTCGAGGGTCGACCCGCTGAACGGGGTGGCCACGACGCCCCAGACGCCGGGCTCGAGATGTGTGCTCATGATCCACTCCAGACGGGTGCGCGCTTCTCCTGGAAGGCCCGCACCCCCTCGTCCTGGTCCTTGCTGTGCAGCGCGGCGACCAGCGCCGGCAGCCGCACGGTGTTGGCCTCGCGGGCGGTCAGGTGCTGCGTGCGCTGCACCGTCTGCTTGATGGCCTTCAGCGACAGCGGCGCGCAGGCGAGGACGTCGTCCACCCAGCGCTGCACGGCGTCGTCCAGCTCGGCGGCCGGCACGACCTCGGTGACCAGGCCCATGCGGTACAGCTCCGCGGCCGGCACCTTGCGGCCGGTCAGCAGCAGGCCCATCGCCTGGTGGTACGGGACCTGCCGGGGCAGGCGCACCATGCCGCCGTCCAGGGGCAGCCGGCCGATCCGCGGCTCGGTCAGCCCGAACCGGGCGGTGTCGGCGGCGACCACCAGGTCGCAGCCGAGCACCATCTCCATGCCGCCGCCCAGCGCCCAGCCGTTCACCCGGGCGATGACCGGCACGTCGAGGGTCTCCCGCAGCGACAGCGCCCCGAACCCGTCGGGGTCGAGGTCGGCCCAGTACTCCCAGCCGGTCTTGGCCACACCGGCCGTGGAGACGTCGGCGCCGGTGCAGAAGGCCCGCTCCCCCGCCCCGGTGAGGACGACGACCCGCACGTCCGGCGAGGCCTCGATCTCCTCCCAGGTGCGGCGCAGCCGGTCGTGCGCGGCCCGGTCGACGGCGTTGAGCACGTGGGGCCGGTCGATGGTGACCCGGGCGACGTGTCCGTCGAGCTCGTAGCGGATGCCGTGCTCAGCCCGGACGACGGAGCTCATCGCAGGACCCCTGACCCGGTCAGTGCCGTGACCTCGTCGTCGGTGAAGCCGTGGTCGCGCAGCACCTCGGCGTTGTGCTCGCCCAGCCGCGGCGGCACGTGCCGCACCGTCGCGGGCGTCGACGACAGGTGGATCGGGGCGTCCAGCGCCTTCACCGTGCCTGCGGTCGGGTGTTCCATCTCCACGACCATGCGGTTGACCAGGGTCTGCTCGTCCTCCAGCGCCTCGGCCAGGGTGCGGACCGGCGCGCAGAGGATGTCGACCGACTCCAGCGCCGCCACCCAGTGGTCGGTGGTGTTCGTCGCGAAGCGGGCCAGGAAGATCTCGCGCAGGTCGTGCCGGTGCTGCGCCTGCGCCTCCTTGGTCGAGAACTCCGGCCGCTGCGACAGGTCCTCGGGGAGCTCGAGCGCCTTGGAGATGTCGCGCAGCGGGTTCTCCTTGAACGCGCCGACCATGCAGACCGCGCCGTCGGTGGTCGGGAAGACGCCCGACAGCGGCATGGAGGCCCAGTTGACCTCGTAGCCCCGGTTGAGCTGCATGCAGGCCTCCTGCATCTGCATGTGCAGCATCGAGTCGTACATCGTGACGTCGACCTTCTGGCCCTCGCCGGTGCGCTCGCGGGCCAGCAGCGCCAGCAGGATGCCCTGCATCAGGTGCATGCCGGTCGTGTAGTCACACAGCGTCGTCGGGTAGACCGACAGCGGGATGTCCTCGGACTCCCGCCGCCACATCACGCCGGAGTAGGCCTGCGCGATGACGTCCTGGCCGCCCTTGTGGCTGTACGGGCCCGTGTCACCGAACCCGGTGCCCGAGGCCCAGATCAGCCGCGGGTTGATCGCCCTCAGCGCCTCGTAGCCGAAGCCGATGCGCTCCATCACCCCGGCCCGGAAGTTGCTGACGACGACGTCGGCGTCGCGCACCAGCCGGCGGATGACGTCCTTGCCCTCCTCGGAGCGGGTGTCCACCGACAGCGACCGCTTGTTCCGGTTGATGGACAGGAAGATCGGGTTGTCCAGGCCCGCCGGGTCGGGGAACGAGCTGCGGGACAGGTCGCCCACGCCCGGCCGCTCGACCTTGATGACCTCGGCGCCGTAGTCGCCGAGCAGCTGGGTGCAGCTGGGCCCCATGTACACCTGGGTGAAGTCGACGACGGTGATGCCGGACAGCGGCTGGGGCGTGGTTGCGGACGGCGTGGTCATGCGAGCACCTCCACGGGGGTGTCGATCGTGGCGTTGGGGGCGGGGACGTCACCGGGGTCGGCGCCCTGGTCGCGCATCCCCCGCTGGATGTCGGCCGGGTCGACTGCGCGGACGTCGACCCCCTGCGCGACGGCGAGGCCGGCCGCGATGCCCGCGGCCTGGCCCATCGCCATGCACGGCGGGATCTCGCGGGACATGCGCTGCGCGTCCGGGGTCGCCGAGTAGTGCCGGCCGGCGACGAGCAGCTGGTCGACGCCGGTGGGCAGCAGCGCGCGGTAGGGCGTGTAGTAGTCGCGGCCGCGGCTCACCGAGTCCGCGAAGTGCCGGCGGCTGGTGACGTCGTCCTTGGTGACGACGTACTCCCCCTGCAGCAGGCGGGTCTGGCGGACGCCCATCTGCTCGGCCACGTCGACCAGGAAGGAGTTCTCGAAGCCGGGCAGGTGCGCCTTCACGTAGGTGACCGCCTCGGAGATCTTGTCCCGGGCGTCGAACTCGGCCTGGGTGAGCGACGCCGGGTCGGTGCCGTCGTAGCCGGACATGTGCGGGGCGTTGCACCAGACGACGCCGGGCACCGGGGTGCGCAGCCACCACAGCTCCCACGCCCCGCCGAGCAGCCGCTTGATGGTGCGGTTGATCGCCCGGGCCTCGCGGGGGTTGCCCTGCTCGAACCGCTCCGCGGCCTCGACGTCGACCCCGCCGAGGCGGAAGACCAGCGTGGTCAGGTAGCTGTCCTGGACGAAGGGGGCGCCGGCGCGCGAGGCGACGTCGATGTCCCCGGTGGTGTCGATGACCACCTCGCCCATGACCGCCTGCGGGCCGGACTTCGTCTCGCACACCACCCCGCGCAGCCGGCCGTCGTCGACGATCGGGCGGGAGAACCAGGAGTGCAGCCGCAGGTCCACGCCGGACTCGCGGACCAGGTCGTTGGAGACCCGCTTCCAGCCGTCGGGGTCGAAGGCGACCGCGTAGCAGATCGGCTTGGGGTTGCTGTGGGTGTGGAAGTCGAAGGTCCCCCAGCGGCCCCACTTGTTCCACGTCTCGGTCGAGGCGTACCGCTCGTGCTCGGGCGGGTAGACGGCCAGGCCCAGCTTGGCCATCCGCTCGACGTACTCGTCGACGACGCCGGTCACGGTGATCTCGTCGCCGTTGACCATGTCGTCGAGCACCAGCACCATGCCGCCGGACGCCAGCCCGCCGAGGGCGGCGTAGCGCTCCAGCAGGGTGACCGAGGCGCCGCGGCGGGCCGCGGCGACCGCGGCGCTGACGCCGGCCGGGCCGCCGCCGACCACGACGACGTCCGAGCGGCCGACCACGTCGGCCCGCACGTCGGCGGAGGTCACGGAGAGGGTTCGGGGGTCCATCGGGGAGCTCACTTTCCGCAGAAGACGCCGCTGCGCCGGCGGGCGACCAGGTAGGTCGCGACGCTGAGCAGCGAGAGGACGGCGACGTACACCGGGAAGACCCAGTCCAGGCCCTGCTGCTGCAGCCAGACCAGGAGGTAGGAGGCGGTGCCGCCGAAGAGGGCGACCGCGACGCCGTAGCCGAGGGCCACGCCGGTGGCCCGGCAGTACTTCGGCATCAGGGAGGTCGCGACGACGTTGTAGAGGGTCATGTTCAGGACCAGCACGACCGAGCCGCCGAGGATGACCGCGGCGAAGCCCCAGATGCCGGGCTCGCTGTAGAGCAGGACCAGGAAGACCGAGGGGACGGCGAGCAGCCGGGTCACCAGGAAGGTCCTGGACAGGGTCTGGCGGTCGGCCAGCGCGCCGGTGAGCGGCGAGCCGATGAGCAGGACGACGGCCAGGGCGGTGGTGATCGCGAAGACCCAGGTCGGGTCCTCGCCGAAGGTGCCCCGGGCCATGCTCGGCAGACCGACGTTCCAGGCGTAGTTGTAGGCCTGCGCCGCGCCGACGACGAAGACGATGGCCAGGATGCCCAGCCAGTGCCGGCCGATGCCGCGCCAGACGGTGTTGCCGCCCTCGCGGGCCTCGGTGACCTCCTCCTCGGTGAGCGACTCCGGCAGCGCGCGGCGCAGCCAGATCACCACGACCCCGAGCAGGGCGCCGAAGGCGAACGGCACCCGCCAGCCCCACTCGAGCATGGCGTCGGCGCCGATGACGAGGCTGGTGAGGAAGCTGACCAGGGAGGCCAGCAGGATGCCGAGGTTGACGAAGAAGCTCATCAGGCCGGCCGCGCGGCCCTCCTTGCCCTCCGGGGAGAGCTCGACCGCGTAGGACGTCGACAGCGGGGCCTCGATGCCGGTGGAGGCGCCCTGCACCAGCCGGCACAGCAGCAGGACCACGCCGGCCCAGACGCCGAGCGTCGTGTACGTCGGCATCACCGCGATGACCAGCGTGGTCGCCGCCATCGCGGTGACCGACCACAGCATCACGCGGCGGCGGCCGAGGCGGTCGGCCACGGTGCCGAGGAGCACGCCGCCGAGCGGGCGGATGGCGAAGCCGACGGCGAAGACCGCCAGGGCCGACAGCGTCGCGGCCACCGGGTCGTCGCTCGGGAAGAACTGCGGCCCGATCAGCGCCGACAGCAGCCCGAAGATCATCCAGTCGTACCACTCGAGCGTGTTGCCCAGCCCCAGGCCCAGCAGTGCCCGGCGGGTGGCCGGGGACTGCTGCGGTCGGTCGTGGATCGTCTGCTGCTGCGGGGGCGGAGCTGCCTCAACGGTCATCGCCGGATCTCCTCGGAGCGCACGGGGGTGCGCGGGATCGCCACGGGAGCGGCCGGCGACCCCATGTGCGGGGTCGCCGAAGGCCGCTGGCGCGGTCAGGGTGAGTGTGGGACGTGCTCGGTGCGTGCGGTGCACCGGCCGCGGGGAGCGGCGGTGGGCCGTCACGGCACCGTCAGGCGGCGACTCGTCTCGTCACCGCAGGGGGCATCACCAGGTGGGTGGCGTGATCACCCAGACGGCCCGCGAGACCTCCGGGCCGGGGTTGCTGTACCAGTGCGGAACGGTGCTGGCGTAGCGGATGGAGTCGCCCGGGCCGAGCTCGTGGGCGACCCCGTCCAGGTGGACGACGTGCCGCCCGGAGATGACCAGCCCGAACTCCTCGCCGTTGTGCCGGTAGGGGGTGGCGCTGGTGTCGTAGCCGGGTGGCGTCTCGACCCACACCGCCTCCAGGGAGCCGGTGAAGTCGGGGGTGAGCAGTTCGTACGTCCCGTCGTCCTCGATGCCCAGACCGTGGCCGTCGAGTCGCCGCCGCTGGTCCTTGCGCACCACCGGCGAGCGGTTCTGCTCGGAGACGTACAGCAGCCGGCCGACGGGGATGTCGAGGCCGTGCGCCAGTTGGGCGAGCGTGGAGAACGAGGGGTTGCCCCGCCCGCGCTCGATCTGGCTCACGATCCCGGTGCTCAGCCCGGCCAGCTCACTGAGCCGCTCGAGGGTCAGGTTGCGCTCCTTGCGCAGGGAGCGGATCTGGTCCCCGAGGTCCGAGAGCATCGCCGAGATGGCCGGGCCGACCGACGCGGGTTCGTCGGGCAGTGCCATCGCGTCGACCTCCAGGTGCGGCGTCAGTGATCTACACGTTAGTGAAGTGCTTCACTCTGGTCAACGGTCGGCCGGCATTACGTTTCGGTTTCTTCACTCTGGTGCATGTTTCCGTGCCGTGTCCGTTCCGGCACCGAGGGGCTTCTCACACCACGCGGGTGAGGGCCGGCCACAGGTCGTCGCCGCCCCCGGCCAGCAGCCCGACGCCGAGCACCTCCGACCAGGCGCGCTCGCCGCCCGCCTCGTCCCGCCAGGACCAGCACCGCCGGGTGAGGTGGTGCAGCGCGTGCTCCTGGGTGAAGCCGATCGCGCCGTGCACCTGGTGGGCGAGGCGCGCCACGACCTCGACGGCGGCCCCCGCCCGCACCTTCGCCGCCGCGGCCGCGAGGACGACGTCCTGGTCGGCGGCGTGGTCGGCACCGGCCAGCCGCCGGACGGCGGCGTCGACCAGCGCGCTGACCGCGGTGACCTCGCCGGCCATCTCCGCCAGCTCCATCTGGACGGCCTGGAACCGCGCCAGCGGCCGGCCGAACTGCTGCCGCTCCCCCGCGTACCGCACCGTCCACGCCAGCACCTGCTCCAGCGCCGCCGCCAGCTGCACCGACCGCGCCAGCGCGTAGCGGGCCCGCAGCCCGGCGGCCCGCGCCGGGCTGAGCAGGGCACCGGCGGCCGGGGTCGCGGCGAACACCAGCGACCCCCGGGGCTCCCCCGCGAGGTTGCGCGCCTCGCTGGTCGCCAGCTCCGCCGCGTCGACCAGCGCCAGGACGGCCCCCTCGATCCCCTGCGGCGCGGTGGCGAGGACCGCGACGTGCCGCGCGACCCCGGACCACGCGACGTCGGTCGCGGTGCCGGTGAGCGTCCAGCGCCCGGGCCCGTCCCCGTCGTCGACCGGCTCGGCGTGCACCACGCCCTCGGTGGCGACGGTCAGCGGCTCCTCGACCGGGGGCAGGTCGAGGTCGGCGTCGAGCAGCGCGGGGCCGGCGACCAGCAGCTGCTCGGCGAGCGGCACCGCGGCGGCGCCGGCCGCCAGGGTCCGGACGACGGCCACCGCGTCGGGGAGCTCCCCGCCCGACCCCCCGGCCTCCTCGGGCAGGCCCACCCCGGTCAGCCCGGTGCCGACCAGGTCGGCCCACAGCCCGGCGTCCCACGGCTGCTCGGCGCTCAACGTGAACGGCTCGTGCGCGGCGAGGATGTCCCGGACGGTCTCGACCACCAGGTCCTGGTCACTCATCAGCCGTGCCCCCTGCTCGACTCCGCGCTCGCTCCGCTCCTCGGTCCGTGTCCCAGTCGCCCTGGCGGTCGCTCCGCTCCTCGCTCGCTCGCGCTCCCTGCGATGCTTCCTCCCTGACGGGCTCCGGGCATCTCCCCGCGATGCTCACTCGCTGTCGTCATCGCAGCCCCAGCCCGCGCGCCACGATCCCGCGGAGGATCTCGTTCGTCCCGCCCCGCAGCGTGTAGCCCGGCGCGTGCAACTGCGCCTCGGCCAGCGCCCGCCCCAGCGGGTCCGGTGAGTCCAGCGACGCCGGCACGTCCACCACCCGCCGGACCTCGTCGATCACGTCGGCCTCGAACGTCGTCCCGACGTCCTTGACCAGCGCCGCGGGGATGTCGGGCAGCTCGCCGCGGTCCAGCGCCGCGGCGATCCGCATCGACAGCTGCCGCAGGGCCAGCAGTCGCGCCGACAGCCGGCCCAGGGTGGCCAGCTGCGCGCGGTCGCCGGAGTCGCAGGCGCGGCGGGCGAACTCGGCGACCAGCGGGTAGGTCGAGAGGAAGCGCTCGGGCCCACTGCGCTCGAACGCCAGCTCCGCGGTCACCTGGTGCCAGCCCCCGCCCTCCTCCCCGAGCAGCATGTCCCCGGGGACGACGACGTCGTCGAACACCACCTCGTTGAAGTGGTGGCCGCCGTCGAGGATGCGGATCGGGTTGACCGTGATGCCGGGCAGCGACAGGTCCACGAGCAGCTGCGAGAGCCCCGCGTGCCGGTTCGACGGGTCCGCGGGCGAGGTGCGCACCAGGACGATCCCGTAGTGGGAGGCGTGCGCGTTCGACGTCCACACCTTGGCGCCGGTGACCACCCAGTCCCCGTCGCCGTTGCGGGTGGCCCGGGTGCGGATCGAGGCGAGGTCGGAGCCGGAGTCCGGCTCGCTCATGCCGATGACGAAGAAGCACTCCCCCGCGGCGATGCGCGGCAGGATCTCCTGCCGCTGCGCCTCGGTGCCGTACCGCAGCAGGTTCGGCCCGGACTGCCGGTCGGCGATCCAGTGCGCGGCGACCGGCGCCCCGACGGCCAGCAGCTCCTCGGTGACGGCGTACCGCTCCATCGCCGACCGCTCGTGCCCGCCGTAGCGCTTCGGCCAGGTCATCCCCAGCCAGCCACGCTCGCCCAGCTTCCGGGAGAACGCGGGATCGACACCGGAGAGCCACGTGTCGACGTGCGTGGCGAACGTGCCGGCGGCCAGCTCGGCGGCGAGGAACTCGCGCACCTCCGCCCGCACGCTCTCCGCGGCCTCGGACGGTGGCGCGGGCGCCAGGGACAGCGAGCTGGTCATGCGGTGCGACTCCCCACGTCGGTGTGGCCGTGCCCCACCGTTCCTACAGGGCGCCGCCGCTCCCGGCGCGCCGGGTCAGCGCTCGGGATCGTCGTCCGTCTCGGTCCCGCGGGTGAGCTGGCGCAGCTCCGAGACGACGTCCCCCGCGACCGTGGCCAGGGAGGTCACCGCGCCCGAGACCAGCCGGCGCATCCCGGAGCCGTCCAGCCCGAGGAGCGAACCGAACCCGGCGGCCACGTCCACCCCCGGGAAGGACGCGGCCGCGCCGCGCCCGTGTCCGTCGGCCAGCTCCGGGGACCACCGCATCGCGTCTCCGGACATCGTGATGTCACCGGTGGCGCCGTCGATCGCGTCGGTCACCGGGTTGGGGGAACGTTCCATGGCCGCCTCCCGCGCCGCACGAGCCCTGCGCCGATGGTCGCGCGCGCGGGGCCGGCGCGCTAGGGCATCCGGGTGATCGCCAGCAGGGCCACGTCGTCGGGTCGCACACCGCCGGCCAGCTCCGCGAGCAGCCGGTCGCAGAACCCGTCGGGGTCGTCGGTCCCCACCCGGACCGCGGCGTCCAGCAGGGTGGCCAGCCCCTCGTCGATGTCGGCGTCCCGGCTCTCCACCAGCCCGTCGGTGTAGAGCAGCATCGTGGCCCCCGGGGACAGCACGCCCGCCCACTCCGCGGTCGGCGCGGGCGCCGGCGGGGCACCCAGCATCCGGCTCGGGTGGACGTCGAGCAGCGCGGCGTCCTCACCGGAGACCACCAGCGGCGGCAGGTGCCCGGCCGAGGCCACGCGCAGCTGCCCGCTGGCCGGGTCGAGCGTCGCGAACAGCGCCGTCGCCATGCGCTGCAGCCCCAGGAGCGACCACGCGGACTGCAGCCGGTCGATGACCGCGCTCGGCGTCGCGCCGTCGGCCAGCAGGGTCCGGTAGACGCTGCGCAGCTGGCCCATGACCGCCGCCGCGGTGATGTCGTGCCCCACGACGTCCCCCACGGCCAGCGCCACCTGACCGCCGGGCAGCGGGACGACGTCGTAGAAGTCGCCGCCGACGTCGGCGCCGAGGCTGGCCGCGAGGTAGCGGACGGCGACCCCCAGGCCGGGCACCGGCGGCGGGGCGGGGGGCAGCAGGTTGGCCTGCAGGGTGTGCGAGGTCAGGGCCTCCAGCTCGAAGCGCTGCCCCTTGTCGACCACCTGGGAGACCTGGAGGGCCAGCTGCTCGGCGACCTCGACGTCGGCCGCGGTCAACGGCCCGCGTCGCCGGTCGGTGCCCAGGGTCAGCACGCCGAGCGTGCGGCCCTCCGCCCGCAGCGGCACGCAGACCAGGCTGAGCAGCTGCAGCGCCCGGGCGGTCGCCAGGTGTCGCTCGTCGCTCGTGACCTCCCTCAGCCAGGCGTCGGTGACCTCGCGGATCCAGACCGTCCGCCCCTGCTCCATCGCCTGCACGCCGGGGTGTGCGGGGTGGCGGACGGGCAGGTGCCGCTCCCGCAGCTCGTCGGCCAGCCGGCGCCGCCGCGGATCGCCGTGCCGAACCGCCGGGCGGGTCGGCCCGTGCTCGGTGACCAGGTCCAGGACGCAGATGTCGGCCAGCCGCGGCACCGCCAGCTCGGCCAGCCGCTCCGCCATCCGCGCCACGTCCGGCGCCGAGGCCATCAGCCGCGCGGCGTCGAGCAGGAACGCCGACCGCTCCGCCGCCCGCGCGGTCTCCTCGTACAGCCGGACCCGCTCCAGCGCCTGTCCGGCCTGCTGGCCGACGGTGGCCAGCAGGTCGAGGTCGGCCTGCGGCAGGCTGCCCCGGCGTCCCGGCTCGGTGAGCTCGACGAGCTCGCTGTCCCCGAGCGAGCCCAGCAGCAGCACCAGCGCCCCCAGGTGCCGGCTGTCGGCGTTCACCGAGACGACGACCAGCGCCTCCTGGCCGGTCTCCTCCATCGCCGCGGCCAGCCCCGGCCACACCGCGCGCACGCCCGCACCGAGGGGCACCGTGTGCACCCCGCCCTCGCGCACCAGCTCGGCACCCCCGACGGCGGCCGCCTCCATCTGCCGCAGCAGCTGCGGGGGGATGCCGTCGACGGCGACCAGCTCGATGGGCGGGACCGACGGTCCCGGGCGGGCCGCGTCGCGCCGCTCGGTGGCCAGCCACAACCCCGCGCCGCTGGCCCCGACCGCCGCCCGGCTGCGGGAGACGATCACCTGGGCCACCTCCCGGGCCGACGTGGCCGCCGCCAGCTCCGACACCACCTGCTGGAGCGTCCGCGAGCGGGCCTCCGACTCCGCCGCCGCGCGCTGCGCGGCCAGCAGCGCCCGCTCGTACCGCCGCCGGGACGTCGCCTCGAACACCGTAGCCCGCACCAGGACCGGCGCGCCCGAGGCGTCGCGCAGCTCGACGGCGTTGACCAGGCACGGCAGCAGCGAGCCGTCGCCCCGGGCGATGTCGAGCGCCACCTCCCGCACCGCGCCCTGCATCCGCAGCAGGGGCGCCATGTGCGTCTCGTAGAAGACCCGACCGCCGATGCTGAGCAGCTCCTGGAACCGCGTGCCCAGCAGCTCCCCGGCCGCCCGGCCGGTCCACTCGCAGAAGGTGCGGTTGACCTTGACCACCCGGCCGTCGGGCAGCGCGGAGAAGTAGCCGCACGGTGCGTTCTCGTAGAGGTCGGCCGGGTCGTCGTCGAGCAGCCGCTGCAGCCGGCCCGGGTCCTCCGGCCGGGGGCCGCCCGCGGGCTCCTCCATGGCGATCACCCGGGGAGGCGGGACAGGAAGGCCCGGATGGCGGCGGTGGTCTCCTCCGGCGCGCTCAGGTGCGGGCAGTGCCCGGTCGCGGACAGCTGCGTGAACACGCTGCCGGGGATCTGCTCGTGCACGTAGCGGCCCACCACGTGCGGGGCGATCGCGTCGGCGTCGCACTGCAGGACCAGCGTCGGCACGCGGACGCCCGGGAGGTCGGCGCGGTTGTCCGACAGGAAGGTCACCTGCGCGAACTGGCGGGCGATGTCGGGGTCGGTGCGGCAGAAGCTGTTGGCGAGCTCCTCGGTGAGCTCCGGCCGGTCGGGGTTGCCCATGATCACCGGGGCCATCGCCCTCGACCAGCCGAGGTGGTTGCTGTCGAGTGACTCGAGCAGCCCGGCGACGTCGGCCCGCGAGAAGCCGCCGGTGTAGTCCGCGTCGTCGACGTACCGCGGGCTGGGGCCGACCATCACCAGGGCGCCGACCCGCTCCGGGGCCTGCTGCGCGGCGAGGACGCCGATCATCGCGCTCACCGAGTGGCCGACGAAGACCACGTCCTCGAGCTCGAGCTCCCGGCACAGCTCCACGACGTCGGCCGCGTACCCCCGCAGCGAGCCGTACTTGACCGGGTCGTAGGCCGACAGGTCCGACCGCCCGGAGCCGACGTGGTCGAACAGGACGACGCGGTGGTCGACCTCGAAGTCCGGGGCGACGAACCGCCACATCTCCTGGTCGCACCCGAACCCGTGTGCGAACACCATGGGTCGACCCCCGTCGACCCCGGTCACGCGGACCCGGTTCCGCATGATCACGCTCACCGGCCGACGGTATCCGGACGGCCCCGTCCCTGTCCCCCCGTCCCCTCCCGGTGGAAGGCTCCTCCGGCGGATCCGCCCGCGGCGGCGCGCCGCCCCCGGGGATCCCGGCGGCCGCCGGGCTACCGCGCCGACGTCGCGCGGGGCGCGCCGCCGGCCACCCGCGGACCTCGTCGGCCCGCCGCCAGGGCGTCCGCCCTCAGTAGCGCGAGGTGCCGCAGTCGGAGCAGCGCTTGCGCGGCGGCTGGGTCTCCCGCTGGCAGTTGGGGCAGGTCCAGGCCGAGCGCTCGGGACGCGGGCGGGTCCGGGAGCCGGGGGCGCGGCGGGTCGGACGGGGGGCGGTGGGTGCGGTCATGGCTTCCTCCTGAGGTGTGCAGGCCCGACGGTAGGCAGACGACATGACGTCGAGATGACCTACGAGTTGCCGTCCCGGTCCGTTCCCGTGATCGGCGCCAGAGGCCTTGGTCCCCGCTCCTGGGCCACAGCACGGGTCCGGTCGCAGCCGTGGTGGGTCCCGCACCGGCCGGGGACGACGGGTTCCTCCGCCGACGTCCCGCCGCAGGTCACGGTCGCCCTGCCCGGCGAGTGCTGAGAGGGTGGCCCGGAGCGGGCCCCGGCCACCACGATGAGGCCGCCGTCCGAAGCCCTGGAGGTCCCGTGACCCTGACGTCGCCGTCCGCCCGCCCGGCCGCCGAGATCGGCCCGCCGCCCCCGTTCGACCCGGAGTGCGCGGTCGCGCTCGAGGCGTTCGCGGAGGTCTTCTCGACCCCGCTCACCGCCGAGCAGATCCCGGCGCTGCGGCAGGCCGAGCTCACCCCGCGACCGACCGACGAGGAGCTGCGCCGCGGCGGCGCGTTCACCGTCGAGGACCGGACGGTCCCCGGCCCGGAGGGGGCGCCGGAGATCTCGCTGCTCGTCTGCCGGCCCACCACCGCGACCGGCCCGACGCCGGCCATCTACGCCATCCACGGCGGCGGGATGATCATCGGCGACAACCGCTCCGGCGTCCTGGGCATGGTGGAGCAGGCCGAGCAGCTCGGGATGGCGGTGGTCTCGGTCGAGTACCGGCTGGCGCCCGAGACGCCGCACCCGGGCCCGGTCGAGGACTGCTACGCCGGCCTGGTCTGGACCGCCGCCCACGCCGAGGACCTCGGCATCGACCCGGCGCGCATCGTCGTGGGCGGCGTCAGTGCCGGCGGTGGCCTCGCCGCGGCGGTCGCCCTCCTGGCGCGCGACCGCGGCGGTCCCGCGCTGGCCGGGCAGCTGCTGCTGTGCCCCATGCTCGACGACCGCAACGACACCGTCTCGGCCCACCAGATGGCCGGCCTCGGCGTCTGGGACCGCACGGCCAACGGCACCGGCTGGACGGCGCTGCTCGGGGACGCCCGCGGCGGCCCCGACGTCTCCCCCTACGCCGCACCGGCACGGGCCACCGACCTGTCCGGCCTGCCGCCGGCGTTCGTCGACGTCGGCTCCGCCGAGACCTTCCGCGACGAGGACGTCGAGTACGCCACCCGGATCTGGCAGGCCGGCGGGGTCGCCGAGCGGCACGTGTGGCCGGGCGGCTTCCACGGCTTCGACGGGTTCGCCCCGGACGCCACCATCTCCACGGAGGCGCGGGCGGCGCGCACCCGCTGGTTGCGCCGGCTGCTCGGTGGTTGAGCGGCGGCTACCCGGCGGCTGAGGGCCGGTGCCCCACGACGAGGACGGCGACGCCGGCGTCGAGGTCGACGGTGCTGTGCGGCGGCGCGCCGTCCTCGTCGTCCGCGCGCCTGGTCTGCTGGACCCGCTGCTGCTCGAGGTCGGCCTCCCGGCCCGGCGCGAGCGCCGCGGAGAACACGTCGATCCCGCCGGCGGACAGCGCGTGCCGGGACCGGCGGGTGACCGGGCTGCGCCGGCCCAGGCGCGCCCACGCGGACTCGGCGACCCCGAGGACGACGAGCAGCAGCACCAGACCCGGCAGGGTCAGCGACAGCAGGAGTCCGGGACCCACGGCACCGAGGGTAGGGCTCACTGGTGCGTCCGCCGCACGATCCGGGAATGCAGGGGCACCATGGGCGATTGCTCCTGAGCCGAGACACCGACAGAGAGACGCGCAGTGCCGACGACGCAGCCAGAGGTCGTTCCCCACCCCGAGATCGAAGCCGAACAGCAGTACGTCGAGGAGCTCTACGGCCGCCTCGACGCCGCCCGCGACCTCGCCGAGCAGCGGCTCAAGCAGGCCATCTCCTGGCCCGCGGTCGACCCGCAGGCGCTGCAGGAGCGCGACGCCACCGTGCGGTTCCAGACCGAGCGGGTCACCGCGCTCGACGCCGCCGAGGCGGGCCTGTGCGTCGGGCGGATCGACCGCACCGACGACGGCCCGCTCTACATCGGCCGGATCGGGCTGGCCGCCGACGACGCCGGGGGCGACCCCGCGCTGGTCGACTGGCGCGCGCCCGCGGCCCGGCCCTTCTACACCGCCACCCCGGTGCACCCGCTGGGCGTGTCCCGCCGCCGGCACATCCGCACCCGCGGGCGCCGGGTGGTCCGGCTCGACGACGAGGTGCTCACCTCCGGGGGAGCCGGCTCCGGCCTGACCGGCGAGGCCGCGCTGATGGCGGCGCTGGACACCGCGCGCACCGGCCGGATGACCGACATCGTCCGCACCATCCAGGCCGAGCAGGACCGCATCATCCGCGCCGACGACCGCGGGGTCCTCGTCGTCCAGGGCGGGCCGGGCACCGGCAAGACCGCCGTCGCGCTGCACCGCGCGGCCTACCTGCTCTACACCCACCGCGAGCGGCTGGCCCGCCGCGGCCTGCTCGTCGTCGGGCCCACGCCGACCTTCCTGCGCTACATCGCCGACGTCCTGCCCTCGCTGGGCGAGACCGGCGTGCTGCTGGCCGGGCTGGGCCAGCTGCGCCCGGGCCTGGACGCGCGCGGGACCGAGTCGCCGGAGACCGCGGCGGTGAAGGGACGGCTGGAGATGGTGGAGGTGCTCGAGCGCGCCGTCACCGACCGGCAGGTGGTCCCCGCCGGGCCGCGGGAGGTGGTCGTCGACGGCTTCCCCCTGCGGCTGCGGCCCATCGACGTGAAGCGGGCCCAGAACGCGGCGCGCAAGGCCGACCGGCTGCACAACCTGGCCCGGCCGCACTTCGCCCGGCGGATCGTCGACGTCCTCACCAAGCGCTACGCGGAGCGGATCGGCGCCGACGTCCGCGGCGGGGCCAACCTGCTCGACCGCGAGGACGTCGCCGCGCTGCGCCGGGAGGTCGCCGCCGAGCCCGCCGTCCGGCTGCTCGTCGACGACCTGTGGCCGGTGCTGACCCCCGAGCGGCTGCTCACCGAGCTGTTCGCCGACCCGGACCGGATCGCCACCGCCACGCCGGAGTGGGACGACGCGACGCGGGCGCTGCTGCACCGCCCTCGAGGATCGGCCACCTCCCCGTCAGCATGGACCCCGGCCGACGTCCCGCTGCTGGAGGAGGCCGAGGAGCTGCTCGGCTTCGACGACAGCGCGCAGCGGGCCCGCGAGGAGCGCGACCGCCGCCGCCGGCTGGCCCAGGCGCAGGAGACCCTCGACGTGCTGCACGGCTCACGCTCGATCGACCTCGAGGACGAGCACCTGGAGGCCGAGGTGCTCAGCGCCGGCGACCTGATCGGCGCCGAGGAGCTGGCCGAGCGACAGCGGACGCTCGACACCCGCACCACCGCGGAGCGGGCCGCCGCCGACCGCACCTGGACCTTCGGGCACGTCGTCGTCGACGAGGCCCAGGAGCTCTCGCCGATGGCGTGGCGGCTGCTGGTCCGCCGCTGCCCCACGCGGTCGATGACCGCGGTCGGCGACCTCGCCCAGACCGGCACGCTCGCCGGGGCCGACGCCTGGGACGAGACGCTGCGCCCGCACGTCGGCGACGCCTGGCGGCTGGAGGAGCTGACCGTCAACTACCGCACGCCGGCCGAGATCATGGCCGTCGCCGCCGACGTCCTCGCCGCCGGCGGGACCGGCGCGACCTCGCCGCGCTCGGTCCGGCCCGGCACCTCCGCGCCGTGGGCCGAGC
Organism: Geodermatophilus sp. SYSU D00697; assembly: GCF_054050175.1. Classification (NCBI taxonomy): domain Bacteria; kingdom Bacillati; phylum Actinomycetota; class Actinomycetes; order Geodermatophilales; family Geodermatophilaceae; genus Geodermatophilus; species Geodermatophilus sp. SYSU D00697. The sequence continues at coordinate 353,228 of NZ_JBJGYV010000002.1, forward strand.
TGACCGGCGAGGAGGAGCTGGCCGCACGGGTCGCCGAGGTCACCGCCGAGCTCGCCGCCGCGGAGGGCACCACCGCGGTGATCGCACCGGCGAGCCGGGTGGCCGAGGTCGCCTCGGCGGTGGCCGCGCGGGTGCAGCAGGTCACCAGCGGTCCGGACGCGGACTCCTCGCTGGGCCCGGTGGTGGTCACCCCGACCGAGGCCAAGGGACTGGAGTTCGACAGCGTGCTGGTCGTCGACCCGGCGCGGGTCCTCGACGAGGGCGTCCGCGGGCACAACGACCTCTACGTCGCCCTCACCCGGGCCACCCAGCGGCTCGGCGTCCTCTCCCCCGGGGCGCTGCCCGCGGAGCTCGCCCGCCTCGCCTGAGGCGGGGTCGCCGTCGGCTCGGGCGGGCCGGCCCCGCGGCGTCGTCGCCGACCTCGCGGTGCACCGCGAGGTCGGCG